>JAKBCS010000059.1 GCA_021807595.1 Planctomycetota bacterium | reverse complement strand
TGCCGGACGAATGCATTTGTCGAAGTCAACGACAAAAGTGCCGAGGCTGCGGTCGCCACCGCCCTTACGATGGCGGTAGGGCCGCGCCGAGAACTGTTCCGTTTACCCCACTTTCAAGGCGTATCGCCCGTTCATCTTCTTGATCCGCGATGTGAAAACGGGAACGATTCTCTTCGTGGGTCGTTTGGTGAATCCGATAGGACACGGCTCGCGGCTCAACGCTACCTCACTATCACTCTTGCGTCTGAATCGCCAAGTCGGCGATGTGGCGATAGAGGGAGCTAAGCCCGATTCCCAGACGTTGAGCCGCCTCTTTTTTATCTGGCGTCTGCCGCAAAATGCGTTCGATGTGCTGTTTTTTGAAGCGTTCGACGGCCAAGTCGAGAACATCGACCAAGGCCGGATCGCCTTCCACCGGCGCGAGATCCGGAGGCAAATCGGCGGGCGTCACGAGCGGTCCTTCGCCCAAGATGACGGCTCGCTGGAGGGCATTGTCCAACTCGCGGACATTGCCGCGCCATCGGCACGCCATCAACAACTGCATGGCCTCGTGGGTCACGCCGCCGATTCGCTTGCCGAGCGTTCGAGCGTGGCGCGCAAGTAAAAACTGTACCAGATCGGGGATATCCTCGCGCCGTTCGCGCAGAGGAGGGATCGTGATGCACACCACGTTGAGCCGATAGTACAAATCCTCGCGAAAACGACCGGCTTCGACTTCCTTGAGTAAATCCTTGTTTGTGGCCGCCAGCACGCGCGCCTCGACGCGGATCGGCTCGTGCGCGCCGACGGGCATGATCTCTTTCTGCTCGATGGCGCGCAACAGTTTTGCTTGTGTTGCCAACGGCATCTCACCGATTTCATCGAGAAACACCGTGCCCGCACCGGCGTGGACGAAGACGCCGGGTTGATCGCGGTCGGCTCCGGTAAAAGCGCCCTTGCGATGTCCGAATAGTTGATTTTCCAGTAAATCATGAGGAATAGCGGCGCAGTTGAGAGCGACGAATCGGCTTTCGGCGATCGGCTTTCGACCTTCGACTTTGGGCTTTCGACTTTCGGCTTTCGGCGACAAGGATTCCTCTTCCGACCGATCTCCGGTGGTCGAGGGCCGATAGCCAGCGTGAATGGCACGGGCGACAAGCTCCTTGCCGGTACCGCTCTCGCCCAGGATCAGCACCGTCGAAGGCGTGGGCGCGACCTTGCGCACCATCTCGAACACCTGCGCCATGGCCGCGCTGCTGCCGACGATGCGCCCGCTTTCGAGGGGATGTTCGAGATTTAGCTCGCGTCGCAGCCATTGATTTTCGAGATACAAGGCGCGATGGGCCAACAAACGCTGGATCTTGCTCAGCACTTCCTCGAGCAGGATCGGCTTCATTAGATAATCGTGGGCACCGCGCTGGAATGCCTCCACGGCGTTCTCGACTGTGGCGTAGGCGGTGATGAGCAGGACAAACGTTTCCGGACTGATGCGTTGCAGCCGGTCCAACAATTCGAGACCATCCAGACCCGGTAAGTGGACATCACATAAAACGATGTCGAAGCGCTGTTCGGCGGCTTGTTCCAGCGCGTCTTCTCCGGAGGCGAACGACGAGACGCTGAAACCCTCCTGGCTGAGGTATTCGACCAGCGTTTCGCGGATCAGCAACTCGTCGTCCACGACGAGGATCGAGGCATCCGTCCGCGCGGAGGGATCGGCTCGCCGCTCCGCGACGGGCTGGAAAGCTCCGCCGGCCCTGCCTCGACCACTGCGAGAACGTACCTCTACCATGAAATCTTGTCTCCGTTGGCGACCAATTCGGGCCGAAGGAGGAGAGGCACGGGGCGATAGTCGACGGCCAAAGGCAGAACGACGCGAAAGGTGGTCCCTTCGCCAACGCACGATTCAAACGACACTCCGCCGTCGTGTTCGACGACGAGCTGGCGCGTTACGAACAGGCCCAACCCCGTGCCGTGCTTCTTGGTGGTGAAATACGGTTGAAACAACCGGGCGGCATGTTCGGGCGCGATGCCGCTGCCGCTATCGCGCACCCCGACTTCGACGCGATCGTCGCGACGGCTCACCGAAAGCTCGATGCGGCCCTCGCGGTCGGTGGCGTCAAGCGCGTTGAGGACGAGATTGAGAAACACCTGTACGAGCTGATCGCGGACGGCGAACAGCGGCGGCAGATCGGGCGGAATGTCCGGCGATGGAATGCGGCCCCTCATGCGTTTGTAATACTTGGCGATGTTGAGCGCTTCATCGAGAATCTCGCCGAGCGAGACGCGCGTTCGCTCGCTGCTTGCCGGACGGCTAAACTCGATGAGTTCGCGTAGCGTTCCGCGAATGCGTTGGAGTTGGCCGCTAACCAGCTTGAGTTTGTCGAGTGTGTACGGATCGGTGTCGCGGCGCTGAAGAATCTGTACCATCGAGCTGATGGAGGTAAGCGGATTGCCGACTTCGTGGGCGATGCCAGCGGCGAGCAATCCAAAGGCGGCCATTTTCTCTTGATGCAAAACGTGAGCCTGCGCTTCCTGAAGTTCGCGCGTCCGCTCGGCGATGCGTGCTTCCAACTCCGTCTTGTTCTCTTGCAAGACGCGGTTGAGCTGACCCAGATAATCGCCGACGCGCTTCAGCAACAGCGCCATGGCGTTGCCGGCCCACGTCACCCAGCCGAGCATCACCAGCGTAAGCACGAACGACACCGGCCTTTTACCCTCCGGCGGCAGCGCGAGGTACAGCAAGCCATAACTGAGACAATGCAGAGCGCAAGTGGCGTAAGTCACATGCGAGGCGTGGCGAATGGCGCAGCAAATCAGCGACAGGAAATAGTAGTAACGAAAAGGGCTGTTCAATCCGAAGTCGAAATAGCACAAGAGGCCGATGAACAGTGCCTCCATCGACGAGACCGCTAAAGGCGAACGGCCGAGGAAGACGCGGCCTCGCAGGCTGAAATAGGTATCCAACAGCGTGTAGGCGAGACCAAACGTCAGCAGGGCGTTCAGGACGACTTGTCGATGCGGATCGGAGCCGTTGAGATTGACAAGCACATAGCCGACCAGCAGTCCAAACCAACGAATCTTAACGGCGATGGTTTCGGCAGCAAGTTCCCACGGAGAAATCGAGAGCGAGACCGGGAGATACGGAGTTACGGAGAAAGCGGCGTCCGCCTTGGCCCCCTGGCTCTCCATCAACTTTTCAGACTCGGAGCGCTTCGATGCAGATGCCATGCTTGCCATTTCTCGTACCACAAGGTTCGTGAAACTCTTCACGATCATTATAGCGACTTGTTTCCGTCCGACCGAAGCGAGGAGCGGGCCAGTGGGAATCCGTCGTTTTCTCACGGACCTTGACTGGCAATCCGCCTTGGAAGGCACCCGATGTCCGATCGGCGCGGTCGGAGGAGCAATGGCAAGACGTAGGCTCGCATGAATGTCTGCCCAAGCGTGCCGTAGTGGCTTCCGCGATTGCCGGTCCAGGCGACGGCCCGACTCCACGGATGGATGCGCAGCTTGGTATAGAGTTGTTCGTCGCCGGGACAGGCGAGTACGGGGGTGAAGCCGATGCGTCCGGCGGCGGAAGTGCGGCGGCGATCGGCGGTGCCAACGAATCCGATGGCGATAGCCAACGCGCCAACATCGCGGCGGCTGGCGAACACTTCGATCGTTTGACGGCAGCTGTGCAGGGCAGGCCGCAGATCGTATTCGCTCGATACTGCCGGCGCGAGCAGTACAATGCGTTCGACCGTCTCGGGAGGGACGGCCTCGGCGGCGGCGAGAATGACAGCCGCTCCGCTACTGTGGCCCACGAGATACACGGCCCGATTCGGGCACTCTTGCTTGACGGCCATCACGAGCGAAGCAAGGCGTCGGCCTTCCCGAATGTGATTGCAGTGATCGACGTGATCTTCAAACATTTTCCCGTAGCCGTGCGACCATACGACCGTCTCCACGCGCAGGAGCGCGCCGGTGGAAGTTACGGCCTCGCCCAGAGCGAGGGAAGTGGTGCGATAGTCGCCGGAACCGTCGGCAACGAACACGAGGTCGGCGTGAAGAAGGAGGCTTCCTGAGGTGAGAACGGGTTGGCGAGTGCTGGCGCATCCGGCTGCGAGAAGCAGCGCGCATAGCGGAGCGAATCGCATTCGCAAGGATCTCTTCACACCAGCATCCTCGCCTTTTGTGCCCAACAAAGCCTTCGCTCTATTGTAAACCAAATGGGAGGCGGAGAGAGGACTCGACCCGACCAGAAGATTGAAAGTCTCACCGAACCTCCTCTGCGCGTCCACTACAGACGGCAAGGTTTATGGATGCCCGATCGCCGTGCCGAGAAGGAATCGACCTCTGCGGAACAATTCGTTCGCGATTGAGGGAGTTGCCGACTTCGTGTTTGACCTAAAGCCCTCATCCTCTGTACTCAGGGGGAGAGGGGTTGAGGTGAGGGTGTGACTTTTCCGAGAATTCTTGCCCCTCACCCCTACCCGTCTCCCCTGAGTACAGGAGAGAGGGCAGCGTTTGAGACAGGCTCTTATCGAGTGCATCGGAATCGAATAGAATAAACCCTCGCACCTTAGATAACCGTACCCGCCGAGAGGAACGACGCGGGACATCCATCGGATGAGCGAACCCATGCGTACTCTGCTTGCGGATTTGGAGGCGGCGCTGGATGGGCAGCGGCCTTGCGTTTGTTGCCTGGTGGCGGCGACCCGCGGATCGACTCCCCAGAAAGCCGGCGCGGCCATGCTGGTCTTCGCCGACGGTCGGCAATGTGGCACGCTCGGCGGCGGCTGCGTGGAAGCCGAGGTGCGCCAACGCGCCTTACGCGTCTTGGCGGACGGGGGAAGCCGGCCCGAACTGATGACCTTCTGTCTCGACGATAATTACGGATGGGACGACGGGCTTATTTGCGGCGGACGCATGACGATTCTCGCCGATCCGCTTACCTTCGGGCGCGCCGCCGACTACTATCGTTGTTTGCGCCGGCTGATCGAAGCAGGACGCGGTTGTACGCAGACCGTCGCGCTGGCTTCGGTGTTTGGACTGCAAATCGGAGATCGTTTTCTCTTCGACGAGACGGGAACCCCGATCGCGCGGACCACCGAGACGTTGCGGCCGCCGGAGGTTTCAAACGCGCTGATCCGGTTGACCGACCGCCCCGCGCCTTTTTGCCTTCACGACATCGCTTATCTGCCGATTCTCCCACGGATCACGCTGCTGATTGTCGGCGCGGGACACGTTGGACAAGCGGTGGCGCGAATGGCATCCGAAGTCGATTTTGACGTCATAGTCGTCGACGATCGCGCGTCGTTCGCCAGCCGCGAACGCTTTCCAGCCGCCGAACGACTGCTTGTCGGCGACATTGGCTCGACTCTGCGCGAGATGACACCGACGATTACGCCCTCGACCTATTGTTTGATCGTGACGCGCGGCCACAATCACGACGAGGAAGCCTTGTATCGCCTGGCCGCGACATCGGCGGGCTACCTCGGCATGATCGGTAGCAAGCGTAAGATCAAACTGATTTTCGAGGATCTGCTCGCCAAGGGAGTACCAAGTGAATCCTTGGCGCGCGTCCACGCACCGTTGGGTTTGGACATCGGTTCGCAGACGGTTCCGGAGATCGCGGTCAGCATCGTCGCCGAGTTAATCGCCTGTCGAAATCTCGGTCCCGAACGAGCGCCTCAACCGCGCGCAGCGCCGCTCGCCCCGCGACGGTCGGCGTCCGGAGTAGAGCGAGCCGAGCAGGAGGAAACGATCCATCCATGAGGTTTGCCGTCTTGCCCGCCGCCGGAAAAAGCGAACGCATGGGGCGGCCCAAACTCGTCTTGCCGCTCGGCGAACGTACCGTCCTCGAATGCCTACTCGATGCCCTTCGACAAGCCGAAGTCGAACATCTCCTCGTTGTCGTGGGACCACATGGGAGCGACTTGGTGCCGTTGGCCCGCGGCGCGGGAGCGCACGTCCATCGGCTCGAAGACGAGACTCCCGATATGCGAGCGACCGTGGAGCGCGGCTTACGTTGGCTGGAGGATCGCTTTTCTCCCCGCGATGAGGATGCCTGGCTGCTGATCCCCGCCGATCATCCCATTGTTTTGCCATCTGTAATAGGGGAATTAGAGCGAGCGCGGCAAACGAGTCCCAAGCGATCCATCTTCGTCCCCACATTTCAGGGGCGGCGCGGCCATCCGCTGGCGCTGACCTGGCAACACATCGCCGGCATCCGCGAGCATCCCAGCTCCGAGGGGTTGAATGCGTACGTTCGCAAACAGGCGGCCCAAGTGAGGGAAGTGCCGATTGAGAGCGAGTCGATCCTGTGGGATTTGGATACGCCAGACGACTACGAGCGGTTGCAACGCCTTTGGTCGTCAACGCGAGGATCGGCGCGCTCCTCCGAGGGACCGGTGTAGCCTGCCGAACATTCTGCTATGATGTTGTCGCGTGGGGGGCTGTCTGATACGCTCCTCTCTCCCTGTACTCGGGGCAGAAAGGTAGGAGTGAGGGGCAAAAGTCTCGGAAAAGTCACCCCTCACCCCAACTCCTCTCCCCCTGAGTGCAGAGGGAAAGGGGCTTTTGGGACAGGCTCGAGGCGTGGATGGAGGAGGCTCTCGGAAGGATGATTCATGGCGGCCGCGATTCTGGAAGTTTGCGAAGTCTGTAAAAGCTACGGTCCCAACACGGCTCTCGACCGCGTTAGCTTTGAAGTTCACGACGGAGAGATCTTCGGCCTGCTCGGACCCAACGGCGCAGGCAAGACGACATTGCTCTCGATCGTATCGTGTCTCTTGGAAGCGACGAGCGGAGAAGTGCGTCTCCTCGGGCGGTGCCTGACCTCCAACGACTCCGATGCACGCCGACTTATCGGTGTCGTACCGCAGGACCTTGCCCTGTACGGTGAACTCACGGCGCGAGAAAATCTACACTTTTTCGGCGAGTTATACGATATTCGCGGCGCGGATCTGCGCCGGCGCGTCGGGGCCATTTTGAAGGCTATCGGTTTGGACGATAAGGCCGACCAGCGCGTGCGCACCTTCTCCGGCGGCATGAAGCGCCGTCTCAATCTCGGCATTGCCCTGATCCACGGTCCACGTCTGTTGTTGCTCGACGAGCCGACGGTGGGCGTCGATCCCCAGTCGCGCAACCACATTTTCGAGGAAGTCCGCCGACTCAACGGTGAGGGCATGACCTTGGTTTACACCAGCCATTACATGGAGGAAGTGCAAGCGCTGTGCAGTCGCATCGGCATCATGGATTGCGGTCGATTGGCGGCCTGCGACACGTTACCGCGTCTGTTGCAACTGTTGCCGGGAACGATCCGTTTCGAGGTTGCCGAACGGACCCCAGCCCTGCGCGAACGTCTCAAACAACTTCCCAACGCCTCGTTCCGCGAAGTCGAGGGCCGACCGTTGGAATTAGAGTGTGGCGAGGCGAAGGCAACCGTGGTTGAGTTGATGCGGCTCCTTCGGCAAACGGAGACGGAATTGGTGAGTCTCGATATCGAAGAGACCAACCTGGAGCGCGTGTTTTTGCATTTGACGGGGCGGAAGTTGCGCGATTAACTCGGAGTGTGTCATGGGCATCGTTTGGACGTTGGTCAAAAAAGAACTGCGCCTGTTGCTGCGCGATCCGGTGGCGCTGATTCTCCTGTTCGTGTTGCCGTTGTTGTTCGTCTTCGTTTTCGGCCTCTTCGTCGGCGACAGTTTCGGACAGAAGCCGGACAATCGCTTGCTCATCTTGTTGGTCGATCTCGATCGCGGTTCGGGGCTGAACGAGGGCGAGCCGTGGTCGAAGGTCGTGCAGCGCGACTTGGCGGAGACGGCGAACATCCGCATTCACACGATTTCCAATGGCGATGAGGAAGCGCGTCTCCGCGAGGCCGACCGTCTCATCCGCGAACACAAGCAGGCCGCCATTCTCATCTTTCGACGCAATTTTACCGAGCGTCTCAATCGCTGTTCGTTCCTCGCTGGGGGACTCAATCCGTTTCACCGCGATGGCGTGTATCTCGAAAAAGTAGACGTCGAGTTGTTGCGGGACGAGAAACAACCGGCGACCTCGGCCGTCATCGAACAAGTGGTGCAAGTGTCGCTGCTGCGCGTGGTCTTGCCGTGGATGATCGGCCGAGCCTTTGAACGTCTGAGCGATCCGGAGTTCATTCAACTGCTGGGCGACAAAGTCAACCTGCCGGTGCCGGAAAAGTTTCAGTTGCTCATGCTCGGTAAAAAGAGTATACCACTCGGCGAACTGCTCAAAATGGCATCGGGCGGCAAGCGCGAGACGGCGGATATGTACAAAGCGAAGGTCGGCGATGGGGTGCAGGCGGCGCTGGCCGAGCAGTTCAGCAAATACAACCTGCGCGGCAAAACCTGGGCGTCGCTGACCAAGTCTTTGGAAGATTCCCGCGACGGAGCGGAAGTCAGCGTCTATGAGAACCGCGAAGGCACGGGGTTGCTGCGTCGCGGCGGCGAACATTACAAACAACTGGTGCCGATGTTCGTGGTGATGTTTGTATTCTTCCTCGCGCCGATCGTCGGCTGGGTATTCGTAGCCGAACGAAGGCAAGGCACACTCCGCCGCTTACGGACGACGCCATTAACGCGAGGACATATTCTCATGGGTAAAATGGTTCCCTGTTTCGCGCTGTCGGTCGGACAAACGGTCTTTCTCTTGGCCGCCTGTCGCGGTTTGTTCGACATTCATTGGGGTCCGGCACACTGGTCGTCGATCGAACAGATCGCGCGCTTACTGCCCGTGATACTGGCCACTTCGTTGGCGGCGATGGGGTTGGCGCTGCTGATCGCCTCGGTGGCGCGTGGCGAACTGCAGGTGGCAATCCTCGGCGGATTCTTGGTCCTGGTATTAGCGGTAGTCGGCGGCTGCGTCTTGCCGCGTGAGCTGATGCCGGAATCGACGCGGTTCTTCACCCGACTGACTCCGCAAGGCTGGGCGCTCGACGCCTATCGCGAGCTGCTCGGCGGTTCCGAAAGCTATGAGCCGAACCTCGCCATCGTCTTGCACGCTTGCGGCGTACTTTCCCTCGTGGGCATCGTTAGTTTGGCTCTGTCCGCTTGGCTGTTGCGATGGGAATGAAACCCATCTCGCTATTTCTCAAATGGAAGAGGATGCCCCTCGACCTTGAGAGAAATGCGATACAAACTCACGTCCACGGTAATGTACAACGTCTTCTTGTCGTGGCCGATGCCGAAGCAGCAGTTGCTGGGGATGCCTCGAGGCTCCTTGGCTCCCGGCTGCGCTCGGCCCGTGGGGATGAAGCCGACTTCTTTGCCCTCCGGATTGAGTACGAGAATGCCGGGACGCTTGAGGCTGCGCACCGACAAATAGAGATGGCCCGCGACATCGACCGTCATGCCGTCGCACCCCGATTCCGCGCCGAAGTCGATGAGAGTTTTACTCGGTCCCATCGCGCGCCCTTTGGCGTCGAGTTGGAAGGCGACCACCTTCATTGCGCCGGGCTTGGGAGCGGGGGCCGAGGGGTCGATGCGGTCGGTGCCGTTATTATTGTCGGCGACGTACAGCGTCCTGCCGTCGGGGCTAAGGGCGATCCCGTTGGGTTTCTCCAGAGCGTGCGTGATCTCCTCGACTTTTCCGTCGGCATTGAGACGATATACCGCGCGATGCTTCAGTTCGCGCGGCTCATTGCCAAGATAACGCGGGTCGGTGAAGTAGATGCCTCCGAGTCGATCCAGTGTCAGATCGTTGGGCGCGTTGAAGCGTTTCCCCTCGAAGCGATCGGCGAGAACGGTTCGTCGTCGCGTCTTCACGTCCCATCGAGAGACGCAGCGTCCGCCTTCGTCGGAACCCTCGCAAGCGATGAGGCGTCCCTTGGCGTCGAACTTCAATCCGTTGGACTTGTGGCTATCGTCGGTGAAAACCGTCGTTCGCTTCGTCTTGGGATCGAAGCGTAAAATCATGCCCTTGTCTTCGCCGACTGGAATATCCGAGAAGTAGATGCTGCCGTCCGGGGCGGCTGCCGGTCCCTCGGTCAAGCCGCCGTGGATGTCCGCGCTGCGAGTGAACAACAACTCGAGTTTGGCATCGGGAACGACGATAGACTCGCCGGAGGGCTTCGGCAACTCTGCCGCGCTCACCCCGCTCGTCACCATCGCGCACAGAACGATCGACAAGGTACGCATCGCCATCTCCTTGGAAGGTTCACGATTCCAGGAGTTAAAATAGGAAATACGTCTCCCTCCGCCTTCCCCCAGAATCGCTGCCACGAGGTTGACCGCACCCCGAAAGGATGGCGCGAATAGTCCGCGCTCCGCTTCGGACTTCGGCTAACTACCGACGGGCGCGTGATTCGCGTGTCGAAAGTGGGCAGACTTCTTAAAATCTAGTGCAACCGCTCGGACCTTTTGCGCGGAGTCCTCGCATCGCCTCTGAATTGAAGGAGAGAAACGCCATGGCGTCGGAAATGCAGGTCGAAAGAGTTACGGGTGAGAAGCCGCGCGCGCAGGCACGGCTCGCCGATCCGTGTATCCTCGTGCTGTTCGGCGCGTCCGGCGACTTGACGAAACGTCTCTTGATGCCCGCGCTCTATAACTTATGTGCCGATAAGCTGTTGCCGGAACAGTTCGCCATTATCGGCGTAGCCCGCGACGAACTGAGCGACGAACAATTCCGCGAACGTCTCACCGGCGACATCCAGAAATTCGCCACCCGACAACCGATCGATGCCTCGATTTGGGAGCGCATCGCCGCGCGGATGTATTATCTTCCCGCCGATTTTGACGATGAAGGGGTCTATCGACGGCTCGGCGAGCGGCTAAAGAAGATTGACGCCGAGCAGCGGACGGCGGGTAACTTCCTTTACTATCTGGCCACGCCTCCCTCCGTCTTCGGTTCGATCGCCGCCCACATCGAACGTGCGGGGTTGCGCAAACGCCCCGAGGGTTGGACGCGCCTCATCATCGAGAAACCGTTCGGCCACGATCTCGACTCGGCGGAGGAGTTGAATCGAAAGCTATTACAGGAACACTGGACCGAGGATCAGATTTATCGCATCGATCACTATCTGGGCAAGGAGACGGTGCAGAACTTGCTGACGTTCCGCTTCGCCAACGGCATTTTCGAACCGTTGTGGAATAAGAACTTCGTCGATCACATTCAATTCACCGTCTCCGAAACGGTCGGCGTTGAGGGGCGCGGCGGCTACTACGACAACTCCGGCGTCCTCCGCGACATGATTCAAAATCATATGTTTCAGATGTTGGCCTATCTGTGCATGGAACCGCCGTCGTCGTTTCAACCCGAGGCGGTTCGCAACGAGAAAGCCAAGCTGTTGGAGTCGGTGCGGATTATGAAATCCGACGACGAGGTATGGCACAACGCGGTGCGCGGCCAATACGGATCGGGCAAAAAGTGCGACGGCAAACAAGCGGCCGCCTACCGGCGAGAGCCGAACGTCAATCCGAACTCCAACACCGAGACGTTCGCCGCGCTGCGTCTGTTCATCGACAATTGGCGCTGGGAGGGCATTCCCATCTATTTGCGCTCCGGTAAGGCGCTCTGGAAGCGAGGTACCGAGATTCTCGTTCAATTTAAGCGTGCGCCGGAGGTACTCTTCCGCGACCCGGCGGTGGGGCATCTGGAATCGAACAAGCTCCTCTTCCACATACAGCCGGACCAGGGCATCGAGTTTCGCTTTCACGCCAAGACTCCCGGCCCCTCGGTATTCCTGCAAAAGGTCAACATGCGCTTCGACTATCGGGAATCGTTCGAGGCATCGCGCGGCACCGGCTACGAGATTCTGCTGTACAACTGCATGATCGGCGATTCCACCCTCTTCTCGCGTTCCGATCTCGTGGTGTCGGCGTGGCGAATCGCGCAGCCGATACTCGACGCCTGGGCCAAGAAACCGGCAGACGATTTTCCTAACTACCCCTTCGGTTCGTGGGGTCCGAAGGCGGTGTACGACTTCCTCCACCGCGATGGTCGTCGTTGGCTGGAAGTCATCAATCGAGAAGTGCTGCAAACGGTGCCCCTGTTCCAGGACTGCGATCCGATCTTCCTTCATAACCTGGCCATGACGCTGCGTCCGGTGGTACACGATCCGGCAGACATCATCATCCGCAAGGGCGACGTGGGCGGCGAGATGTATTTTCTGTGCCGCGGCGAGGTGGAGGTTCTCGATGAAGCAGGTAAGATCACCAATAAGATGGGTGAGGGGGACTATTTCGGCGAGCTGAGTCTGCTCTTTTCGCGCCCGCGCGCCGCCACCATTCGCGCCGGCTCTCCGTGCGATCTGTTCGTCTTGACGCGCGACGACTTCGACCGCATTCTGCAAGATCATCCGCATTTCGCCGAGACCCTGCGCCACGCGGCACAAACGCGATACGGCATCCGCAGCGAATGAACCGGCTCCGTTCGAGAGGAAGGAAGGATCGGTATGAATCGTCTGGAAATCGGCATCCGTCTGGAATCGTTGGGTTTGCCGCTGCGCCGCGCCCTGGCGGAGGCCGCGCGTCTGAACGTGAGCGGCGTGCAGGTGGACGCCATCGGCGATCTGTCCCCGGACGCTTTGGGGGAAACCGGACGGCGCGAGTTTCGCCGTCTACTGCGAACACACAATCTGGAGTTGACCGCTCTTGGTTGTCCGTTACGTCGCGGCCTCGACATCGTCGAGAATCAGCAACCGCGCCTGGAACACGTTCAAAAGGTGCTGTCGCTAAGCTACGACCTGGGGCCGCGGATCGTCGTCGTCGCGGCCGGCGCGGTCCCGAACGAAAAGGACGATCCTCGCATCGGAGTGCTTTCCGAATCGCTGCAAACGCTCGCGCGGTTCGGCGACCGCATTGGCGCGACTTTGGCTCTGGAAACGGGATGGGAAGACGGTTCGGTTTTGGCCGCTTTTCTCGATCGCTTCGATAGCGGCTCGCTCGGCGTTAATCTCGACCCCGCCAATCTGTTGATGCACGATTTCGATCTCTACGCCGCCGTCCAAGCACTGGGACGACGCATCGTTCACGCACACGCCAAGGACGCGCGGCAAGTGGGTGCCAATCGTTCGGCTCAGGAAGTGCCACTCGGCCACGGCGACATCGATTGGATGAAATTTCTTGGCGTCCTCGAAGAAATCGAGTATCGAGGCCGGTTAGTCGTGGAGCGTGAGACGGGCGACAATCGCCTCGACGAGGTCGCCGCCGGGGTGGCTTTCCTGCGCCGATTGATCGGCTAAACGCGGGGACTCATCCCGCGCGTCCGATGCCTTGCAATCACGGACTCGGTCCAAGCGTGGATACCGGAGCGCGGCCGTTGCCGGTGTCTAAAACGCACGCCCACTTGTGGCCTTCGACGTGGGCCAAGCCGAAGCCGACGCGCTTGAGATTCGGCGTCAGAATCGGAATGCGATGGTAGAGAGTGGCCATCCAGCCGTCCACGCAAGACCGCGGATCGAGTAGAACGGCAATGACCGACTCTTTCGCCGCCTTGGCTCCTTCCTTCGACGCGCCGGGCAAACCGGCATCCTGTCGATGCACGCCCAAACCTCGAACGGCCGGGTGTCCCTGATTCAGGGCGAGATAGCGCGCATGCCCCAGGCAGCCGCGCGAAAGTTCGGGATCGAGCCGCACCGGCGGCAAACCGGCGTGCTTTCTGGCCGCGTTGACCTGTGCCAGGAGCGTCTCCTCGAGGCTCTCATCGTAGCGATCCGGTTCCTTGATTGTGGTGAAGCCCCACGTTTGTTTCCACGGCCGGCCGTTCACTTTGGCTTCAAATGTAGCCGAGTAGCGCGTGCCGGGCCGAAGCGGCGACTTCGGCAAAAAGCATAAACACCGCTGGGGAAAATGCGCGATGGCCGGGTTGTCTGGAGACGACAGCCACCCTTCGATCTCCGTCCCATTTTCGTCCACCAGATGCGCGGCCGCCGCCTTTATGGGCAATCGCGGATCGAATAAGGCTGTAATGGCATAGCCCGCCGGTTTGTCTTTGTTGTCGGCGGGTACGGGACTCGGCACTTCGTTGGGCGGATAAACCAACGGTACGTTCTCTTGATCGGGAGCGGGGTAGAAGCAGTGCCGATCCACCTCTCGCCCCGGCACGCGGCGCATCTCGATGACCCAAATCCATCCGCCGAGTACGAACGGCGTATAACCCAGTCCGACCTCGCCCAAACGGGGATCGAGCAAATGGGGCCGATTGATGAGCGAATGGACCAAACCCATCACGGCTTGAATCGGCCCACCTCCGCCTTGAATGGACGCCCGCGGCGCGACCGCTGCCCCTTCGAACGTGTATCCGGGCAAGTCTTTCACCTCGGCATTCCAGTTGAGCTGCGGATTCTTCGCCGCGTTTAATGCCAGATAGCGAGCGTGAGCCTGACATTTTTTCGAGCTTTCGGTATGGAAGTTCACGGGAGGCAATCCCGCTCGGCGGCGCAAGTCGTTAAGCGAGCGTAGAAAGGCTCCGGCCGTCTCGTGCCGAATCTCTCCCTCGGACATGGTTTCAAATTGCCAACTCGCCGACCAGCGCTTCCCATCGACGGTAGCCGACACCTCCACGGTATGCCGTGTATTCGGTTCGAGAGGTTTTTGGGCGATTAGGCAGATCGTATTTTGTTGTGAGCCGTTGTAATTGGTATTGGCCGGCTTCTCCGGCGTTGAGAGCCAAACGTCGAGACCGCGATTCAAGCTCGTCCGTAGATGCGCCTGGACATCCTCGATGCGCCTCGGACGCGGAAACGTCAGGGTGATGGGAAAACCGGCCAACTTGTCGTTCGTTTGCGGCAGAGGATCGGGCACTTCGTTACCGGGGAACCACAGTGGAACGCGCATCTGTCCTGGAGCGGGATAAACGATCGGGCCGCTCACCGGCTTGGCATCCATCGGTTCGCGATCGAGGCCGCTCGTCCAATCGAAGACAGCGTACCATTGACCGGCAACATTGCGCGCATAGCCGGCGGCAAACGTCCGCAAACGCGGCTCCAGAATTGCCGTCTGCAAACGCGGATCGTGCAACCATTTCTCGACGGCGCTCAGCGGTGCCTCCGCCGCGATAGACTTGGACCCATCGTCCGACGACGCCTTGTCATCGAGTTTCTCGGCATGACGTGCCAGAAACTCCGCCTTGGTTTGACAGGAGCGCGACGAACGCTCATCGAGAAAGATCGGCTCCACTCCCGCCTTGAGGCGATGAGCATTGATTGCGTCGACGAGATCGAAAGGCAGTTCGGGTGGCATATCGCCGATCAGTTCGATCTCTTTTTTCTCTTCCACCTTGGGCGGCGGCGGGACTTCGACCTTCGGTGGGCTTTCGATCGGTGGAGGCGGCGGTTTTTCGACTCTCGGAGACGGCGAAGATCGAGATTCCTCGAAAGGTTGCGGCTTTTCCTTCAGCTCCCTCGAAGGCAGCGGCTTTCCTTCGGCGACGAGCTTGGATTCTGGAGTGCGAGCAGGGGTACGGGCGAACCACCAGATTCCGCTCCCAGCGCCGATCAGGAACGCGACCGCCAAGACGACTCCGAGAATCCAAGAGCGCGAAGGCTTCTCTCCAGAGGCCGGGTGATTTCGTGGAGACTCTCCCGCATCCAACGTCGCACCCGCCGTTGCCAGTTGCGGCACCTTCATACGCTGGCCGCATTGAGAACACGCCACCGTCCTGCCTGCGTGTTCATCGCCGCTCGACAACACAGCCGCACAATTCGGACATTGGAAGCGAATCACTCACCCATCCTCCAAGTTCGTCCGTCGCGCACTTCTCCCTCCGTCTCAGTATGGCTTACATTGCTTTCGATCGCAAGCACGACTGTGATCGCCAGGTATTCTGCTGAGCCAGCGTTCTCGAGCGGACACGACCACGGGCATCTCTTGTTGCCCATCGGTGCGACGGCTACGATAAACGCAAGCTGCTTGGCCGCGACTGAAAAAAGGACATTGTGTGGACACTTTTAGCGCGAATCCGCTCGAACTCCTTCGGCCTCGTCGCAAGCCGGTGGGCATGTCGGCGATTCTGTTGCCGTTCGAGAATGACGGCGGCGTCGATTGGGGCGGCTTACGCGCTCACGTCGCGCGGACGACCGAGGCTGGACTGACCCCCGCCGTCAACATGGATACCGGCTACGGCAATCTCCTCGACGAAGCGACAAAGTGCCGCGTTCTGGATGAGACGCGGCGCGTTCTTGGCGGCGATTCGTTCGTCGCAGGGGCGTTCGTTGCGGATCGTCCCGGCGATGCGTGCAACCTCGACACCTATCGCCGGGAGATCGACCGGATTCAAGAACGCGGCGGCTTGCCAATCCTATTTCAGTCGTATGGCCTCGTGTCCCAGCCGCTCGACGCCTATCGCGCTTTGAGCCGCGATTGTCCCCGGTTTCTCGCCTTTGAATTGGGAAAGGCGTTCGCACCGTTCGGAGCGATTTACGATCTTGAAACCTACACCGGCTTGCTTGAGATTCCCGCCTGCATCGGTGCCAAGCATTCGTCTCTGAACCGAATTCTCGAATGGCAGCGCTTGAGCCTGCGCGACCTGCGCCGACCCGATTTCATGGTACTGACCGGCAACGATCTGGCGATCGACATGACCATGTACGGCAGCGATTATTTATTGGGACTGAGTACCTTCGCCCCGGATGCGTTCGCCAGGCGCGACGCGCTGTGGGAAGCGGGCGATCCGCGCTTTTACGAATTAAACGATCTTCTTCAGTATCTCGGTTTCTTTGCCTTTCGTCCGCCGGTACCGGCATACAAACACAATGCGGCACAGTTTCTCAAGCTGCGCGGGCACATCAAATGTGACTGCACGCATCCGAAAAGTCCCCAAAGGCCGACCGGCGACGGCGAAGTATTGCGCGACATCGCCGCGCGACTCGACGCGCTTTTGGAGGCAATGCGATGACCGCGTATCGCCGCATCGCCCATCTGAAAACAGCCGACGACTTCCGCGCACATCTCAAAGCGCTCGGCATTTCCATGCCTTTCGAGGAAAAGTTGCACACCGGCCCCGATGCGCCGTTGGCTCGATCCTACGAGGTGGACGGCAGGACGATCGGCAATCGATTCGCCGTTCTACCGATGGAAGGCTGGGACGGTACGCTGGAAGGCAAGCCCAGCGATCTCACGCGCCGCCGCTGGCAACATTTCGGAGCGAGCGGCGCGAAGCTCATCTGGGGCGGCGAGGCCGTCGCCGTGCGCCACGAGGGCCGCGCCAATCCCCATCAACTCCTGTTAAACGAAGCCAACCTCGCCGATCTAGCCGAATTGCGGCAATCGCTGATCGCCGAACATCGACAGCGCTACGGCCGTACCGAGGATCTGCTGGTCGGCTTGCAACTCACGCACTCCGGCCGCTTCTCCCGCCCCAACGACAAGGGGCGACTCGAACCGACGATCCTCTATCGCCACCCGCTGCTCGACGGCAAGTTCGGCGTGCCGGGCGATCTACAGCCAATGAACGACGACGAGGTGTCGCGCACGATCGACGATTTCGTCAGCGCGGCCAAACGCAGCTTGAGGGCGGGGTTCGACTTCGTGGACATAAAGCACTGTCACGGCTATCTCGGACACGAGTTTCTCAGCGCCCTGGATCGACCCGGAAAGTACGGCGGCAGTTTCGATAATCGCACGCGCTTCCTGCGCGAAATCGTGGCCGGCATCCGTGCCGAAGCAGCGGGTCTGGGCATCGGCGTTCGTCTCAGCGCCGTCGATTGGCTGCCCTATCGTCCCGGTGCGACCGGCATCGGCGAACCGGAAGTCTGGCCCGCCAAGCGAGACGCATGCACCACCGTCTCGTATCCCTACGCTTTTGGCGGCGACGGCACCGGACTCGGCGTCGATCTCACCGAACCGCGCGCCTTTCTCGATTTGCTCCGTTCGCTCGGCATCCGTCTGGTCTGCATCTCGGTAGGAAGTCCCTACTACAATCCGCACTTACAGCGGCCGGCTTTATTCCCCCCTTCGGACGGCTACTTGCCTCCCGAAGATCCGCTCGTCGGCGTAGCCCTGCAACTCGCCCTCACGGCCGAGTTGAAGCGCCATTGTCCTTCCCTCGCCGTGGTCGGTTCGGGCTATTCCTATCTGCAAGAATGGTTGCCGCATGTCGGTCAAGCCGTGGTGCGAACGGGAGGCGCGGATTTCGTCGGCATCGGTCGTCTCGTTTTGAGCTATCCCGAGCTGCCGGCCGACGCACTCTCAGGGAGACCACTCAATCGCAAACGCCTCTGCCGTACCTTCAGCGACTGCACAACGGCCCCTCGCAACGGTCTGGTATCGGGATGCTATCCCCTCGACGGCTTCTACAAGGATCTGCCCGAAGCGCAGAGGTTGGCGCGGATCAAACATTCGCGCTGAGCGTCCCTCCCGTCCTCGGCTCTCGCATCTCGGCTTCTCGTTCCCACGCTTCGCCTGGGAACGCACGTCTGGACCCTCCGCGTCCGGTCCCCAGCGTCCCCAGGCTCGCGCTGCAGAGCGGCGAGAATCGCGTTCGCATAAGGAGCGTGGAAACGAAGGGGGGGCCGAGGGGATCGAGAGGGAGCGGCGATCCCTCGATACTGGCAATTCGTAGTTTTCGATTTCACCTCGGCGGGCTAGGATGTAAGCAGTGCTTTGCGGCAGGTGATTGCCGAGAATTCCGCCTCGGTTTGCCGGAGCTACGACTCTCCAACAGCCAAGGGAGGCTTCATGTCCGCCGTTCCTGTTTCCACCGCCAATCATCACGACTTTCCCCACACGCCCAATCCGGTTTTCGAGAATTCGCCGACGTTTCGGATGGCCTGCCGTCAACTCGACGCGGTGGCAGAGGTTATCGACGTGGATAAGGGCGTCCTTCAGCGCATGAGCGTGCCCAAGCGCGCCCTGGTGGTCAGCATTCCCGTGCGCATGGACGATGGCCGGACCGAGGTGTTCACTGGCTATCGGGTGCAGCACAGTTTGACGAGTGGCCCCTCCAAGGGCGGATTGCGCTATCATCCTTCGGTCGATCTTGGCGAAGTGGCAGCGTTGGCCATGTGGATGTCGTGGAAGTGCGGCATTATGAACCTGCCTTTCGGCGGGGCCAAGGGGGGCATCGGCGTCGATCCGGCCGCGCTGTCGCACGGCGAAATCGAACGCCTGACGCGCCGCTTCACCGAGGAAGTGCTAAACGTCATCGGCCCGCGCATGGACGTGATGGCTCCCGATCTGGGTACCGACGAGCAGACCATGGCCTGGATCATGGATACTTATAGTATGAAGATCGGTTATGCCTGCCCGGAAGTGGTGACGGGAAAGCCAATCGAGTTGGGCGGTTGCATCGGCCGGCGCGAGGCCACCGGACGCGGCGTCACCTACTGCATCCTGGAGGCGATGAAAGAGTTAAACCTGCGTCCGAGCGAATCGACGGGCGTGGTGCAGGGGTTCGGCAACGTGGGATCGGTGGCCTGTCAAGAGTTGGCGCGCAACGGTGTAAAGATCGTGGCAACCGGCGATCGTTACGGCGCGATTCGCAATCCCAAGGGGATCGATGTCGCCGCACTGACGCGCCACGTTGCCGAGGGAAAACTGCTCAAGGAATTTCCGAATGCCGAGGAGATTGCTCCCGCCGATCTGTTCGCCACGCCCTGCACGGTGCTGGTTCCGGCCGCGTTGGAGCGCGTGGTTCACAAGGACAACGCGACGAAGCTGCGCTGCCGCATTCTAGCCGAAGGAGCTAACGGCCCAACGACGCCGGAAGCCGACGAACTCCTGGCCGACAGCGGCATTTTCATCGTGCCCGACGTACTGTGCAACGCCGGCGGCGTCACCGTGTCGTACTTCGAGTGGGTCCAAGACATTCAACAATTCTTGTGGACCGAAGACGAAGTTAATCAGCGTTTGAAGGACCTGATGCTACGCGCGTTCCATCAGGTGCGGACATTGGCGCGCGAGCGGAAGTTGAGCATGAGGACGGCGGGGCTGAGTCTGGGAGTGCAAAAGATCGCCAAGGAAAAGATGCGCCGCGGTTTGTATCCGTAAGCGTGCGCGTTCATGGTAGCTGCAATCGTCCGGCCCCAGGAAAGTTGTCGATACCTATCAGATCGTCGAGCATGAGTATATCTCAAGGATCTCACGGTCTAAAGAACGACGTATCACTCGACAGGAAGCGGTTGGAGTAAACCCAAGTGCGACGCTGCCGGTTCGCCGAAAGATAAAGACGAACCGGCAGAGTTCAACACTAGAGATTCGCAATCACTTCGCCGACGCCGACCACTTTTCCTTCATGAAACGCAGTCCTTGGGCGTACACTTCCTCGGCGCTGGGGAAGAGATCGCGCCATACCTTGGTGGCGGCGGCCAAGTCGGGGAGCGCGCGGCCGAACGCCTCGATCACCATCCAGCCATCGTAGCCGACTTGCCGCAAAGCGCGGAACGTCTCATCCCACGAGACGTGGCCGGTGCCCGGAGTGCCGCGGTCGTTTTCGCTGATGTGAACGTGAACGAAACTGCCTGCGATGTTCTGAATGGCCTCGGCGGCGTGCTTCTCTTCGATGTTGGCGTGGAAGGTGTCGTACATCATGCGAAAGTGCGGATGATCGACGGCTTTCACCAGAGCGAGCGCGTCGGCGGCGGTGGTCAGGAAATAGCACTCGAAGCGATTCAAATACTCGATGGCAAGCATAACCTTCGCCTTTTGTGCTTCCTCGGCGGCTTGACGCAATACCTCGGCGGCCCTTTTCTTCTCGTCGGCAGTCGGTCCACTACCGGAAAAAACACCGAGGGGGGAATGATAAGGCCCGCACAGATTCTCGCCGCCAAGCGTGGCCGTCATTTCGATGGCCCACTTGATGCGATCGAGTCCCGCCCGGCGCAGCGCGGGATCGGGGCTAATGGGATTGGCGGCTTCGTTGACGCAGCAAACGGTGGTACAGTCGAGTCCGTGATTGTCCAACTCCTTGCGCACCTTCCGATAGTGAGCGGCATCGCCGTCGAACAGCGGTAATTCGACCCCGTCGAACCCCGTCCGTTTGAGTTTGGCAAAGAGCGGGAAATGCTCCTCGGTAACGTGCGTGGTCCACAGCAACAGATTCATGCCGGTTTTCATGGGAGAAACCTTTCGGAAAAAATAGTCGAGGAGAGTGAGTCCGATGCTATTACTATTGCTCTCCTCGCACTCTACAAGGAGACGCAAGGCAGCCGCTCAGGGCCAAAGCGAACGCCGAATCGTTCCCTATTTGATAACGGATCATAAAACGGCCAAACACTCTTTATCTTGAGAAAAGCGTGAAAAAAACTCCGCGAAGGCGAGGGATGAACGATGACCAAGAAGCAGAAATCCGGTTTGGTTTATCAATTGAAAATCACGCTGCGCGACATCAAGCCTCCGATCTGGAGGCGCGTGCAGGTAGAGGATTGCAAGCTCTCCCAGCTGCAAGACATCATCCTAACCTGCATGAACTGGGAAGGCTACCACTTACACGCTTTCGAGATCGGCGGCGAACAGTACAGCGAACCGGACCCGGATGGCACGATGGAGAGCGAAGACGAACGCAAAGTGAAATTGAGCCAGGTTGTGAGGGGGAGAATCAAAAAGTTCACCTACACCTACGACTTTGGCGATAATTGGGAACACGTCATCGAAGTCGAGAAGACACTGGAGGCGGAGCCGGGCGTCCACTACCCGCGCTGTATCGCCGGCAAACGAGCCTGCCCGCCCGAGGACTGCGGCGGGCCGTGGGGATACGAGGACTTCCTCAAGGCGATTCAGAATCCGAAGCACCCCGAACACGAGGAAACGTTGGAGTGGGTAGGCGGCGCATTCGACCCCGAACAGTTCGACATGGAAGCGATCAACGAGAAGCTGCGATGAAGGTCGATACGCTCAATGCAGCGAACTCGACGTGTCGTCGCGGCGAATGCGCGGCAGCAGCGGCAGCATGACGAGCAAGAGCGCCGCGCCGAACAGATACGGCAGTAGATGGCTCGCCGTTAATTTGTACAAGATCAATCCGAAGATGGGTCCGAGGATGCGCGCCAGCGACGCCGCCGATTGATTGACGCCGAGAATCTCGCCCTGTTTGGACGCCTCGCTCCGGCGCGAGATTAACGCCTGAGCCGACGGCGTGAGGAACGCGAACCCGACTACCGCCACCGTCATACTCACCAACATTCCACCGAGCAAATAATGAAACGTTTGCGGATGGTCGGCATACGTCCACTTCGCGCCGAACTCGGCAGTGTATCCAGAACCCAGCCACGTCACGCCGCCGAGCATAAACAGACCCAGCGCCATGAGGCTGATCCCCATTGCCATGAAGGTCACTTCGCTGAGGCGATTGGCTAGGCGGCGGTACAAAAATCCCTGCGTCATCACCAAGACCAAGCCGACGTAGGCGAAGACGAGAAAGCTATTTTGCTCGTCTAGATGGAGCGTATCTTTAATGAGCAGGGCCAAAGTCGGCTCGAAGCCGCCGAAACCGAGGGTGGCGAGAAAGAAAATCAGCACGATGGGAGCCAGTGCGGGGCGGCTCAAAACGTCGCGCATGGCGCGCCAATCGAACCATCGGCGGAGCATCGGCGGCGCTTCCTCGAAGTGCCTCGTCTCCGGTAGCAAGATCGCACCGAGGATCAAGGCGAGCAGAGACAAGCCGGCCGCCGAGTATCCGATGGCTCCGTGGTGATCGGGAAACCAAGCCAGCGAAGCGAAGCCGACCAGGGGGCCGAACGTGAAGCCGATGCCGAAGGCCGCGCCAATCAGAGCCATGCCGTGCTTCCGCCGCTCCACCGTCGTACAGTCGGCGATGACGGCCTGAGCCGTGGCGATCGTAGCCCCGGCCACGCCCGCGCCGATGCGGGCGACGAACAACAGCATCAACGCCAAAGCCGCCGATTGCACCGGCAGATCCGAAGCGTAGCCAAACAATAGATAGAAGACCACCGAGCCGGCGAGACCCACGAGAAGAATGGGTCGGCGTCCCATGCGGTCGGAGATGCGACCCCACAAGGGGGCGAAGAAAAACTGCATCGCCGAGAACGAAGCCATCAATAGACCGAGGACTGCGCCAGAGGCGCGCGATTCGCCCTCCATCTCGACGGCGGAACTGGGTAACAATTCCTTGACGTAGCGATCGCCGTAGCGGGGCAGGAGCGGGATCACGATTCCGAAACCGAGCAAGTCGATGAACACCACCAGAAACACAATGGCCAGGGCGGATTTGGAACCTCCGCGCGCCGTCGAAGCGGACGGCGGCGCATCGGGAGGGGCTGTCGTATCGGTCGGCATGGAGGGATCAGGCATCTTGTCTTCCTGCGGAAGCTCGTGGGTATCGCGGAGGGCGGACAATGGCTTTATACCGGCTCGAACGCCGAACGACACCCGCAATCGTCGCCACATCCAACGACGTTCGCCCCTGGGAAAGATACGGATACAATCGACCGTCATTCGGGCAATTGACTGGCGAGATCGAGAAACACGCGCGCCAAGGTCGGATCGAAATGAGAACCTGCCCCGGCTTCAAGGATGGCGAATGCTTCCCGCTTGGGCAGAGCGGGGCGATACGCGCGCGAGGTGGTCAGCGCGTCGTAACAATCCGGCAGCGCGATGAGGCGGGCCAACAGGGGAATGCCCTCGCCGGTTAGACCGTCGGGATAACCGCTGCCGTCGAATCGTTCGTGGTGTCCGCGAATGGCCGCCAGGACGGCTCGGCTGCGGACGATGGGCGTCAAGATGCGCTCGCCCATTTCGGGATGCGCGCGGATGACGTTATCCTCTTCAGGAGTTAAACGGTCTGGTTTGTATAAAATATAGTCGGGGATGCCCACTTTGCCGATGTCGTGCAGGACGGCCGCCAAGCCGAGTTGCCCGCGCTGCTTGCGCTCTAGGCCCAAGGCGTCGGCGAGTTGCAGGGCATAGGCGCGGACGCGGCGGGCGTGTCCGGCGGTATAGGGATCGCGCTGTTCGACGGTTCGCACCAGACTGGTGATGCCCGATAAGAACGTCCGCCGCACGCGCCGCGTTTGACGGCGCACGGCGCGGCGCAGCGTGTCGTGAAGGTCGTCCTGTTCGCGCTGGCGCTGATATTCTCGCCAGGTTTTATCCAACACATGGCGAAACTCGTCGAGCTTGATCGGCTTAAAGAAATGATGCTGCGCGCCGGCGCGGAGACATTCTTGCGCCGCTTCGGGTTCGTGGCCGGCCGTTAGCACGATGATTCCGACCCGCGGCCAGCGACGGCGAATCTCCTTCACCAGCCACAACCCGCCGCGCCCCGGCATGCGCAAATCGGTGACGACGATGGGCGTCAGGCTTCGTTCGAGCAGCTGGACGGCCTGCTCGGCGGTCGAGGCGGTTTGACAGGGATAATCCCACAAGCGGGCGGCCCGAACCAGAACGTCTTGTGCCGCCGGTTCGTCCTCAACGACGGTGACGGCGATCGGCGGGCATTGATCCAGGACGAGCATATTCACCTGCAGGGCGGAAGGGGCATTGTCTCGCCGTTGGGCTGGGCCAACGCGCTCCCTCCTTCTCACGCGCTTCATAAGAAGGAGGGCACTTCGAATATAATCGGCCCCGCAGGTCATCTCAAGAGAAGCCGACCCCACATCGCACCTTGCCCAACTTCACGCCTTCCAGATGGAACGGTTAGACGCGATATGCGGAATAGAATCGTTGCGCTATCGACGAAAGCGGTGCGCGGCTAGGACGCGCGGCGAAAGCGACGGAACAAGGGCGGCATGGCCACGGCGAAGGCGAGCAGGTAAACCGTGCCGTCGGCCGGCCAGGGTGCCGAAGTGTATTCGTAGATAGGGGGACGACGGACGGGGCTTTGTTCGCGGTCGCGCACGAAATACACATCGGAAGGCGCATCGCGGTAGGGCCACTCGTCTTCAAACTCGGTCAGCCACCACTCGGCCGGGCCCGTGGTCGGCGGGAGATTCAACAACTCCAGCACCGCCGCGCGCTGTTTCGCATCGAGTTGCCCCGCCCAGGCCACTTTCCCCGTCCAGGCCGCGGCGTTCATTTCGCCTTTATATTTGGTATCGGAGAGGAAATAGATCCGTAAAAGGCGATGTTTTGCTCCCACGGCCTCGGCATCTTTCTCCGGGTTCGGCTCGCGGTAGGGGAATAGAGGCCGATCGGTCTTGAAGGACAGCCGTAGCGCCTGCGTCCCCACCCGCGCGGCGTCCTCGGCGTCGCGCGGCTTGTCGATCTTAAGGGCGGTGAACTTCCACTTCGCTTCGACATACGGCTTGGCCCAGGCTTCCACTTCCGGTGAAAAGGCGTAACCGTGCTCTTTGAACCAACGCACCAGCGCGACGGACGAGTCGGCTTCCAGGACGGAAGCCTTGTATCCCGCCACCACCTTCTCCTCCAGCATGCGGACTTCCGGTCGCGACTTTGCCGCTAAAGGACCAGCGGTCTTCATGCCGCAGCCACAACCCACCGAGCCGCCGGAACGAGGTGCCTTCTTTCGTTCAGGCTCGGTGAGCTTTTGCAAATAAGGAAACGCCTCGTTGCCCGACTCGCTCAGTTCGGGTTGCGAGGGCGACGGCACCACAAAGCCGAAATCGGCGGCTTCACCCTTAAACGACGCCTTCCGAATGAAATGTTCTGTTTTCGTGGCCGGGTCCCAAATGAGAATCACCGTCTGATCGGCGTTGACGACCGGCTTACCCGAAATCGGCCTGGCCGGGCAACACGCCGGCGTCGGCGTCGAGGACAGGGCAAGCGCGCCGACCAGGACGAATACCGACAAGGGCCACAACGCGAGATACTTCGCCTCGGTTTTTCGCCTCATGTTTTCCTCGCATGAATCGGGAGGCGGCGGCCGCTAAAGCCGCCTGGGGACATCTTGGCATTTGCCACAGCGCAATGATTCTGTCTGAGAAAACGAAGAGAGACAGGTCGAATCCGCGATGTAAAGGAAAATATCACAGTTGCGCCGACAAATCGGCAGCGGCCCCTTCCGTGGCCGTCGGAGCGAGCGGCTCAACGCCGTGAATGCGCCGCAGATAGGTGCCGGACAGATCGGCGCGTTTGACGATCCCCAAGACGCGCTTGGCGGCCTCCGTTTCAACCACGGGCAGAGCCAATAAATCGCTTTCGACGAACTGTTCCATCGCCCGATCGAGCGGATCGTCCGGAGCCAACGGCGTCACTTCGCGCGCCAAATCCATAGCCACCAGCAGCGCTCGCAAGTGCGGCGATTGCGAGGCCAGAAGCACCTCTTCCATCGTCACCACGCCCAGCAGCCGGCCGTCGGGATCGATTACCGGCAGCGACTGCACCGGAGTGCCGTTCAGCCGTTCGATGACCTCGGCGAGCCGGTCGCCCGGATGCAGAAAGGGCACGTCGCGCAAAGGAGTGATGAACGACCCGACGCGCAGGCCGGTCAACACTTCGCGGACGTAGGCTCCTTGATGGGCCGGGGAGCGCGAGCGGCTTTGCACTTGCGAACTGTAGATCGACTGCTCGTCCGAAAGGAGAAAAGCGATGGTGCAGACCCATAATGTCGGCAGAAGCAGGTTATAATTGCCGGTAAGCTCGCCGACCATGACGAGCGTGGACAACGGGGTCTTGGCAGCGGCGGCGAAGAAGCCAGCCATGCCGACGATGACGAAGCTGGCCGTCGGCGGCATGTAGCCGGGCGGGAATACCTGGTTGAGCAAAATGCCCAGCGCACCGCCACCGCAGCCGCCGATCACCATGGACGGACCAAAGACACCGCCCGAACCGCCGCTGCCGATGGTCAAACCCGTCGTCACAATTTTGCCCAGGGCTATCGACATCAGTAACACGGCCAACGAGAGATCGGTGGCCTCGCCGGGCAACCGCTTCAAACTATCTTGCAACACGCCGTAGCCGAACGACAGAACCGAGAGAGCGCGCATTTTTTCGTGGAGCGCGAAATACAGAACGATCGCCGTCACACCCGCCAAAAAGGCTCCGATGGCCGGCTTGAAATGCGGACGAATGGGCAGACGGCGAAACAGTTCGGTCATGCCGTAAAAGCTGCGCGTGTAGACCATCGCCAACAGCACCACGAACACGGCGAGCAGCAAGTAGGGGATGAGGTGAAAGGGATTGGTGAAGACGGTCGATTGCATCAGCTCGGCCGGCATGTCGAACAGCGGCTTCCAGCCGATGCCGGTCCAATGGCTGAACACCAGACCGAAGGTGCAATAGGCGGTGATGCAGGCCAAGGCGGCGGGGATGACGACTTCCGACTCGAAATCGGGCGAGCGGTAAAGGACTTCGGCGGCGAAGAGCGCGCCGGCCAAAGGGGCGCGAAAGATGGCGGCGATCCCCGCGCCCATGCCGGCGGCCAAGAGCAAGCGTCGTTCCGCGGGGCGCAGCCGCAGCAATCCACCCAGCCAGGAGCCGAACCCCGCGCCGATTTGAGCGATCGGCCCCTCGCGTCCTCCCGAACCGCCGGTGCCCAGCGTGATGGCGCTGGCGAGAATCTTGATGAGCGGGACGCGCGGCCGAATGAGTCCGCCCTTGAAGTGATAGGCGGCAATGGCCGAGTCCGTACCGTGCCCTTCCGCTTCCGGCGCGAATGTGTAAACGAGAAAGCCGCTGAGAAGGCCGCCCACCGCGGGAACGATCAACAACAACCACCAGCGAAACGGCGTGTCGCTCGGCGGCAGCAACTTATCGAGCGGCGGTTCATTGGCCGGACCGCCGGGATGATAGCCGACGATCTCCTCAAGACACACATGAAAGACAGATCGAGTCGCCAAATAAAACGCCACCGCGCCGAAACCGGCAATGACGCCAACGACCAGTGACAATCCCAGAAGCCTCGCTTGCGGCTGCAGACGGCGACGACCGAGTTGCCAAAATTCGGGGAACCAACGAAGAGGATTCAACGGCGTCGTTGAAGCGGCCCGCCCTATCATTGTCGAAAACGCTCCTGTACCGACAGAAAAGGGTCAAGGGTTTTCTTATGAGAGCGTCGCCTCGACGGCATGAAAGAGAGGTAATTTCTCGAAACCTCCTACAACGTCCCGCGCCGCGCTTGTTCGCGCTCGATGGCCTCGAACAACGCCTTGAAGTTCCCTTTGCCGAAACTCTTCGAGCCGTGCCGTTCGATGATCTCGAAGAACAGCGTTGGCCGATCTTCGACTGGCTTGGTGAAGATTTGTAGCATGTATCCCTCCTCGTCTCGATCCACGAGAATACCCAGATCGGCCAACTCCGCAATGTTCTCGTCGATGGGACCGATACGTTCCGGCAGCATGTCGTAGTAGGCGCGCGGCACGCGCAGGAAGGAGACGTCGTTGTGCCGCAGGGCGCGGACGGTTTCGATAATGTTATCCGTGGCCAGGGCGATATGCTGCACCCCCGGGCCTCGATAAAAGTTCAGATATTCTTCGATCTGCGAACGACGGCGGCTCTTGGCCGGTTCGTTGATCGGGAACTTGATCCGCCCGCCCCCGCCTTGCACCACTTTCGACATCAACGCCGAGTAATCGGTGCTGATGTCCTTATCGTCGAAACTAATCAACTGTGAGAAACCGAGGACGCGCTCGTAGAAGTGGACCCACTCGTCCATCTTGCCTTCTTCGACGTTGCCCACGATGTGGTCGATGGAATGCAAGCCGACCGGCTCGAATGTTCGCGGACTATAGCGATCTGGATCGAGAGGTTTATAGCCGGGAGCGAACACGCCTCGATAACGATCTCGGTTGACGAAGCTGTGGGTGGTATCGCCGTAGGCGCGAATGACGGCGTATTCGTAGACGCCGTGTTCGTCTTCGAGCAACGTCGGCGGCTGTAACCCCTCGGCCCCTCGCTCGGTGGCCATCCGATAGGCGTCCGTAACGTCCCCGACTTGCAGCGCGATGTCCTGAACACCGTCGCCGTGCTGCACGATGCGATAGCTATCGGGATGCTCCGGCCCCAGCGGCGAAGCGAGAACGAACGTGATGTCGCCCTGGCGGAGAACGTAGCCCGCTTCGTGGCGCGTTTTGGTTTCCAGGCCAGCGTAGGCGATCACGTCGAAGCCAAAAGCGTTGCGATAAAAGTAAGCCGACTGCCGGGCGTTGCCGACGAAAAAGCGCAGATGATCGATGCCGCGCAGGGGGATGTCTGCGTCGTTCATGTGGGGTTCCTCTCTGTATTGGCGAACCGGCAGCGTAAGCTGCCGGGTAAGGCGCACGCTGCTGCCTGGGCACACGCTGCTGCCTGGGCGCACGCTGCTGCCTGGGCGCACGCTGCTGCCTGGGCGCACGCTGCTGCCTGGCGAACCGGCAGCGTAAGCTGCCGGGTAAGGCGCACGCTGCTGCCTGGGCGCACGCTGCTGCCTGGCGAACCGGCAGCTTACGCTGCCGGGTGTTTCGTCATACCCGGCAGCTTACGCTGCCGGTTCGCCAGGATAACTCATTTGCCGGGGACCACGGCGATGGAACCGGTCTCCGAGATGTAGACCAGGTTGCCGTTTTCCTCGTCTTTGTACACTTCGATGCCGTATTTCTTCGTGTCCTTATTGAAGTCGAATTCGTTGAATTTGCGCGATTTGACGTTGAAACCGTGCAGCCAAGTCGGCGCTTTGACCTTGTTATCGGCGGCGGCGTGAACGAACGGCACATGGGGGGCCAACAACAGGCCACAGACGAAAAAGGCCAGAGCGGCGAAAGTGAACTGGACGCGCTTGCACATGATGGACCTCGTGTTTTAAAATTTCAATCGGCACTCCGTGGGCAGACACTCCCACAAGGCAACAAGACGATCACCCCGCCGCGAACTAACGCCGCGCCGAAGCGGACACAGGGAAAGGTAGCGATTGGGCATCGCTCGTCCATCACTTTTTATTTTACGTGAGAGCCGTAAGGAGATCCAAGCGACGACGCACGCCTTCTTTCTCTCAAAACGCACGTTTGCCGCCGCCTTCGGTCTCGACTACGATCATCACCAACGGTTGCGTCGATACAATCCTCGCTAGGCGGGCTATCCAGCCCGACGCGATCACCTTGTCGGGCCGGCAAGCCTGACCTATCAACGGGAGAAAACATCATGATGGTGAAAAAGGCGGAACTCGGAAAGACGCGGATCGGTTGGCTCGGCACCGGCGTCATGGGTCGATGGATGTGCCAGCATCTGATGGCCAAGGGCTGCCCAGCGACCGTGTACACGCGCAGCCGCGACAAGGCCAAGCCGTTGCTGGACGCCGGCGCGACGTGGGCCGACTCGCCCAAAGCCGTGGCCGAACACTCCGATGTCGTCTTCGCCATCGTCGGTTTCCCGGCCGACGTGCGGGAGGTGTTCCTCGGCCCGCACGGCGCGCTGGCCGGCAGCAAGCCCGGCAACTTCCTGGTGGACATGA
>JAKBCS010000203.1 GCA_021807595.1 Planctomycetota bacterium | reverse complement strand
TTCCCAGCCAGGGCCGTGGGAACGAGCGTCCCGCCGCTCTGCGGCACCTCTGCCGGGACGCAGAGCGTCCACACGCCCGTTCCCACGCAGGAGCGTGGGAACGAGAAGTTTCCACACAAGTACGAGACGCACACCCGGTCTACTAACCGTACAGCGCTACTCCCCTCTCCCCTGAGTACAGGGGAGAAAATGATGGCGGGCAACGATTTACGTCGTTCCGCTTCGCTAGAGTAGCGCTGTACTGCTAATCTCATCAATTTTTAATTTGACACGGTGAGGCCGCTCGCTACAGTGATGTTTAGATTTATTACGCATACGTCAGAAATGCCGCGAAGGGACCATGACATCGGCGCATGAGTTTGCCAGGGCACTCCGGGCCGCCTACCTGGCCCTCCACCGTCAAACGAATGACTGCTTTGCAAAGAATGGCGTGACGGCCGACCAATTCGTGCTGCTTTCGGCCCTGACGGACGCGGACGCGCTGACACAGCAGGAACTGGTCCGGCGAATCGGCTCGGACCCCAACACGGTGCGGGCGATGCTCCTACTGCTGGAAGGCCGCGGCCTTATCGCGCGTGAGCGCCACCCTTCCGACGGCCGGGCACGCTGTGTGAGGCTGACGGGGAAGGGGCGGCAGGTTTTCAAGAAGTTGTGGACCAAGAGCGAGCCGCTGCGGGCACGGCTGATGACCGCATTCCGGCCGGAGGAGGCGGCGGCTCTGCTGGAACTTCTGCACCGTGTCGCCGAGGCGATGGCTCCGCCCGCAAGCAATGGCCGTCGCACAACCAAACCGAAACGCACCTCCGCGTGTTGAAGCGGGGTTTGTTACCGAGGTCTCGATCCAAACATCTTGAGAGGTCCACTGATGAGTACGGTGCGCATCGCCGGCCTGCTGCTTCTCCTCTTGGCAGCGGCCCCCATGCAGGCAGAGGATTCAAAGCCTGCCGACCCCATTCCCGCGCCCAGCAATATCCGGGGCGCGGTATATCCGCGCATCCATGCCGACCTGAGGGTGACGTTCCGGATCAAGGCACCGGACGCCAAAAAGGTCGAGTTCCAGCTGGGCAAGCGCTATCCCGCGCAGAAGGATGAGGATGGCTATTGGACCGCGACCACGGCCGCGCAGGTACCGGGGTTCCATTACTACTGGCTGGTCATTGATGGCGTGCAGGTCAACGATCCCGCCAGTGAGACGTTCTACGGCACCGGCAAGGAAACAAGCGGCATCGAGATCCCGGAAAAGGGCGTCGATTACTATCTGCCCAAAGACGTGCCGCACGGCGAGATCCGCGAGCGTTGGTACAAGTCCAAGACGACGCAGCAATGGCGGCGCATCTTCGTCTACACGCCGCCCGGATACGACGCCGACCGCGACACGCGCTATCCCGTCCTGTACTTGCAACACGGTGGCGGCGAGGACGAACGCGGTTGGCCGAATCAGGGCCGCGTCGGTTTCATCCTGGATAATCTGATTGCCGAGCGGAAAGCGAAGCCCATGCTCGCGGTCATGGAACAAGGCTACGCGCGCCGGCCCGATGACGCCGCTCCCGCTCCCCCTCGGCCAGGCGAACGCCGCGATTTTAGCCGAATGTTTACTGCGTTCGAGGACGTGATGGTCAAGGATCTGATCCCGATGATCGATGCGACCTATCGCACCATCCCCAATCGCGAAAACCGAGCGATGGCCGGGCTTTCCATGGGCGGCATGCAGACGTTCCAAATCACCCTGAAGCATCTCGATTTGTTCGCTTACCTCGGCGGTTTCAGCGGCGCGGGCGGCGGCTTCGGCGGCGCGGCCTTCGATCCCAAGACGGCTCACAACGGCGTCATGGCCGACGCGGCCGAGTTCAACAAGAAGGTGCGTCTGCTATGGCTGGGCATCGGCACGGCCGAGGGGCGGATGTACGAGGGCATCAAGAAATATCACGAGGCACTCGACAAAGCCGGCATCAAGAACACCTACTACGAGTCGTCCGGCACGGCGCACGAGTGGCTGACCTGGCGTCGTTGTTTGCACGAGTTCGCTCCGCTGCTGTTCGTGAGTGCGCCCGCTGCCAGCCGGCCCGACCGGCCTGGTAGGCCGGGCCGGGGTGGACCCATCGTACTCAATCCCGACGACAAGCCCGCGTTCGACGATCCGCCCGTCGGCTTTGATAGAGAGCGCAAGGACATTCCGCACGGAAAGTTGGAAATGATTTCCTACGAATCCAAGTCGGTCGGCACCACGCGCAAGATGCAGGTCTACACCCCGCCGGGTTATACCAAAGACAAAAAGTATCCGGTTTTGTATCTGCTGCACGGCATCGGCGGCGACGAAACGGAGTGGCAGCGCTTCTGCAAACCCAACATCCTCCTCGATAATCTGCTGGCCGACAAAAAAGTCACGCCCATGATCGTGGTCATGCCCAACGGCCGCGCCCAGAAGGATGACCGGGCCGGAGGCGATGTCTTCCGCTCGGCACCGGCCTTCGCGGCTTTCGAGGAAGATCTGCTTAAGGACGTGATACCCACGATTGAAGCACGCTATTCGGTGCAGGCGGGTCGGGAACACCGGGCGCTGGCGGGCCTATCGATGGGCGGCGGCCAGTCGCTCAACTTTGGATTGGGGCATCTCGATACGTTCGCCTGGGTTGGCGGTTTCTCTTCCGCGCCCAACACCAAGCGTCCGGCGGAGCTAGTGCCCGATGCGGACGTTGCCAAGAAGAAGCTGAAACTGCTCTGGCTCGGCTGCGGCAAGAAAGACGGCCTGATCCGCATTAGCCAAGGCGTGCATGCCTACCTGAAGGAAAAGAAGGTGCCGCACGTCTGGCATGTGGACGGCAACGCCCACGACGCGACGGAGTGGAAGAACAATCTGTATCTCTTCGCCCAACGCATTTTTCGCTGAAAGGCTGCGCGAAAAAAGGCGGGATGAGACAGCGGATTGAAATGTTTTATCCTAACAATTAGCCACGAATCAAGGTTGCGCGGTAGGAAGCGAGAGCAACGCGCGAAAACCGGCCTGAACGAAGTGATGGTCGCCCGTGAGGGCGTCGTGAATGCCGCGCTCCGTCATAACCTCGAAACTAATGCAATCCGTGAGAGACCACGATTTATCGCCACGGTTGCCGTAAAGGGCCAAGCCACGGACGAACCAGGGATGAAACTCGGAAACCACCCTAGTGTTCGGATCGTTCTGCACTCGTTCGAGGAACCGGTGCGTTCGTTGGCGAAGCGCCGGCGCAGAAAGGGCGTCCGCCACTTCCGTCAAGACTCAGCCGCTAGTGACGAGGCGGTGGGTCAAGGCTTTCGTGGCCTCGAGGGCGGCAGTATGAAACTGATCGGAGGGGTTCAGCAACGCGATGTGATAAAAAGCGTCGGCGTATACTTCGGTCATGGCAAGGGCTTTCCGTGGGCATAATGGTCGTGATGTACCGCTAGGTCCGCAGGCAACTCGGGTGCCGCTCGCTGCGCTTCGGCCGCGAAATCCAGCAACCAGGCGCGGGTAGCGGCCAGGGGGTCGCCTGCGGAGGGCGGCGTGCTTCGACAGGGATGCACCGTCACTTCGATTTCGCCCTGAGGCAGCGTGATGCCGCTCGGCGGCCGAATGACTTGGTCTCGATCGACGACCGTTGTGAAGCGAATGATTTCCATATGTAGCCCTCTCTTGCTATTCTATGCAATGGCTTCGCGCGCGACTTGGCGCTTTTTTAACCGATGTTTCGGACGAAACACTCGGCCGACAGTTGGGAGAATGTAGCATGGCGAAAGCGTTCGGCATCATTTGCAGTCTACTGGCGTTCGCGGGAATTGCAGAAGCAGAATCACCGCGCATCAAAGTGCTGTTCCTCGGTGATAACGGCCATCACAAGCCGCTCGAACGAGCCGCCGATCTGATGCCGCCCTTGGCCCGCGCCGGCATCGACATGGCCTATACCGACGATCTGAATGATCTCAATAGCGAGAATCTGAATCGTTACGACGGACTGATTATCTACGCCAACCATACGAAGATTTCCCCAGAGCAAGAGAAGGCGCTTTTGGACTATGTTGAGAACGGGAAGGGTTTGATCGCGCTACATTGCGCTTCGTACTGTTTCCTCAATTCGCCGAAGTACATCTCATTGGTCGGCGGACAGTTCGAGAGCCATAAAACCGGCGTGTTCCGCACGCGCATCGTGGATGCCAAACATCCGGCCTTGAAGGGCGTGCAAGAGTTCGAGGCCTGGGACGAAACCTACAAGCACCATCGGCTCAGCGACGATCGGCACGTTTTGATGGTGCGTGAGGATGGCGACAAGCGCGAGCCGTGGACGTGGGTACGCACGCAGGGCAAGGGGCGCGTCTTCTACACCGCGTCCGGCCACGATGAGCGCGTCTGTCGCAATGCCGCTTTCCATCAGCTTGTCATTCAGGGCGTTCGCTGGGCGGTTGGCCGGCCGGATCACGAGTATAAATTGAAGCCGTTTGAGTATCAGGAAGGCGAATTGCCGGACTATCGCGCCGGCCGCGGCGCTCGGCTGCACAAGATGCAGAAACCGTTGTCGCCGGCCGAATCGATGAAACATCTCAGCGTGCCGGGCGGTTTCCGCGTCGAACTGTTCGCCGCCGAGCCGGACATCGTGAAACCCATCGCCATCACCTGGGACACGCGCGGGCGGACATACATTGCCGAGACGCTCGATTATCCCAACAACAAGCAACCCGACGGCAAAGGACACGATCGCATCGTTATTGCCGACGAGGGCAAGTTCACCACCTTCGCCGACAAGCTCAGCATTCCGACGAGTATGGTCTACGCCAACGGCGGCCTGTTCGTCGCACAAGCGCCGGACATTCTGTTTTTGAAGGACACCGACGGCGACGGTAAAGCCGACGTACACAAGGTTCTTTTCAGCGGTTTCCGCACCAACGACACGCACGCCGGGCCGAGTAATCTGCGTCTCGGTCTCGATAACTGGATCTACGCCACGGTCGGCTACGCAGGCTTCGACGGGACGGTCGGCGGCAAACGGCATCGCTTCGGCCAAGGCATTTTCCGCTTCAAGCCGGACGGCTCGGAATTGGAGTTTCTCGGCTCGACGAGCAACAACACTTGGGGACTCGGCTTCGACGAAACCGGCGAACTCGTCTACTCCACGGCCAACGGCGAACATTCGTCGTACCTGGCGATCCCGAATCGCTATTTCGAGTCGGTGCGCGGCCTACTCGGCAAGGGTACGATCCGCATGGCCGATTACTACAAGTTCCATCCGATAACGGCGATCCGTCAAGTAGATTTTCACGATGGTTTCACCGCCGCCGCCGGCCATGCCGTCTATACGGCGCGGCAGTTCCCGAAACCGTACTGGAACCGCATCGCCTTCGTCGCCGAGCCGACTGGCCATCTCGTCGCTCAATGCTTGCTCGACAAACAGGGCAGCAATTTCGTCACGCACGATCGCTTCAACCTGCTTTCGAGCAGCGATGAGTGGACCTCGCCCATCGCGGCGGAAGTCGGACCCGATGGCGCGGTGTGGATTCTCGATTGGTACAACTACATCGTGCAGCACAATCCGACGCCGCCGGGTTTCGAGACCGGCAAGGGCAACGCCTACGTCACGCCGCTGCGCGACAAGAAGCACGGCCGCATTTATCGAGTCATCAACGAAAGCAATAAGCTGTCGCCGAAGTTGGATCTCGACAAGGCAACGCCGGAACAACTCGTTGCCGCGCTCAAGAGCGACAATCTGTTCTGGCGTTTGCAGGCGCAATGGCGGCTCGTCGAGCGCGGCAAGGATGACGTTGTCCGGGCGCTAGTTGACCGGGCTGCTACTTCCGGCACCGACGCGACCGGCGAGAACTTGTCGGCCATTCACGCCCTGTGGACCTTGCACGGCTTGGGTGCCTTTAGTAACGACGATGTGACGGCCAGAGTGGTGCTTTACCTCGACTTGAAACACGCCTCTTCCGGTGTACGGCGTGCGGTCCTGGGCGTCCTACCGCGCACGAATAACTCGATCAAGGCAATCCTCGAAGACAATCTGCTCAGAGACCGCGAGCCGTTGGTGCGCCGCGCCGCGCTGCTGGTTCTCAGCGAGATGCCGCCCTCGAAAGATGCGGGGATCGCCATCCACGAATTGTTGCTGTCGCCGGAGAACGCCAAGGATCGCTGGATTCCCCTGGCCGCGACGTGTGCCGCCGCGCGCCACACGGCTGGATTCCTCGTCGCCACGCTGACTGCGAAAGCGAATACCGACGCCGTCCGTCTCACGGCTCGCATCGTCGCCGAACATTATGCTCGGGCCGGTGATGATAGCGACTTAAGCGGTCTTTTAAGCGCATTCAAGAATGCCAACTCCGCAGACGCCGACGTTCTGCTCGAAGGACTCGCCGCCGGTTGGCCGAGAAATAAGACGCCGAAACTCGACGAAGCCACCCGGGAAGCGCTCGTCGCCGCGATGCCGCGACTGGGATCGAACGGCCAACTCCATCTTGCCACGCTGGCCGGACGCTGGGGCATGGCTCCGCGCTTCGAGAAGGCGTTGGCCGGTCTCCGCAAGACGCTGTTGGCAATTATTGCCGATGAGAAGAAATCGGAGCAGAAACGCATCGAATCGGCGGAGCGCCTCGCTCAGATGCAGCCCGATCGCACCGTCCTCGAAAGTCTACTCGCCGAGGTGTCGCCGAAGGCAAGTCCAACGCTGTCGGCCGGCCTTCTCGACGCCGCCGGTATGGCCACTTCGCCGGATGTCGCCGCCGTCCTCATCGAACATTGGAACCAGTTCACGCCGCGCTTGCGGCAAAAAGCCGTCGCCATTCTGCTCGGTCGGCCCGAATGGTCCAACGCTCTACTCGACGGCATGGACAAAGGCACGATTCCATCCGCCGATCTGAGCCTCGATCAATCGCAGCAGTTGACCAATCACCCGGATAAGAAACTTGCCGATCGCGCTCGCGCCATCCTGGCGCGCGGCGGTCGTCTGCCCAGCCCCGACCGCAAGAAGGTTCTCGATGAATACATGCCGCTGGTCGAGAAGACCGGCGATGCCCGCAAAGGCTTTGAAGTGTTCAAAAGCATCTGCGCCAAGTGCCATCGCCACGGCGACACCGGCGAAACCATCGCCCCGAACCTGACCGGCTTCAACGTCCATCCAAAGAGTAAAATTATCCAAAAAGTCCTCGATCCGAACAGTTCGGTCGAAGGCAATTTCCGGCAGTACACCGTGACCACCAAGGCCGGCCGCGTCATCAACGGCTTGCTCGCCTCAGAGACAAAGACGGCTCTGGAAATCGTGGACACCGAGGCGAAACGTCACACCGTCCTGCGCGACGACATCGACGAAATGACCGCTTCCAACCGCACCATCATGCCGGAAGGGTTCGAGAAGCAGCTGAGCAAGGACGATATTTGCAACCTCCTGGAGTTCCTGACGGCCAAGGGGAAATATGTTCCTATTCCGCTCGATAAAGTCGCCACCATCACCAGCGCCCAAAGCATGTTTTACAAGAACGATCGCGGAGGCCGTCTCATCTTTGCCGATTGGAAGCCGAAGACGTTCAAC
>JAKBCS010000058.1 GCA_021807595.1 Planctomycetota bacterium | reverse complement strand
GTTCGCCAATGCTACCTCCACCCGGCAGCTTACGCAGCCGGTTCGCCAATGCTACCTCCACCCGGCAGCTTACGCAGCCGGTTCGCCAATGCTACCTCCACCCGGCAGCTTACGCAGCCGGTTCGCCAATGCTACCTCCACCCGGCAGCTTACGCAGCCGGTTCGCCGGGGGCAATTGATGCCGACGGCGCTCGCCGAGTTGATCCGCAATGCCCTCGTCGTCGAATTAAAAGTGACGGCGCTTCTCATGGCGTCTCTCCTTCCAATCGATCAACTTCTTCGGCAAAGCTGTAGCTTAGCCTGCCGGTTGGCCATCGGTGTACAGCGCTTCTAGTTGTTGGGCATACTTGGTCAGTACGACATTACGGCGCAGTTTCAGGCTGACGGTTAGCTCGTCGGCGGCGACGCTGAAGGGTTGGGGGACGACGACGAACTTCTTCACCTGTTCCGCAGGGGATACGTCGGACAGGGCGGCGTCGATGCGGTGTCGCAAGAGTTCGCACAACGACTCTGGGCTGGGATCGCCCGTCGTGTGGTGGAGTGCGGCGCGGAGGTTGGGCCAATGGGGTACGATCAACGCGGTGAGGAAATTGCGGCCTTCGCCGTAGATCACCGCCTGGTCGATACAGGGATCGCCCTGCAACAATCCTTCGAGAAAGCTCGGCACCACCTTCTTGCCGTTGGACAATACCAGCAATTCCTTCTTGCGTCCGGTGATTTTCAAGAAGCCGTCGGCGTCGAGTTCGCCCAGGTCGCCGGTGTGAAACCAGCCGTCGCGGATGGCCTCGGCGGTGGCGTCGGGGTTCTTCCAATAGCCCTTCATCACATGAGGTCCGCGCGTCAGCACCTCGCCGTCGTCGGCGATTCTCACCTCGACGCCCGGCAACGGCCTGCCCACCGTTTCCAGTTTGTAGGCGTCCTTGGCGTTGAAGGAGATGACGGGCGAAGTCTCGGTCAGGCCGTAGCCTTGCAGCACCAGGACGCCGGCGTTGAGATAGGCGCGGGCCACGGCCGGCGGCAGCGGCGCGCCGCCGGACGACAGCCAATCGACGCGCGGACCGAACAGCTCGCGCAGCCGACGAGGGCCGGCCAGGGCCAGCACTTTCTCGTAGAAGCGCGGCACCGAGGCCATGTGCGTCGGCTGCACGTCGGCGAGATCCTGCACCAGCGTCTCGGCGGACTCGGCCACGCACAGCAATACGCCGGTGGCCAACATGCTGTAGTGATCGACCGTGCGGGCGTATATGTGCGTGTACGGCAGCCAGCTGAGGACGACATCGCCGGGACGCTGGCCGGCGCGCTCGCTCACGGCCAGGACATTGCTCAGCAGGTTGCCGTGCGTCAGCATCACGCCCTTGGGATTGCCGGTCGTGCCGGAGGTGTACATGATGGTGGCGAGATCGTCCGGCGCGAGGGCCGCCTCGCGCCGCGCCAATTCGTTCGCCAGGCGCGGCAAGGCACGCCGACCGTGCTGGCGAAACGCCGGCCAGGGGATGAGATCGTCGGCCGCCCGCGCCGCTTCACCGTCGAAGACGACGATGCCGCGCAAGGGCGGCAGCTGCGAACGGAGGGACAGAATCTTGTCGAGCTGAACGCGATTGGAGACGAAGAGAAAGTTGATCTCGGCGTCGGCAAGTTGATAGTGAATCTGCCGGGCCGTCAGCGGCGCGTGCGGCGGCACGTTGACGGCACCGGCGGCGAGAATGGCCATATCCGCGATCGGCCAAGCGATGCTGTTCTCGGCGACAATGCCGACGCGGTCGCCCGGCTTCACCCCGCATTCCACCAGCGCCGCCGCCGCCGCCAACGACTCGGCGTGATACTGCTCCCAGGTGATGTCGTGCCAGATGCCGTATTGTTTGAAACGCAGAGCCGGACGCCGGCCAAGACGCTCTGCCTGACGACGATGCAATTCGACGAGATTGCGTTCGCTCATGAAGGTGCGATCCTCGACGCATCAAGAAGCCCCAGAAGCTCCGAGCGGGGGCGGTCGGCCCCCTGAGATTCAGCCACGAAAAATCCTACCTTGTTCCGCTTCTGGAATCTGGTCGTTTTGGCGAAAGCCGGATGGCTGACTGAAGCTTGGAGGAAACTCGGCGGCGCGTGGACTATAGCGAGCGTTATACCATGCCGTCGCCAAAACGACGACGCAGCCGACGATCAGTCCGCAAACGGCCCCTTGAGTCAGTCCCAATCCAATGCCAACCACCATGGGATCAAACCCCGGCTCTCGGCCGTGAACGAAGATACTGCGGTAATAGCTTGGAGCGAAGACGGCCAAGCCATAGCCGATCGCCACCCCGGCACCCGCAAAGGCGACACAGCTCAGAACGATAATGAGAAAGCCGCGAAAAATAGTCATGGCCGCACCTGATAAAAGATTATGGTTACGGTCGGAGTTCTGTCTATCAATCTACAGCTTTCATTTTAGCCGCGAATACCGACGGCCAGGAATGTCGCAAGGACGATGCCCGCCGCGGCGACGCCGTAGGCGAAGAGCGGCGCGAATCCCCGCCAGTAGCCGCGCGGCTTTTGCGACTCGGATAGTCCGCGCTGAAATCGCCGATACTGCAAGCCCGCGATCAGACTCGCCAACGCCCCGAGAACGATCAGGCCGACCCCCAAGGCATCCGAAGGCCCGCGCGGCGTCGGGCCGACTTGTTGGTGCGCCAGCAAGCGCAGAAACAGCGCGAACCGCGCCACGACGAAGCCCATGCCCATCAATCCCAGACTGGAGCGCACCCAGGCCAACAGCGTTCGTTCGGCGGCAAAGTAGACGCGAGGATCGTTATTATCGCTCATTCGTTCCTTCTTACCATGTGCAAACGATGCGGGATACGATTCAAGGAAACTCCACCGTCACCGACCGGCTGTCGCGGCGATGTGGAATCTCTATCGCTTGCCCCATCCGCTTGCCATCCCGATATTGAACGATCACCAGCAGACCGCGAAATTGAAAATCGCCCCAGGTTCGGCCCAAGCCAGATTCACGCCAGCTCGTCGGAATGCTTACTATCAGCGGCGCGCCCGTAAACGGCTCCGCCGAGGCGGCCCAATGTCTCGTTTCAGGAGGCGGTAAATACTCAAGAAGCGATTCGGCTTGCTCCAGCCGGCCAAAGGCCTCGCAACTCACCGCCGCGATTGGAGCGGAGGAGTTAGATTTCACTTTCACCGAGAGATCGTAAGAACCGTCGCATATCTTCACGGAGCCGAACTCAATCAGCAAGATCGTGGCCACGACGACGACGATGCCGAGGATCAGTGCTTTTCGCATGGAATTGCCCTCTGCCCGAACTCCCGTCACGCCTCGCGTCTCGACACGAACAACAATAAACTGCCGTCTTCGACAATGCCGGCGGTGCGTTCGTCTTCGCTGATGCCGTGACGGCCCTCGGCGGCGCTGAGGCTGTAGCGGCCGGCGCGGCGTAGCTGCTGCAATCCCGCGTCGAACGCGCCGCGCTCCACCGGCACGGCCCGGCGGAGATCGACGAGGCTGACGTGATTGTGCCCGCCGCGCTCCCGATCCAGGCGCACAAACGCCTCCTCGAAGCAATGGGCGAAATCCACCGGCGGCGGCGCGATTGGCTCCGCTCGCTTCGCCGCGACCTCGTTCCCTTTGGTCGGAGCGGGAAGGGGGAGGATCGGCGCGGCGTCGAGATCGGCGCGGAAGAACAGCAGCGGTTTCTTTTTACTATAAATCAGACCGATTGTCTCCGGAAAGCCGCGCGAGGCGATCTGTCGCTGGAGATGGCCCCGAAAGTCGATTTGCAGCGTTTTCGGCAGTTTCTTCACGAGATCGGCCGCGGCCACGGCTTGATTGTCCGGCGTTCGCGCGGCATCGAGAACGCCGTGCAGCAGCGACGGCGACGACAAAAGGCGCGCGCGGTCGGCGGACAGCGCGACGGGGCCGTCCGCCCGTTTGGGCAAGGCCAGCAGAGCCTGCGAGCGAAACGGTTCCTTGCCCAGCGCCTGCTTGCGCACGCTCGACGCGGCCGCCGTCGCCGTCAGGTCAAACAGTCGATCCAACGGCAACGGATAGTTCGCGCCCTCGCGCTGCTCCGTCAGAACCCGCACCAGTTGCTCGCTCAATTCCTCGGCCGGTTTCTTTTTCGGCGGCGGGGGAGGCGGCGGCGGGAAGCGCTGGAGATAGAGGTGCGGCTTTTTCTTCACCCAGGCGATGCCGACCGTCGGCGGCACCGTGTTTTGTGCGACGGCTCGTTCCAGCGCCGACTGGAACGCCGGACGCAAGGGTTTCTCGACCTTGGCGATCAGCTTCGCGGGCGGGTGCGACGGTTTCTCGGCGCTGCACAGTTGACCCAGCGCATACTCCAACAGTTGCTCGGACGAAGCGAGGCGTTCGAGATCTTCGACAAGCACAATAGGACTATGCGTATCTTTTTTATTGGCAATAAGCCACAGCGCCGCGAACGGTTTCTTGTTCAGCGCCTTTTTCACCTGTTCCGGCGTTGCTTGCGGATCGGCCAGGGCGGCGAGACGCTCCACGGTCGTGGGATAGTCGCCGCCGCTTTGTCGTTGCTGTTGCAGCGCGGTCAACAGCTTCCGCGCCAGATCGTCGATGGGGTTTGCTTTAGGCACGATCGAATCCTCACTTCCACTCGGCGAAGCGTCGCAGCATCTCCAGACCAACGCGCTGGCTCTTTTCGGGGTGAAACTGCGTGGCGAAGACGTTGTCTTGCCAGATGGCCGACGCGAACGGCGTGGGATAATCCGTCTCGGTCGCCGTCAGCCCCGGATCGCGTGGTGCCACATAATACGAGTGAACGAAGTACACCGACGCCTCCGGCGGCAACCCCGCCAACGACGGCGCGGCCTTGCGGACGCGCAGCTGATTCCAGCCCATGTGCGGCACCTTGAGGCCGGGCTTATTCGAGAAGCGGACCACCTCGCCGGGAAAATAATCGAGGCCGCGATGTTCGCCGTCTTCGTGGCTGGTGGTGAACAGCAGTTGCAACCCCAGACAGATGCCGAAGAACGGCTTACCGGCGTGGAGATGTTCGAGCAGCGGCGCGGCCAAGCCGGCTTCGTGCAGCCGGGCAATGGCATCGCGAAACGCGCCGACGCCGGGCAGGACGATCTTGTCGGCTTCAGCGAGGCGATTGGGATCGCCGCTGATGACGGCTTCGTGGCCAATCTTCTCGAACGCCTTTTGGACGCTGCGAAGATTGGCCATGCCGTAATCGACTATGAGGATTGATTTCATCAAAATACCCGTAAAATGGATTTACCGTTGCCCCTCTCGCTGGGTCGGACCTACGATTATTTGAACGCGGGGATCGCGGAAGGCAGACCGACACGCATGAAAAAGCGGGCAAATGCCTGCGAGAAGTGTTCGAGAAAGGGCGATTCCAGCCGCCAGCGTTGCCCCAGCGAATCCGCGTGATCCGAGAGGTAGGCGAAGGGGAGGCTGATGATCTGCCGGAAATCGACCACGAGCGCTTCCCGATTGTTCTCCGGTTGCGAAGGCGAAGCCAGTAGGTGCAGTCCTTCGACCCGTCCTTTACGCACTTCTTCCCATTTGCCCTTTTGGCGGTAATTTGGATTCCCATCCTCAAATTCGGCAAGACTATGAAGGGGACAGAGAGCCACATATTGCACTTTGGCATTTTCAAGGTCGCAACTCTGCGTCACGATGATGAGATTCCCCACACCAACCGGGATTTCTTCGTCCGCCGACCCTTTGTGGAAGTCTGGCATAAACGCCGGGATCAGACAATCGCGCAGAAAATCCCCCTGTGCCAGTGTTGGGCCAGAGGCGGCAATCCAGAAGGACGTCATGCCAGATTACTCCAAATAAGGCAGCGCTCGCAAACGCCCCATCAGGCGGTAGCGCACCCGCCTCGTGAAAACGGTCTGGAAAGGCAGGGAGCGATACGCCAGATCGTCATTCGTCATTAGTTGACTGGATGCCGGTTCACTCAGATGACGATAAGCTTTCCGCTCGTCGATGAAAATTGCTTTTCCTTCAGCACCTAGAGCCAACGGCTCTCGGAGGAAAAGGTAGAAGGGTGCCGGAATTACGTTCGGATATGCTAGTGTCATTAGCCGATTAACTCCCTGGTTTTGTCGGTAATGCAGGCTTCAAAGATTTCATTCTTGCGGCGGCGAAGATCCTCGAAAAGCTGCCATAGCTTTGCCTCATCCGCCGGCAAGTCGTCGGTACGGAACAGGTCGATGTCCAGGGCAATGGAAGAAATGTTCGGGGCCGGCGGCAAAAGAGCGGTCTCTGAAAGCAACAATGTTGCCTTGATTTCTGGCTGCGCTATGGCAAGCTGCATCAGGAAGCTCGCGAGTGGTTGCAGCAATTGGGGTGAAACCTCTGGAGAAGTTCGCAAATAGTCCTTTAGATCAATCCCCGTGCCGGGGAAATCGAAACGGTTGATGTAGCGCATGGCGATTCGTGTCACGCGGCGCGGCTTAGTCCGCTCGCGGTAAATTTTCCAGAGCCGATGTGCCTCGTCCCGCAATGCTTCCCAGCCCAGGTACGGTGCCAGCCGGTTCAACGTAAATCCTTCGCGGTGTACTTGAAAAATCTGTTTCTCGTCGGCGCTCTTGAACAAGAAACCTATTTGCTCCGAGTTCGCCGAGTGGACAATTGATTCCGAAGGCTCCGCTAGGGTAAGCTGGCCAATGGCCCGAATGAGATTCGTTTTAGTCGGATATGTCTCGCTTTCGCCATCGCGACAACTTTCAAGCTCCGCGAGTACAAGCCCCTCGACTGGTTCGACTCGCAGGTCGATGATTGCCTCCGTAATGGGTGCCCTAGCATAAGGTTGATCGGTTGTCATATTGCTATTTTATACGATGGAATCGCGAGCTGCCACTGCGATTCCGATGCCGCGACTGCTCCCTTCGGATCATCCACCTTGCCGATACCGAGAGCGGATCGCATGAGAAGATTTACGGTTGCACTTCCTTCGCCTTCTTGATCTCGACGGCGTAGACTTGCGTCGCTCCGTGCATATTGGAGCGAAACACAATCCATTTCCCATCGGGCGCGAACACTACGTTCGGTTCCAACTTATAATCGTGCTTCGATAGATCGACCAACTTCTCGGCTTCGAGCTTGCCGTCGCGCGGTGTGAAGAGATAAATCCATTGCCCGTTGCCGGGCGCGGCGACGCTCCGAGGACCGCCGCCGTCGCCGGCGAATAGCTTGCCGTCCGGCGAAATGTTGTAGTGAACCGACCACGCCGCACGTTCGACTCGATATTTCGTCGTTTTGCCGCTGGACAACTCATAGCCGGCCAGCCAGAACTCCTTGCCTTTGGGCGTTTGCAGATCGTACCAGATCGTCTTGCCGTCGGCGCTGAAGAACTCGTGACCGGCAATCTCCATGTCGATCTTGCGTTCGTGGATTTTGCGCGGCTCGGAACCGTCGGTGCGGATGGTCCAGATGCGATCGACTTTGTGCCACGGTCCTTCGTGGCAGAACATCATCAACGTCGGGTCGGTCGGCGAGAATTGGACGTGATTGAGCCATTCCGTGCTGGGGTGGAAGGTCTTGATGTCGCCGTCCTTGATGCGGACGGTGTACAGGCGCATGGGCAGATGAGCGGCCCAACGGTCTTCTAAGCCGCGCCCCGTCCGTGCAGGTGGTCGTTGGCCTCGCTCGACGAAGCTACCGCCGAGCAGCGTCTCGTCGGCGTTGATGGCCAGCCCCGAGCCGCCGCGAATCTGCGCCGGCAACTCGACAATCGTGCGCGTCTTGCCCGTGTCCACATTCGTCGCCTTAACTGCACCATCGGAGATATAGAATACCTGTCTTGTTTTCTTACCGACAACGGTTCCGCTAACGCGGCCTTCGACCAACGGCTTCAGCGCCCGCGTTTTCCAGTCGAGAACGGCGAGTCCTCGACGCATGCCGACGACGAGCTTGTCGCCTTTTTCCGTGAAGCCGTTTTGATGGAAATAGAAGCTCGACGTGCCGCCCTCTTGCGACAGACGGACGACGCGATGCCCGGTCGCCTTCTCGATCCACTCGCGCACCGGCTCCTTATCCTCTGCTCGCGCCGTCCGAAACGTGGTCGTCAGCGCCATCGCCACTACAAGAAGGCCCATTTTTTTGCTGAAGCTTGCGCGCGTATTGGACATGGTATTCTCCATTCGCTCGTTCGCATGTTTCGTCGGTCCCCTTGCTCGCTTTGGTATTTTATGGACAATCGATCGATGACGAGAGATCTTGAGTTAACTTCATTGCCGATCTGTTATGTTTCGCTCGTGCTTCTATATTATCTTCGAAGAGCATGACGTGGAGGCGGAGGTAAGGAGAGACGATGCCGCATCCCCTCGGAGAAATCTCGGACGAGTATCAACCGATCTGCCTCTGTGGACAGGGGTTGCGCGGCAAACGTCAAGTTGCGCATCAAATCGTAGCCTGTCCTCGGTGCGGGCGCAAGTGTCTCATCTTCCCAATCAGTCCATGGCGCGTTCCTCCTTCTCGCCCCGCGAAGCCGACTCGCTTCTTGAAACTAAGTCGGCTACTCCTCATCGTTGCCATCGGCAGCGTACTCGCTATGGGGACGGTCTTTTTCTTCGCCAGACCCTTTCTGCACCACAACGGCAAAATCCGGGACGATACTGCCGACGACCGATCGAGTACCACACTCTGGGAATCGGGACGGCGCGAACTGCGCGACGGCAACGTCCATCTCGCTCTCCAAGACTTAAATGCCGCCCTCGCCAACCACGAACACCGCGACCAAGCGCTCGGCCCTTTGGATCTGTCGCTGTTGCAGACTCTACGGCAAGAGTGCGATCTGTTGGCGCGTCTCCTCGATGTGCCTCTGGAAGAGATCGTTCGCCAAGCGATGCAACAACGGAACGACCGGGAATGGCAGGCCAAGTTTGAAGATTATCGCGGTCGAAGCGTGATCTTCGACGATGTCTTGAGGCGCGAGGGACGCGGAGGGCCGGCTTTGGGGGGGTACGTTGTGCGGGTGGACGACATCGAAGTCCGCATCGCGCTCGACGATTTGCCCTTGCTGCGACAAGTCCCCCTCGATCCTCCCCAGCGCTGGCTGTTCGGGGCGCGATTGGCGAGTTGTCGGCGAGAAGAGGGTGGCGTTTGGGTTATTCGTTTTGAGGCGGACAGCGTGGTTTTTTTGACGGAAGAAATTGCGGCGGCGACGTGCTGCCCGTCTCCCCTCGATGACGCAACCCTCGCCGTCCTCAAACGACAACGAGATTGGCTACAACGAAAGTGAAACCCCGTTGCGAACCCTTCCGATGGTGCCGGCACCGAAAGGGCCGCGAACGGGTCAAGGGAGTTGCCTGTTTATCGCACCGTCGAGACGCACGATTGACTCGGCGTCACGGTTAAGAAATCGCGCAGCACATTACGCACCATTGCGGCAGCCGTGAGGCCGCGCTGATGGGCGACCGTTTCCAGCTTCGATGCCTGCCACCCCGGCAGTAAAATGGGTAACTCAACGACTTCCGTTTCATGGGGAAGTCCACAAGAATCCTCAACGCCAACCGATGGATCGTAAATGTCCAGCATGACTTGGAGTCCTGAAAAGAAGACCGCGAGACAACACCTTCTTCTTAAGCAAAGCCAGTGCCGTTCGAGTGCTTTTGTGATAATACGTCCTAACCAGAGTCAAAACAGCATGTTATGGAAATCACCATCTCGGAGGCTCCGAACGGCTGCCCGATCTTTGAACACTGCCTGCCTGCCGGTAGAGCGATTTCATAGGATAAGTGGAGTTTATTCACGTCCCGAGAATCGAAGACGACGAGTCCGTTTCGAGGAATCTCATGGCAGCGATCCGTACCGCCTTAATTGGTTGTGGTAAAGTCGGGCAAATCCATGCGTCCGCGCTGTCGAGTCTGGCAGAGTCGCACTTCGTCGGCGTCTGCGATGCCAACGCCGATCGCGCGTCGCTTTTTGCCGCGCGTTTCAATGTTCCCGCTTTCGACGATCTCCATGCCCTGCTGCGCGAGGCGCGACCGCAAGCCGTTTTGATCTGTACGCCGCATCCCTTGCACGCAAGCCCGGCGATCCTGGCCGCCGAGCGAGGCATTCACGTTCTCATCGAGAAGCCGATGGCTGCCAATCTCGCGGACTGCGACGCCATGTTGGCTGCGGCACAAAAGGGCGGGGCGCGCGTGGGAGTCATCAGCCAGCGTCGCTTCTACGAGCCGGTGCGGCGCGTGAAGGACGCGCTGGACGCTGGGAAAATTGGCAGACCCGTCCTCTGCGTCTTCGAGATGTTCAGCTGGCGCGACCGCGCGTACTATCAATCCGATTCATGGCGCGGCCGATGGGACACGGAGGGAGGCGGCGTTCTCGTCAATCAATCGCCTCATATGCTCGATCTGATCCAGTGGTTCATGGGTGACATTGAAGAAGTCAGCGGCATGTGGGGCAACCTCAATCATCCGTACATTGAAGTCGAGGATACCGCCCTGGCAATGCTTCGATTCAAAAGCGGCGCGCTCGGCTCCATCGTTGCCAGTGTTTCTCAGCGTCCGGGTCTATGGTCGCGCGTCCACGTTCACGGTTCCAACGGCGCGTCGATCGGCGTCGAAACCGATCGCGGTCCCACCTTCATTGCCGGCGTGTCGGAGATTGCCGAGCCGCCGTTGAACCACTTGTGGACCATCCCCGAAGAAGAACATCTCTTGGCCGAGTTTCAAGCCGAAGACCGCGCGCGCTTTCAGAAGGTCAACGCCACCACGCACTACCACGCACTGCAAATCCGAGACTTCTTGCGCGCCGTCCACGAAGAGCGTCCTCCGCTGGTGACGGGGGAAGACGGGCGCAAGGTCGTGGCCCTGGTCGAATCCATCTACCGCTCCCAAAGCGAACATCGCTCCGTTTGTCCGATGTAACTCTGTGACCTATCCTTTTCTCGTGGTGCTTCGAGCCTCTGGACCTGCGCGCCGACCGCGCCGCACGAGGAGATCTGACGCGGATGTCCGTTTCTTCGACGCGAATACCCTCTGCTTCGGCGAAGCCAGATGAGCCTTCTCTTGCTCTCGAATCGTCGGCGCGGAGCGAGGCCGTTTTGGTACCGGCGTTACTTCTTGCCGCCGTCTATGCCATTCCACTCCTTGCTGCCGTGCGTCCCGTCGCCGATCCCATTCTGGACCCCGACGTCTGGTGGCATCTGCGCGTCGGGCAGTGGATTTGCGAACATCGCGCCGTGCCGACGACCGATCCGTTCTCGATCCACGGCGCGGAGAAGGCTTGGGTCGCCTACAGCTGGCTCTACGAAGTGCTGGTTTACGGACTGTACGAGGCGTTCGGTTTGGCCGGGATCGTGATCTATCGCGCGGCGATGTCGCTGGCCGTGGTCGCCGTGCTGCATCGTCTGATCCATCGCCGGGTAGCGAACTTTCATGTCGCCCTCGGATTAACGGCCATCGCCTCCCTTGCCATGACGCCCCTTTTCTCCGAAAGACCGTGGCTGTTCACTCTATGCTTCACAACTTTGACCCTCGATACCGTCCTCACGATGCGCGAGCAATCGTCGGCACGCGCAATGTGGTTGCTTCCTCTCGTTTTTGCCTTGTGGGCCAATCTGCACATTCAGTTCGTCTACGGATTCTTGTTGTTGGGTTTGGCCTGTGTGGTGCCGTGGCTCGACGCGAAGGTGCTTCATCTCCCTTCGGCTCGAACGCGCCGGCTTTTTTGGGTGAGCGAGAGTCGAACCATCGCGCTGACCGGGCTTTGTTTTGCCGCCACCTTGATCAACCCGTATCACGTTCGGCTGTATGGCGTGGTGTGGGAATATGCCACCCAGCCCGGACCATTTCGCTGCATCAACGAGTTGCGTGCCTTGGAGTTCCGCGAAATGCCGGACTGGGTGGTCTTGCTCCTCGGCGCGGCGGCTGTGTTCGTCCTTGGCCGACAGCGGCGCGCCAGTAGTTTCGATCTCTTGCTACTCGCCGGCGCGGGCGTTCTCGCCTTCCGCGCGCGGCGCGATCTCTGGTTTCTCGTCGTTGCCGCCGCGCTGATTTTGGCAAAAGCATCGGCTGGATCGCTGCGAGGAAGGCAACTCGATCCGCCTTCGATGCGGCTCCGCTTTTCTAGGCGGGTAGCCGCGGCGGGAATTCTGATGGCGGTGACACTCGGCCTGGCATGGCAGCGCGATCTCTCCACAGAGAACCTGCGCCGAACGGTTGCGAGGGTGTTCCCCGTTGAGTCGGCGGCAATCGTGGTCGAGCGCGGCTATATCGGGCCGATCTTCAACGATTTCAACTGGGGCGGGTTTCTCATCTGGAGTCTTCCACAACATCCGGTCGTTCTCGATGGTCGGACCAACTTGCACGGCGACGAACGCATGTTGCGGATCGGCAACACCTGGGCCGCTGGACCGGGTTGGCGCGACGATCCCGATCTCCTCGCGGCCAATCTCGTGCTTGCCGATGTCGGTAGTCCGCTCGGCAACGTATTGGCAATGGACGAGCGGTTCGAGTTCGTCCACGAAGATGCCGTGGCACGCCTCTTCGTGCGCAAGCGAGAGGAAGGGCGAGAGATCAGCGCAGCTCAACGGGAACGCCACGATCGAGAAAATCCGATTCGATAACATGGCAGGGCCGCAGTCTCGCTTCCTCGTTTCGCATCCGCTCCTCGTGGACTTCTTGACGATCCACAACCACCGTCGGCGGTGCCTCGATGCCAATGCGGACGCGATCGCCCTTGAGCGAAATCACCGTCAAGCGGATGTCGCCGTCGATCAAGATTTTTTCGCCGGGCCGCCTTGTGAGAACCAGCATTTCCATACCTCCTTGCAAGGATGTCGAGCGGTTTACCTATTGTGGTATCCAGGAGGCGGATGTAATCGTTTCGCCTCGAAGGTACCGAGACTCCGTGAGATTCGGGGGGGACAAAAAAAGCCTCTTCCGCACGAAGTTACGGAAGAGGCTGTCTTAGCCTGGTCACGAAGAAGATTCTGGGCGTCTGCTGTATAATATCCGAGCGGCTTTACGGTGTCAATGGCTACTATGCGATTATTTTGAGAGGCTGTCTCAGAAGCTCCGCTCTCTCTCCTGTACTCAGGGGGAGAGGAGCTTTTCGGATCGCCTCTTACAAGTCGTTCCCAAAGGGACTGGAGCGATCCCTTTCCGACATGGTCCCTTCCCTGCGCCATCTCCTGCGCATTCACCTTGCCGTTCTGTTGTTCGGTTTCGCCGGATTGTTCGGCAAGCTGCTGTCGTTGTCTCCGGTCGTGCTGGTCTTCTGGCGGGTTGTATTGGCTTCGCTGGCGTTACTCGCTGTCGGACTCTTTCGGCGCGGCGCGCGGAAGCCGATCTCAAGGAGAACGCTGCTGGTTCTCTTCCTGCTCGGCGTACTCTTGGCCGTCCATTGGACGATGTTCTTTCAATCGGTGCGGGTCTCCAGCGTCGCCCTGGCTTTGATCACCTACTCGACATTCCCCGTATTCGTGGCCTTTCTCGAACCGCTGTGTTTCCGCGAACGCTTCCATGCAGTCGATGTGGTCCGTGCCGTCGCGGCTCTGTTGGGTGTCGGCATCCTAACTCCGAACTGGAATCCGGGCGATCGCCTCGTTCAGGGAGTGCTGTGGGGCGTGGGTTCCGGCGCGCTGTTCGCTCTCCTGTCGCTGCTGAACCGTAAGTTGGTCCGCGAACACGGCAACTGGACCCTGGTTTTCTATCAGGATCTTTTTGCCGCCGCGACACTCCTGCCGTTCGTTATGCCCGAAGCGATGGCGCTGTCGATGGCCGACGTGCTGCTTTTGCTCGTTCTGGGCATTCCCTGCACCGCCGTGGCACATGGGTTGTTCGTCGACGGATTGCAGGGGGTCTCGACGCGGACGGCGAGCGCCATCGCTTGTTTGGAGCCGGTCTACGGCATGTTCCTCGCTCTCGTCCTGCTCCAGGATATGCCCTCGTTGCGAACCTTGCTTGGCGGAGGGATTGTTCTCGGCGTGGCCTTCCATGCGACCTTGCGGCCATCGAATTAGGCGGCGCGCGTTTTATGGCGACGGTTCGAGAACGTGCAGATCACAACAGAAGTAGTAGCCTGCCCGGTCGTTTTTCGATACCGCCTGTCTCGTGAGAATACGGGTGCGGTCGATGGCGCGCCAATGTTTCCGCGCTTGCCGCGAGAGTAGTTCCAAAGGATCGCGGGCCAACGGTTCATCGGGAACAACCGTGAGGTCGAGCATCTGATCGAGAAGCCAGACGCGGCCGTTCGCGCACAAGAAGGGTGGCGACGCGAGGTTCTTTGTATGGGCAACGCGATCCGCAAAGGGCAACAATTGCCAGCGCAGGCAAGTGAGGGTAAAAAAATCTTCATGCGGTAAAACGATGCGGTCGCCTTCGCGGAGTTGGGTGCGCACGAATTGGGCAACATCGCGCGCCCAGGCGGCTTCGTTATCGTGATAGGGATGCAGGGCATCGAAAGTGGCATCCGCCAAACCGATCGAGACGAATGCGGCAGCCAAACCGACCGCCGCCAGTTCGATTCTTGCCGTCAGCCGTCGCACCGCGTCCGCCAGACCCGAACCTAAAAGGAGACAGATACTCGGCGCGAGGTGCTGCTCGATCCGTTGGTCTCCCGCATAGGGATAGCGGTGCATCGCCCCGGCGACAAAGTTGAGAACGAAGGGCAAAAGGCAGAGCGCCAACACCTCGAAACGGCGCTGTCGATAGAGCGCGCGGCAACCGAGAAGAACGAAGAGCAGCCCCACAAGTCCGCCGCCGTTGAACGGCAAGGGATACGAAAACAGATGGCCGACGTGAGAACGAATGAGCCAGGCAAAGGCTGAGACGGGCTGTCGCGGGAGAAAGCCGCCTTGCCAATACCCAGCCATGAAGTCTCGGACGACGGGCAGCGCCGGATCGTGGCCGGCGTTTCCGACGAGCCGGAGATGCAGCAAGAAAACGCCGATACCCAGGACGTTGAAGGCAAGGAAATAAGAGCGACTCCATCGTCCGCCTTGCGTCCATACTTTCGGCAAAAGGACGAGGCTAACCGCTCCAACCACGAAGATAGCCGGATACGACAACACGACCGCGAAGGGCGCGGCGAGCGCGAGAGCGGCTAAACTTTCGTAGCGCTGGGGCGATTGGAGGTAGCGAACGGCCAACGTGACGAGTAACGTGGCGGATAACAGATCAAGACTGTAGGGTTTAATCGTCGAGGCCAACTGAATCGGCGACTGCGCGACGGCGAGAATCCCCAGAGCCATCGCGGCGGGCAACGGTTCCAGACAGCGCCTCGCCAAGTCCCAGAACAATACCAAAGCCGACGCACCGGCAAGGAAGGGGATCAAACGCAGCCAACCGGCCGAGCCGCCGAGCCACTGATACACCGCTTTCTCGATCCATAAAAACAGCAGCGGCGCGATTTGGAAGTTGTCCAACTCGGACAGTAGGCCACGAAAATCGCGGTGTACGAAGTTGAGAGCCAACGCCGCCTCGTCGCGCCAGATTGGGAACGACAACCAATAGACGAACAAACGGCAGGCGAGACCGAAGACCAAGAACCCCAACCCCAGCCGAACCGCCCAAACCTCCCCCGTGGTTCGCCCGTTGGCACTCTCTCCTGCCTCTCGCCCCATGAGCCATCTCCTCGATCCGAATTTGCTTGCAAGACTGGCGACTCGAAGTGGAGATTCTGCCCGCTGTCGTAACCTTCTGATTCGGCACTCTTAAAGACAAACTTTAGTGTTGGCGAAAAAAGCAAGCCATCGGGGAGCGTTAGCCCCCCGACGGCTTGCAGACCGGGCGTTTCTCTCGATGCTCGCCAAAGGGAGACGAACGCTCGGGCGGCCACGCTCATTTTGCCAGCAAACCCACGCTGCGGCGATAGTCGGTTCGGTGCGCTTGCATCCCCTGATCTTCGTCGCGTTTCTTCCAAGCATCGGCCACGGATTGGAGCGTTCGTTCGGCGTCGGCACCTTCGGACAGCGCCCCGCGGAGCGCGGCGACAAGGATCGCTCGATGGCTCGCTTGGCGCGGGGTGCGCAAGCAGATGGCCGGGTTCTTCAGATTGCTGCATCGCAAAGTTTCTTGCAACGCCTCGCGCAAACGCGGCTCTCGTTTGTCGTCGAGATCGAACTCGTCCCAACGAGAACGATACAGCTGATCGGTGCGCGTGGGGCCGCCGACATTATCGGCACCTAAAAATATCTGCATGCTCGTTTTTGGACTCGCCAACTCGGCGATCAGTTCGAAGGCGAGAGCGGGATGGGGGCTGGAGCGAGCAACTCCGATCAGCCAACCCGCGCCGCCGAGATACGATACGCGATTTCCTTTGGGTTTTAGTTGCGGCTTGCCGGTGACAAAATCGTAGTACCGATCGCCCGCAGGAAGAGGACAAACCCCGACCTTGTCGCGCAGAACGGGAGTTTTCTGAAACCGCTTCAGCCAAGGTGAATCGGTCAGACACAGCACCGCGCGCCCGGATTGGAACGCTTCTTGAGGATGTTCGGCCGATCCGGAGGGCCGACACGCCTGCATGCGCTGCAACAACTTCAAGGCGTGGACGAACCCCGGTGCCGCGATGCGCGGCAGTCCGGTCTCAATGTCGTAGTGAAATGCAAATAAGTCGTATTCTCGATCCGCGCGATGCGTCTCGCCGGCCGGGACGGCGCGGCGGGCATAGCAGGCGGCAATGGTATAGAAGAGGCGTTCGAGGTCGGCATCGTCCTTCGGCAGCGGCGGCAGCGACGGACCCGGCCGACCGTCAATGCCCCGTTCGTGAAAATACTCGGCGAGACGAACGAACTGCTCCCATGTTCTCGGTCCATCGAACTCGCTTCCGAATGCCTTCCGGAGTGCATCGCGGTGGGCCGGAGCCTGCATCCAATCGGTTCGGTAACAGCACAGAGGCGACTCGCCCACCAAAGGCAAGGCATACGGCCTACCTTCCCATAACAATAACTGTTCGCGGTAGCTCGGCAGCAGATCGTTCCATGCGAGCGAGCGATCCTCGGTTCGGTAGCTTTCCGGCAAAGGCAACAGCTGACCGGAGACGACACCGTGCGGTAAATCGGCGGGAGGGAACACGATGGCGTCCGCTTCCGCGAAATGTTTGCCTCCCGATCCGTCCCTCGGATGGGAGGGATCGTATTCGTGAACATTGAGGGCGATCCCTTGCCGAAGCGCCCAAGGCGTGGCGTGGACTTGCAGAAGTCGCATTGTTTCCGCAGTGGGACAAGCGATCGTCAGTCGTTGTCCCTGCCGCGGCGACGGCGAAACGTCGAGGGAAGCGGACTTTGGTCGGCATCCCGCGATGACGAGGAAAATCGCCGCTAAGAAAAAAAATGCCCGGAACCGCGCCTTTTTCCATTGCATGTCGAGCGCCTCTCGCATTAAAATGAGAAATTGTCTCTCCCTTTGCGTTTACCTATTGTACACTTGTAGGATCAGGGATCGACGTCTCACACGGGTGGCGACGCAGATGGGACTCTATCACAAAGCGATGGTCCCAAACCTCCGACAGTTCACGATCGGCCATTGAACGTGTGGATGAATCGGGACGATCGACCTGGCATCGACATTGTGGATTCGCCCGCATTCGGATCGGGAAGGACGGCGTAGAATGGAGTCGTTCACGCTGGATCGCCTCATTCTGGCAAAGTGGCAATATCCAGCCAACACGACGGCGTATCCTGACATGGCGAAAGAGGTCATTACATGAAATTAAGCCTTGTAGTGCTGACGCCGGGGCCCAACGAAGGGAAAGTGATGGAGATTAAGCTGTCCCAATTTGTCGTGGGACGCGATCCTCAATGTCACCTCCGGCCCGCCAGCCCAATGATTAGCAAGCGTCACTGTGCCGTGATTCAACGCGAAGGCAAAGCGTTCGTCCGCGACTTCGACAGCACCAACGGTACTTTTGTCAACAACGAACCCGTCAAGGGCGAGATTGAACTGCATCAAGGCGATCAACTCAAAATGGGGCCCTTGGTGTTCGAGGTTCGATTGGAATCGGCACCGCCGGTCAATCGCCCGACGCCGCCGCCCCCCACCAAGCCGGTGACGAAGGCCGTTCCTGCCGGCAGTTCCAACACGCCGGTTCCCGCCACCAATCCGAAATCCGTCGCCAAACCGAGTGCCGCCCCCGCGCAACCGGCGGTCGCGTCTTCTTCGGAGTCCGAGGAAACCTCCTCCCACGACGACGACATCGCGGCCATGCTGTTGTCCTTGCACGACGATGGTAGCGATGCCTCCAGTAGCCCGCCGGAAGTTCCCGAAGGCAGCACCGTGCATGAGATGCCGCTACCACCGGAGTTGGCCTCGCAGATGGCGAAGAACGAATCGGAAAAGCCGAAGCAGTCCAACTCCGGCAATACTTCGCAAGCCGCCAAGTCCATCTTGGAGAAATACATGAAGCGACCGCGCGGATGAAAGAGCGTCCGTCGTTCGTCGTTCGCCTTTCGAGCGATTGGCCCCAGCGAACGAACGACGGACGACGGGCCACGGAGACGGTTTGTGACAGCGCGCCGCAGTGAGACTTCTCCGAACGCTCCCATGGAATGGCGCGCTTGGTTGGCATCTCGCCTCCTGCCGTGGTTTCATCGGCATCGACGCGACTTGCCGTGGCGCGACAATCGCGATCCCTATCGCATCTGGGTCAGCGAGGTCATGCTCCAACAAACCCAAGTCACCACTGTCATTCCCTATTTCGAGCGATTCCTACGAACATTTCCAACCGTGGCCGACCTTGCCGCCGCCGACGAGCAAGCGGTTCTCCGTCAGTGGGAAGGACTCGGCTATTATCGGCGCGCCCGCGATCTGCACCGAGCCGCCCGCGTCCTCGCGGCCGACCACGGCGGTCGAGTCCCCGACGACCCCGACGTATTGGCCGCGCTGCCCGGTTTGGGGCGGTATACCTGCAATGCCATCTTGTCCCAGGCGTTTGAACGTCGCTTACCGATTCTGGAAGCGAACAGCCAGCGCGTGCTGAGCCGATTGTTCGGTCGCGCCGAAGATCCGCGACAAGGACCGGCGCGCCGCTGGCTGTGGCAAGCCGCCGAGGACATTCTGCCCCAGAAAAATGTCGGCGCGTTCAATCAAGCCGTGATGGAGTTAGGCGCGCTTCTCTGCACTCCCACCGCTCCTCGCTGTGACGTATGCCCCTTGGCCGAACGCTGTCTCGCGCGGCAATCGGGGCAACAAGAGTCGATTCCCGCGCGGGCCGCGCCGCTCGAAATCGTGTCCGTTCGGGAGATTGCCGTCGTCTTGCGTCGGCGCGACGAGGTCTTCTTGGCGCGCAGACCGCAAGGCGGACGTTGGGCCGGCTTGTGGGAGTTTCCGAAAGGGCCAATCGACGACGACGAGGCCCACGAGACCGCAATCGAGCGACTTCTCCACACGCGCACCGCGATGCGCGCCCGATCGGGTGCGGAACTGCTCACGATTCGCCACGCCGTAACGCGCTACCGAGTCGTTCTTACTTGCTACGATGCCGAGTACCTCGACGGCGATTTTGCCTCAGATTTTTACGTCGAAGGCAGGTGGCTCTCGCCGAAATCCCTCGTCGATTACCCCGTTAGTTCCCCGCAGCGCCGTCTCGCAACGTATCTCCTCGTGCCGAATCGACAACCTCGACTTTTTTGACGGCTTCGCATCCGGATTTGGAGCTATGCTTCAAGGGGTCGAAAAGACGCTCCTTCGCAAGTCCGCATCTGGGAGAGAACCTCGTGCGAACCGCGCAAACCAGTCTGAAGCTCTGTCTGCTCTTTGTGGGGTTGGCCGTGTGGTTTACGTTCGCCTCCACGCCGAAAGTTGCCCCAGAAATAAGCGGCATCGATACGACCGGAAAACGCTTCGACCTGAACGACTATCGCGGCCAAGTCGTGCTGCTTACTTTTTGGGCCGATTCCTGAGGCCCCTGTCGCGGAATTTACGCTCACGAGCGGTCGCTCGTGCAAGCATTTCGCCACCGTCCCTTCGTCTTGCTCGGCGTCAACGAGGATGCCGACGCGGCGACCGCGCGCCAGGCCCAGGACAAGAATGGATTGAACTGGCGCTCGTGGTGGGACAAAGACCGAATCATTGCCCGCGATTGGAAGCTCCGAGGCATTCCCAGCTTTTATCTCATCGATCACAAAGGGATGATACAGTACCAAGGCCATCTCACGCCATCCGGCCTACGCGACATGGAAGCCAAGATCGACCCGCTTTTGAAGCAGGTCGAAAGCGCGAGACGCAACATCGCCAAGAGTTAATCCAGCCGCTCCGGCAGGGTGAGAGCCGTCCCTAGAGAGCGAGCCGCGCGTCGATCCTTTCCTGTTCCGTTCAACGGCTCGGTATCACCATCGCATGACGGCCGTGCCCCAGGCGAGCCCCGCGCCGAAACCGCTGAGAACCACTTGCTGCCCCGCTTGGAGTCGGCCTTCGGCGATGGCTTCGTCGAGGGCTAAGGGGACCGAGCCGGCGGAGGTGTTGCCATAGCGATCTAAATTGTTGAAGACCTTGCTGCGCGGAATGTGCAGTACGTCGATGGCGGCGTTGATGATGCGGATGTTGGCTTGATGGGGGATGTACAGATCGACATCCTGCGGACGCTGATTGCTCGCTTGCAGTACGTCGAGGATGGTATCCGACAAAATGGCGACGGCCCAGCGGAAGACGGCGCGGCCATCCATGTGCATGTAGTGCATGCCCTTGCCGATCAATTCCGGCGTCGGCGGCAGACGGCTGCCGCAGGCGGGACGGCTCAGTAAGTCGCCGCCGCCGCCGTCCGAACCGAGACTGAAACTGAGCAAACCTTGATCGGGTCGGCCGCGCGTCAGCAGGAGCGCGCCCGCGCCGTCGCCGAAAAGCGGATAGGTTTTGATGTCGTGTGGATTGAGGATGCGCGAGTTACAGTCGCCGCCGACAATCAAGGCCGTGCTGCTCGCGCCGGAGACGACGTAGGCCGCTCCGGTGATGAGCGCGTACATGAAACCGGCGCAGGCCGCTTGCACTTCCAGAGCCGCGCCGCTGATTTTCAGACGATCTTGCAACAGACAGGCCGTCGAGGGGAACGACATATCCGGCGTGAAGGTGGCCAAGACGACCAGATCGATGTCGCGCGGCGAGACGCCGGCGTTGTCGAGGCAACGGATCGACGCCTCGTAACACAGATCGCTCGTCGCCTGATGCGGCAGGGCGTGGCGGCGTTCGAGGATGCCGGTGCGTTTGACGATCCAATCGGAATCGAAGCCGAAACGCTGGTGCAGATGATCGTTGCTGACGATGGCGTCGGGGACATAGCTGCCGGTCCCCAGAACGCGCACTCCCATCAAGCTACGACAGCGCGGACGCGGGAGAAGATTACGTTCTTCGCTCATGGAAATCGAACCGCCTGCACGGTAGGACCGGCGTCAAACCGGGCAAAAGTGAAGAGGAGCAACACATCGAAGCGCGACCGGGCGTATCGTCGTACTATACCGTTTTCGCTCCACAACGGCAATCGGCCGTGCGTAGTGTGGCCAGTAGGGCGCAGTCGCGAATGTTGGCATCGACGGCATCGCCAACGCGCTCCCCTCTCATTTTCTACGGACTACGGACTACTTCGCCCTGACTATTGACTACCGACTACTGAGTCTTCGAGGTACGTTACCAGGGCCGAGAGCGCATGTTGGGCGTGTTCGAGGCGCAAACTGCCGTCTTGGAGGGAAGCGTGAAACCCTCCGACTAAACGCGGACGATACCACTCCTCAAAGTGTTGGGTATTGGCGTTGGCGTATTGTAAACGCACCAGAAATTGCAGGCCGTGTTGAAGCACATCGCTGTAGCGTTGATAGCGATCCACGTCGGCGGCGGTTCGCGCCGCGCGCCGCGCCTCGGCCAGACTCTCGGTGTACTGGGAAGAATGGATCGTGGGCATGGCGTCGATCGACTTGCCGTCGGCCCACTTCATAAACCCGCCGAACCAGAGCAGTCGTTGCGAGTCGAAGGTGTCGTATTGCAAACCGCACAGCCAATCGTTCATGTCGAATACAAACTCGGCAAAGGCTTTGTCTTTGGTCCGCACATACGCTTCGGCAAACGCCGCCGTCTGCCACGGCACAAACTCCATGCTTCGGTGTGTCTTCCACCAGTTGCGATAATAGCCAACCGCTTTGCGCGCCAATTCGTTCTTCCATTCCGCCGGACGATGCGTTTGACTGCGCAACACGGCATACAGCGCCAGACCGGGATATTCGTTGACGCAATCGGGATCGTCGACGGCATCGTCGTCGCCGTCGAGGCAGCGTAGCGAGCCATCGGTACGCGCTTGGCCGCGAATCCAATTGCACATCTGTTCCGCCTTGTCGAGTAAATCCGGCTGAGGAGACGGCAATTCGTGGATGGCCAACACCAACAGAGCGGACGTGCCGAGACGATTCAGCACGGTCGAGGGCAACGACGTATGACGCCGATTCCATTTGTCGGCATCGACGACGGTTTCATCGAGCAGTTTGAGAATGGTTTGCGCGGCGCGCGCGGCATACAGGTCTTTGCCGAGAAATCGCGCGGCGCGCGCTAGGGCAAAGGCGGCCCCGGCTTGATTGAGATAATTCTCCCCTTCGATCGGCTTATTCAGAGCGGGCAAATAGCCGGGAAGAAAATGTCCCTTGGTGTCGTTGTGGCGCGCCAGCCAATCGGCACCGCGTTGACAACTGGCCAGCATCTCTTTGGGAAACTCGTCGAGTTTGGAGAAATCGCGTGCCGGTCCTTGTGTAAGGGCTGCGGGAGTCGTCGCAGCCGGCAGCGGGACTACGGGCGAGGACGCTGCGGGTGGAGGAGTCTCGCGGGGTGGTGAATCGGGAGCGACGGGAACCGGCGCGGGACGTTCTTGACCGCGAATCAGCGAGAGCGTCGTGACGCCGATCGCCAGAATCGATAAAACACTAAGGACGCGGATGCGCATGGTTCGGCCTCCTTGCCCACGGAGCGCAATCGTTCGCCCTGCTACTTTCCGAGTAGTGGGACCGAACGTCCAAACGAGTTATACAGCGCCGGGGTAAAAACAAGCAACGGGAACCGCCGGCGGAAGTCTTCGTACTCCCACTTTCTCAGGTTCTCGAACGGGTGCGGGACTAGGCGAAGGCGAACGAAAACCCTTCTTTTTCGCAATTTATCGAGATTCACTCTTGTAATCCCGTCCCGTACTCTTCATAATCCTTTCATTAGGCGCACCCTCTCCCTCGTTCTCTCGAACTCGATCTCGAACTCGCAAACGGGGAAGCATCCTAACATGACGACTTCGCGCACTTGGGCGGTTTGCGCACTCGTTCTGATCGGCGGCGCACTCTCCTCCTGCTCGCAACCGGCGGCGACAACACCGGCAGCGATTGAGGAGTTGTCTCCCCCTTGGTTCGCCGATATTACTGACGAAGCTGGCATCAAATTCAAACACGATGCCGGCCCAATGGACGATCGCTATTTCATGCCGCAGATCGTCGGCTCCGGCGCGGCGTGCTTCGATTTCGACAACGACGGTCTGCTCGACCTCTACCTGCTCCAGAATGGCGGACCCCGCGGCGCGCGCAATCGCCTCTATCGCCAAGTGAAGCGCGGTCGATTCGAGGATGTCAGCGCGTACTCGAAACTCGACATCGCCGGATACAACATGGGCGTGGCCGTGGCCGACATCAACAATGACGGTTGGCCCGATGTGTTGGTGACCCAGTACCTCGGCGTCCGGCTCTTTCTCAACAACAAGGACGGCACGTTCTCCGACATCACCGAGAAAGCGGGACTCAAAAATCCCCACTGGGGTACTTCCGCCGCCTTCCTCGACTACGACCGCGACGGCTGGGTCGATCTTATTCTCGTTGTCTATGTCGATTACGACGATACGCAGGTTTGTCGCGCGCCGTCCGGCGAGCGCGATTACTGTTCTCCGGCCTCTTTCTCAAAGCGGGTCAGCAAGCTGTTTCGCAATCTCGGAGTCCCAGCCGACGCCAAATCGAACTTCCCAACGATCCGCTTCGAGGACGTGTCCGACCGATCCGGCATCGGGCAAACGGCTGGACCGGGGTTGGGCGTGGTATGCGCCGATTTCGACGGCGACGGCTGGACGGACGTATTCATCGCCAACGACGGCAAGCCCAATCATTTGTGGATCAATCAGAAAAACGGCACGTTCGTCGAGCAGGGAGTGCGGCGCGGCGTGGCCGTCAACGTCATGGGCAACGCCGAGGCCAACATGGGCATCGGCTGGGGCGACGTGGACGGTGACGGCCTGCAAGATCTTTTCGTCACCCATTTGTCCAGTGAGACCAATACTCTGTGGAAACAGTGGCAGCGCGGCTTGTTCCGCGACGACACCTCGTTCAGCGCCTTGAATCGACCGCGATGGGCGGGCACCGGCTTCGGGACCGTGTTGGGCGACTTCAATCGAGACGGACATCTCGACGTGGCCATCGTCAACGGTCGCGTCAGCAAGGACATCACGCTCATCAACGACGAACTGGGACCATTCTGGGGCTGGTACGGTGAACGCAATCAATTGTTCGCCAACGACGGCAACGGGAAGTTTAACGACATTTCGATGAGCAATCCGGCTTTTTCGGGCCGTCGTCAGATTGGCCGAGGCTTGGCGATGGCCGACTTCGACGGCGACGGATCGCTCGATCTGGTGGCGATGAGCGTCAGCGGCCGCGCGCGCCTCTTCAAAAATATCGCGCCGAACCCAGGCCATTGGCTGATGGTTCGCGCGTGGGACAAAGCCCACAACCGCGACGCCCTCGCCGCCGATGTCGTCGTCCGCTCCGAAGCGAAAGAATGGATTCGCACCATCAATCCGGGCGGTAGTTTCCTTTGCAGCAACGATGTCCGCGCTCATTTCGGCCTCGGTACGGTCGACGAGATCACGGCAATTGAGATCCGTTGGCCCGACGCCGATCCCGAACGGTTCGAGAAAGGAGATCCTGGCTTCGAGCAAGGAGCCGTCGATCGCGTTGTGATCCTTGAGAAGGGGTGCGGTCACAAGCGGGAAAACAACAAGGACAAGCGTTGATCGAGGGAGTGCCGTCCATGGAACAAACGAGCAATCCGGCTTCCGAACGAACGCCCGGCCAAATCACGCGCGGACGCTTGATGCGCCTGGGCGTGCTGATCGCGCTGGCTTCGGGATTGACCTACTGGTGGTATCGCCAGCGCCCGCCCGAACCGCCCGCTTTGCCGACCATCCCTCTCGATCAGTTTGAACCGGCTGTGGCCGCCGCCGTCGCCAAGGGAATCGATCGCGTGCGGAAGGAACCGAATTCGAGCCAAAGTTGGGGCTTTCTCGGCGAGATCCTCATGGCCCATTCGTGCGATCAACAGGCCGAACAGTGCTACCGTCGCGCCGCCGAACTAGACCCTTGCCAACCGCGCTGGCTCTATCTGAACTATTTCGCCATTCAAGCGAGAGATCGGACGGCGGCGCTTCCCTATCTCGAACGCGCGGTGCAAATGTTCGACAAAACCGAGCCGCAATCCACGACGCCTCGTTTGGTTCTGGTAGAAGCGCTGTTGGATCGAGGTTCGCTCGTCGAGGCGGAACAGCAGCTGCGCCTGGTGCGCGAGCGCGAACCGAACAATCCTCGTCTCTTGTTCAATCTCGGCGTGATCGCGTTACGACGCAACAATCCGGAACACAGCGTCGAATACTTCGCGCGCGTGGTCGAGAACCCCAGCTGTCGGAAGAAGGCCTCTTCTCAATTGGCCATTCTCTATCAGATCCTGAATAAGCCCGATTTGGCGCGCGAAAACAGCGACCGAACGCGAACCGCGCCGGACGACGAGCAATGGTTCGATCCCTACCTCGACGAATGTTTCTCGTTGAGCGTGGATTCGAGTCATTTGATCCTCGAAGCGGCGCGCTTGGAAAAGCAGGGAATGTTCCGCGAGGCGGCGTCGCTGCTCGAAGAGTCCGCGCTTCGCTCCCAAACGAGCCGCAGCGAGTTGTTGATTGCCACGAATCTGGCCCAACAGGAACGCTTCGAGGAGGCCGTCGCCCGCCTCCGCAAGCTGGCCGCCAAGGAGCCGGACAACAATTCCATGTGTTACAATCTCGGCGTCTCCCTCTATTATTGGGGCGAGCGGCTCCGCCTTGAGAAGCCGAAAGAGCCGAACGGGGCAGCGGAGAAATTCCGCGAGAGTCTCGGCCCGCTGCGAAAAGCCATTCAGATCAAGTCGGATCAAGCGTTGGCCTATACGTTTTTGGGGCTGGCGCTGTGGCGCTTGGGTCAAAAGACCGAGGGGATTGATGCCCTGCGCCAAGGAGTCCGCCTGCAACCCGTGGATATGCTCACGCACTGGAAGCTCGCCCAGATTTTGGAAGAACAAGGGCAGCTCGAAGATGCACTCAAACACTACCAAATCGCCCAGCGCTATGCGGAAAAAGAGGATCATCGCGCTCAAGTCGGTCTAAAAAGCGTTCTCGCCAAACTCAATCGTTCCGAAAAGTGAATAGTTGGCATAGCTTCCGCAGTTAGCCGCGACGCGCTAGCGTAGCGCGTCGCCAAGCGCCCACGCGATCCACCGTGCGAGGCGATGCCCTAGCGCGTTGCGGCTAAGCGAAAATGTTTTCGTCATTTTTTTGCAGATCGAGCCTAAGTGTCCGTCTATAAGAAGTGACGGCGGAAATCAGCGTCTTTTTTCTCTCGCAAGCAGGGACCGTATGACGCCAGAAAGCAAGGCCGACAATTCTTGGGATCGCGTGGCCGCCGAGCTACGCGCGTGTCGAGACGCCCAGCACCAAGCCTGGGGAGACATCGACAATCTCACGCTCGGTCGATTCCTGGCCGGAGAAGTGACTTTCGACGAGCAGAAGGAAATCGAGAATGCCCTCGATACTCTGCCGGAATTGCGGAAGCTGACCGATCTGGTCCGCGACGTTCTCGGCGAGACGGACACCGCCTCTCCACCGCGTCAACAACCCACGATCCTTTCGACGCGGGAATACGAAAGACCGACGGTCGGTTCTTGGGCGTTGCGTCCCTCCTCAAGACGCCAGTCGAAGGTGCGCCAATACGCCGCTCTGGCGGCCGCTGCGTGCGTGCTGCTGGCCTTGGGCGTGGGCTTGCCACGCGCCGGGCATTCGACGAATACCGAACCGGGCGCGTCGGTCGCCTTCTTTCATCCCGTGGCCGAACGCACCGCCCCCTTCGATGCCGACCGCGTCGTGGCGATGCTCGAGCCGAGTCGCAATGTCCTCCTCTTGCAGTCGAATGAATCGCATCGAAAACGCTTGGAGGATCCGTTGGTTCGCGCCAACGCCTCAATGCAAGATTTGCAAGCAAAGGGGCGACAGCGAGAGGCCGAGTCCTTGGCCCGTCAATACGTCAGCAATTGGACTCGGCAAGCGCGGATCTATCAGGAACAGGGAGATTTCGTTCGCGCCGAACCGGCCTTGAGTCAAGCGCGCCTGTTCAGCGACCGAACGCTCGGTCCCAATTCTCCAGAATCGGTGCGCACCCGCAAGTCGCTGGCGGGTCTGTACGTCGCCGTTCTCGATAGTCCTCCCACCGCGTCCGTCTCGTTTGCCCGCAACCAATCCAAGTGGCTGAGTTCCTCGCCTATGGGCAAGAGGTCGTCCGAGAATCAACACACCGATCCGTCGAGACGGTTGGCGATGGCTCCCGCTCCCGGTGCCTCCCATCTCCCTACTCAGCGAACCAGGTTCGGCGACGATCCTACGAAGAGTGCGCGTCCCTTATACATGGCGTCCTCAATCGCCTCGCCCGCGGACGCGAAACGGCATTACGGTCTGCCGCCGCGTTCGGGCTACCGAGGGCCGGAGTACGGTGCATCGGCCGAGTTGCGGCAGCGCATCCGAAAGCAAAAGCAGACCGAGTTGCGCGACTGCGTGGTGCCGGTCTTGGCACAATCGTTACGCGACGCCAAGGAACCTTCCGAGCGTCAATGTTTGGCTCGCACGCTGGGCCAACTCGGACCAGCGGCCTGCGGCGCGGTACCCGCTCTCCTCGACGCCTACCGTAAAGCCGGCAATACTTCCGAACGAGTGACTCTACTCTACGCATTGGGTCAGATCGGCTCTGCCGCCCGCCCAGCCGCTCCGGTGCTGGTCGAAGCGCTCCACAGCCGCGAGGCCGAGGTGCGCCAAGCCGCCGCCCGCGCCTTGGTTCTACTCGGTCCCGCTACCCACGGCTGGCGCAAGGATTTTGCCAAGCATCCCGTCGGCGATCCCTTGGTTGTCGAACTGCTTCAGCGTCTCGACGGTCCCGAAGGACACAGCGGCATCGACGACGATGCCGGTTGCTTCAGCGTCGAAGCGATTCAGCAAGCCCGCGACTCCGTTCGACGATTCGCGAAAACGTCTGGCTACGCCGTTCGCATCGACACCGTTGCCGACGACGCGGCTCTGAAAGAAAAATCGAGGGCGACTCCAGACGACCAACTCTCCGCAAGCGTCTGCATCCGCGTCGAAAAGCAGCCGGCCAACGCCTCGGTCTTCGTGTCCGAGAAGTTGCGCCAGCGCGGGTTGTCGGATACGGCAGTGCGACAGAAGCTGGCCCCCTATCTGCGCGAGCAAGACTTCGACGGCGCACTTCGCGCCGCCATTCGGTTCCTCGACGACTTCGAGAAGAGGCAACCGCAAAAATAGGACATCGTTCTTCGGTGCTGCGGACGGGGCAATTCAGGCATGGTGCGCCTTGCGGTGGTGTTCGTCGATGCGATCCGGGCTGATGTGCCAGCCGCAATCGTCGCAACTGGGCAACTTCTCGTAGCAGCCATCGCAAAACAGCGGGCCGCCCAGAAAGAATTGCTCCAACCGCGCGCGCGTGTCCTCATCGAGAACGCCGGGATCGAGCGGAAAAGACATCTCGTTGCCGCATCCTTCACAGCTGCGCGAATTGTAGCGCGTCAACAGCGGAGCATAGTGATCGTGAACGCCGCGCGGCACCACGCCCTTACCCCGACAGAGCGGGCAGGCCACGCCGAGTTGGGCGGCGATGGCATTGCGGATAAAGGCACTCTTGTTGGGCAGCTTATCGAGCAGTTCGGCCAATTCGCTTTCGACCTTGAAGGCGACCACGGCCGTTTTCTGCGGCTTGCGTTCGGGCTTGACGGGCTTTCGCGGCATCGAGAATTCCTCACGATCGAGGCAAATGTGTCAGAGCCACGACCGTGAGGGAGCGGTCTCTCGAGCCATTCCGCCCCCGCTCTCTTACGGTCGCGGCTCTAAAATCATCCTTATGGGACGGCCTCTAACATTTAGCTTACGGCAAGGCGGCCGATTCCGCAAGCAAACGCACGCCCTTGAGGGACGACTATTTCGGTGCCGCGGGTTTGGGGGACAGGTCGTCGAGATCGCCTTTGGCAAACTCGCTCCAGCGGGCATCGAGAGCGGCGGCGGCGAGCGTATCGTGGACGTACAGTCCGTAGCGAAGCCGCAGCGTCTTGCCCTCGGCAAGTTTGACGGGGGCGGCAAAGCTGAAGGAAGCGCCCATCCAGCCGTCGTTGCGGACGTGAAAGACGGAGGGATGATTGGGATTTTTCGGATGGTCGAAGAGGGCAATGCCTTCGAGGCGTTTGACATCGCGCGTCGAGACTCCGCTGTAATCGACCCACTTCGCCGGTTTCCAGAAGACGCCCTTCTCGTTGATGCCGCCCACCGCATTGCGTATCGTTCCGCCGCCATCGCGGACGCCGATGTTCTTGGCCATGCGCACACCGAGGAAGCCGAACGGCGTCTTGCCGAAAACAACGTCGGTCTTCGCTTCCAACTGCGAGTCGATGAGAATCAACGCCGCGCCCCCGTCCTTCGGTATCACAGTGATGCGCCGCCGCTCCGCCAGCAGCGTTCGATGCTTGCCCTCGTCGATCCACAGATTGAAGGTTGTCGCCGAGGCATCGCCGTCGCCATCGGTGAGTTTCTCCAATCGCTGATGCACGATTCGCCCCTTGCCGGTATCACTCCAAAAATCGACATCGTTGACCTTGGCGTGCGAAAGCCACACGGAGTTGTGATGGCTATGACTGACCGGATCGTGCGGATGCCCCATGCGCGTCAAGGGGCGACCGGAAGGACCGAGGACGGGGTAGAGGAACGGTCGTTTGAGTTCGCTACCGAAATGGGCGCGCGTTATCTCGCTGCCGTTCCGCTCGAACGAGACGCGATGATACGGCAAGGGAGTCGCCTGCACCACGGGAGCCGGCTTCGGTTCCGCCGCGGCACGGTTGACGAGCGAGACAAAAAACAGTCCGAGAAGCAACTGTAGGAGAGATTTCATCGTTCACCTTACTGGAATCCAGCGCGTTCCACGGTTCAAGACTTCGGGAGAGGATCACTTGCGCTTCGTTGGTTTACGCTTGGGGCGCTTGCGAAGGACGGCCTCGTAGGCTTTTCGGCAGCGCGTATTGCATTTTCGGCAGCTTTGCGCCTACGATCAATGGCCTCCAATTCGGCGGGATCGGTGTTCGGCACCAATTCGATTTCCTGAAGCGTGGGGCCGTGCATTTTCATCTTAGGTTTCTTTTCCATCAATTAGAGTCTGTTCCAGAAGCCCCTCTCCCCCTGTACTCGGGGGGAGCTTTTTAGAAGCCCCTCTCCCCCTGTACTCGGGGGGAGAGGGGTTGGGGTGAGGGGGCGAGAAGCCACGGAAAAATGCACCCCTCACCCCCAG
>JAKBCS010000202.1 GCA_021807595.1 Planctomycetota bacterium | reverse complement strand
TTTCACCTCCGCTCGCGCCCTGTCGATGCGCAACGACGATCCGCCGCGCGCCAGCCGGCCCTTTGACAAGGACCGCGACGGCTTTGTTCTCAGCGAAGGCGCGGGCATCGTTGTTCTGGAAGAAATGGAGCGCGCCCGTCGCCGCGGCGCGACGCTGTACGCCGAGGTGATCGGCTGCGGCAGCACCGCCGATGCCTACCACATCACCCAGCCGCACCCTTGCGGCGCGGGAGCTTCCAAGGCGATGGAGTTGGCGCTGCGCGACGCCAAGCTCAATCCCGAAGACATCCAATACATCAATGCCCACGGAACCAGCACCCCGCTCGGCGACGAAGCGGAGACCAAAGCGGTCAAACAAGTCTTCGGTAATCACGCCCACAAGTTGGCCATCAGCAGCACCAAAAGCATGCTCGGCCACCTACTCGGTGCCTCTGGCGGCGTCGAACTGATCGTCACGGCGCTGAGCTTGCGCCATCGCATGGTTCATCCAACCATCAACTACGATACGCCCGATCCCGCCTGCGATCTCGATTATGTCCCCAACACGGCCCGCGAGATGCCCGTTCGCCACGCCATCTCCAACAGCTTCGGATTCGGCGGGCACAACTGCACTCTCGTCGTCGCCGCGATCAAGTAACTCCAGCGCCGCGCCCGCTAGGAATCGGGTTTGAATCATTGTCTCGCGCGATTTACCGCGCGAAACCAGAAGTCGAAGACAACCACCAGGAACCACCGTCATGTCCGCCTCCCTCGATTCGCTTCCCGCCCGTGCGGCGCGCGTGCAACTTTCGACGCAGGAAGCCGCTCGCTACAGCCGGCATCTCATCATGCCCGAAGTCGGTATGGAGGGTCAGAAGCGCCTCAAGGCGGCCAGTGTTCTGCTCATTGGGGCGGGCGGTCTCGGTTCGCCGCTCGGATTGTATCTCGCCGCCGCCGGCGTCGGTCGCATCGGACTGATCGATTTCGATGTCGTCGATTTCAGCAACCTTCAGCGCCAGATTCTGCACGGAACCGGCGATGTGGGCCGCTCGAAATTGCAATCGGCCAAGGATCGCTTGCAGGCCATCAATCCCGAAGTGCGCCTCGATCTCCACGAAACCCGCTTGACCTCGGCCAACGCCCTCCCTCTGTTTGAGCCTTACGATCTGATCGTCGATGGCACGGACAACTTCCCGACGCGCTACCTCGTCAACGACGCCTGCGTGCTGCTGCAAAAGCCGAACGTCTACGGCAGCATCTTTCGCTTCGACGGTCAAGCCTCGGTCTTCTATCCCGGTCGCGGCCCGTGCTATCGTTGTCTCTATCCCGAACCGCCGCCTCCCGGCGAAGTACCGAGTTGCGCCGAGGGCGGTGTCCTCGGCATCCTGCCCGGACTGATCGGCTGCATTCAGGCGACCGAGGCCGTCAAGCTCTTGCTCGGTCAAGGTTCGCCGCTCATCGGACGGTTGTTGCTCTACGACGCCCTACAAATGAGCTTCCGCGAGTTTAGGGTTCGCCGTAATCCGCGCTGCCCCGTATGCGGCGACCATCCGACCGTGACCAAACTCATCGACTACGAACAGTTCTGCGGCATCCGCGGTCAGGAGTCACCGTCCTCGGTCGCGACAAGCGGCGACATCAGCGTTGAGGAATTGAAGCTCCTGCTCGAAAGCGGCGAAGACGTATTGATCCTCGACGTGCGGAATCTGGAGGAAATTCAAATCTGTCGTCTCTCCGACAGTCTCGTAATCCCGCTTCCTCAGCTGCCACAGCGTTTCGACGAACTCGACCGCGAACGGGAAATCATCGTCCACTGTAAGAGCGGAATGCGCAGCCAGCGGGCGATCCACTTCCTCCGCCAACAAGGCTTCTCGCGCCTGAGAAACCTCACCGGCGGCATCCTCGCCTGGGCGGATCGCATCGATCGAACCATGTTGAAGTATTAGCTCTATCGCCGAGATTTCGCTGGTTGATGTACAGTGGGACAAAGCGAAGCGAGACCCAACGTACCGCACGGCAATCGGCGTGATGGCGGAGAGGTTGGGAGTGAAGGAATCTTTCTCGTCTCTTCCACGCGGCGTAAGGATCGCGGGACGATCCGGGCCGATGGGTTCCTGATCCCTTAAAAGGAACTCCTCAGCGGTTCGGTAGTATCTCTCCAATTCCTTGGAAGCCTCATCGCCGATGAACCTCGACCGTCGCCAAATCGGCCAAAGCACAGGAGTCGAGCCATTTCCGCGCTTGGAGCGGGCCGCATCGCCTCGATAAATGGGCCAAGGGGACGGTAACGGCTTCGATGTGCGGCGACGAGCGCAAGTGCGGTCGACAAAAGACTACCGCGGTAAATCGTACCCGCTTACGATCGGAGAAGTTCATCGTTCTCTTCCTTTCAGGGACAAGCCCTCGGTCGATAGAACTTCCCTACCTCGGTTTGGATTATCGCATAAAGTAGGAAGGACTGTCAGAGCCGCGATCCGTTTTACGAACGAACCTCGTTCCGCGTCTCGGTGTCCGTCTCGTCGGGAGGATGGGATGCCATGTTGTTGACCCTGACCCTGATGCACGAACCCGCTGCCGATCTCGGCTATCTGCTCGGAAAAAATCCGACGCGGTGCCAATCGTTTCCACTGTCGTTCGGACAGGCGCACGTCTTTTTTCCCGAAGTGTCGCCGTCGCGCTGCACGGCGGCGTTGTTGCTCGACATCGATCCGATCGGCCTGGTGCGCAATCGGCGCAGGCCGAGTGGCGAAGGGCACTCGCTGCAACAGTACGTCAACGACCGTCCGTATGTCGCCTCGTCGTTTCTAAGCGTGGCCCTCTCCCAAGTATTCGGTAGCGCCCTCGGCGGACGCAGCCGCGAGCGTCCGCAATTGGCCGAGACGGCGCTGCCCTACGAAGCCAGACTGGCCGTTCTACCCTGCCGAGGCGGCGAAGGCTTTCTCCGGCGACTGTTCGAGCCGTTGGGCTACAACGTGGCGGCTCAACGCCATTCGCTCGACCCGCTGTTTCCCGAATGGGGCGAAAGCCCGTATTACACCGTGACACTGAGCGGGCAATGCCGCTTGCACGATCTCTTGTCGCATCTCTACGTTTTGATACCCGTCTTGGACAACGACAAGCACTATTGGGTCGGAGATGCCGAGGTCGAGAAACTGCTGCACCACGGCGAAGGTTGGCTGACCGCGCATCCCGAACGCGAGAATATCACTCGGCGTTATCTCAAACATCGGGGAGAACTGGCCAAGTCGGCCCTGGCTCGCATCGAGCAAGAGGAGAGCGACGACGAGGAGAGCGCGCCGGTCGAGGAAGTCATAGAGGAGCGCGCGCGCTTGAACGATGTTCGCCTGGATGCTGTGCAGGCGGCTCTCCGAGAGAGCGGGGCGAAGCGCGTTCTCGATCTCGGCTGCGGCGAGGGCAAGCTGCTGCGAGCGCTGTCGCGCGATCCACAATTCACCGAAATCGTTGGTGTGGATGTGTCGCCCCGCGCTTTGGAGATCGCTCGACTGCGCTTGGATCGTCTCCCCCTCGACGTGCAATCGCGCTGTCGACTCCTTCATGGATCGCTGATGTATCGAGACACCCGGCTATCGGGTTTCGATGCTGCCGCCGTGGTTGAAGTGATCGAACATCTCGATCCGCCGCGCTTCTCGGCGTTCGAGCGCGTTCTCTTCGAGTTCGCCCGCCCGCGCGCCGTCGTAGTGACGACGCCCAACGTCGAGTACAACGTCCGCTTCGAGACGCTGCCGGCGGGATCGTTTCGCCACAAAGACCATCGTTTCGAGTGGACGCGGTCGCAATTTCAAGATTGGGCCAACGGCGTAGCTCGACGCTTCGGCTACGCGGTGCGTTTCGTCGCGGTGGGACCGGAGGATGAGATTCTCGGCTCGCCGACGCAAATGGGAGTATTCCGTCAATGTCCAAAGAATTAAGCGAATACTACGCGGAGCTATCGGTTCGTCGAATTCCTGGGTTCCCAAGTGCGGGTGTGGACGATTCTTAATCGCCGGTCCCCATCGGAACAACCGTACACAGTAACCCTGTAACCCTCTCTTCGAACCGCTGCGACGACCTCGAACACGAATGCTTGCCACTCTGTCCTGTTGTCGCGAGCGTGAGACGCGGTTTGTAGGGTGGATCGAGCGGGCGAAATCGCGCTCTGCTTCGGAACGCGGCGAGACGAGCTGCGGATTTTGGCGATGGGAACCATCGAATGAACCTTATTCTCCCCGAATTGTCGCTCATTGCTCTCGTTGGCCCTTCCGGATGTGGGAAGTCCACTTTCGCGCGCAGGCATTTCAAGCCGACGGAGATCCTCTCGTCGGACTTCTTCCGCGCGCTGGTGAGCGATGACGAGAACGATCAAGCCGCGAGCAGGGATGCCTTCGAGTTGCTCTATGCCGCCGCGGCGAAACGACTGTCGCGCCGCTTGCTGACCGTTATCGACGCCACGAACTTGCAGCGCGCCGCGCGCAGACAGGTTCTCGATTTGGCCAAGCGCTTCCACTATCTGAGCGCGGCTATCGTCTTCAACCTGCCGCAAGAGGTTTGCCTCGATTACGACCAACGGCGACCGACGCGCCACGTCGGACCCCACGTCATTCGCAATCATTTGAATTTGTTGCGGCAATCGCTGCGCGGATTGGAGAAAGAAGGGTTCCGGCATTTGTACGTTCTATCTTCGCCGGAAGAAGTCGAATCGGCAGTGGTCGAACGACGGCGTTTGTGGGTCGATCGCCGCGACGAACGCGGGCCGTTCGACATCATCGGCGACGTTCACGGATGCCGTGAGGAGTTAGTGACATTGCTTTGTCAGTTGGGCTATCGCGTCGGGCCGGATCTCCAGGTCGAGCCTCCGAGCGGGCGCAAGGCGATTTTCGTCGGCGACCTCGTCGATCGCGGGCCGGACGTGCCGGGCGTATTGCGTTTGGTGATGGGCATGGTTGCCGCTGGGACTGCGCTGTGCGTCGTGGGCAATCACGACGATAAGCTGCTGCGCAAACTCAATGGGCGCGACGTGAAGGTCAATCACGGCTTGGCCGAATCGCTGGCGCAGATGGAGGGAGAGAGCGACGATTTCCGAGAGAGAGTGCGCGTCTTTCTCGAAAAGCTGCTCGGCCATTATGTCTTGGACGACGGCAAGTTGATCGTGGCCCACGCCGGACTGAAGGAGCATTTGCAAGGCCGCGCCTCGAGGCGCGTGCGCGATTTCGCTCTGTACGGCGAGACGACCGGAGAAGTAGACGAATCGGGACTGCCGGTGCGCCTCAACTGGGCGGCGGACTATCGAGGCAGGGCGATGGTGGTGTACGGTCATACGCCGGTTGCACAGCCGGAATGGTTGAACCACACCATCAATATCGATACCGGGTGCGTTTTCGGCGGTAGGTTGACGGCGCTGCGCTATCCCGAAAACGAATGGGTGTCGGTGTCGTCGCTGCGCACCTATTGCGATCCGGGGCGTCCTTTTTTGCCGTCTCCCATCCAGTTGTCGGCGCAACTGTTGGCCGACGACATGCTCGATTGGTCCGACGTGTCAGGGTCGCGCCGCATTGCCACGCGCTTGATGGGCGAAGTGACGATCCGAGCCGAGAACAGCACGGCCGCTCTCGAAGTGATGAGCCGATTCGCCGCCGATCCGCGCTGGTTGATCTATCTCCCGCCCACGATGTCGCCGTGCGAGACCAGCCGCGAACCCGGTCTGCTCGAGCATCCTACCGAGGCGTTCGCATACTATCGGCATCAGGGCGTCGAGCGCGTTGTCTGTCAAGAAAAGCACATGGGTTCTCGATGCGTCGCCATCGTTTGTCGCAATGGAGATGCGGCCCGGCAGACGTTCGGAGTCGAGGGCGAGACGGGGATTCTGTTGACCCGCACGGGGCGGCGCTTTTTCGACGATGTCGCCTTGGAGGGAGCGTTGTTGGCGCGGGTGCGAACCGCGCTCGATGCCGGGAATGCCTGGGAACGCTGGCAAACGAGTTGGGTATGCTTGGATTGCGAATTGATGCCGTGGTCTGCCAAGGCGCAGGAGTTGCTGCGCCATCAGTATGCTGCCGTGGGGGCGGCATCGCGGGCGGCGCTGGCGGAGGTCGAATCGGTGTTGAAACAGACTTCCGAGAGGAATCGAGAAGCGGCTGTGCTGTACGAACGTCATCGCCGCCGTGCCGAGGCGTCGGAGCTTTTCACCGCCGCCTATCGCCGTTACTGTTGGTCGACAAGTTCCGTCGCCGATTTCAAACTCGCGCCGTTTCATCTGCTGGCCACCGAGGGCGTCGTCCACGTCGATAAAACGCACCTCTGGCACATGGAAGAGTTGTCGCGCATGGGTGAGGTGGGAGAAGGCCTGCTTCTTAAAACATCTTTTAAGATCATCGAGGTCTCACAAGAATCCCAAATCGCCGAGGGAGTTCGTTGGTGGCAGGAACTGACCGAGCGCGGGGGCGAGGGCATGGTCGTTAAGCCGCTCGATTTCTCGGTGCGCGGCAAGCGCGGCTTGGTGCAACCCGCCGTCAAATGTCGTGGACCGGAATATCTCCGCATCATTTACGGGCCGGAGTACATCGAGCCGGAGCATCTGGGGCGTTTGCGCTCGCGCGGTCTGGGAGCCAAGCGCGCGTTGGCACTGCGCGAGTTCGCACTGGGCATGGAAGCGCTGGAACGATTCGTCCGCCGCGAGCCGCTGCGTCGTGTCCACGAGTGTTGCTTCGCCATCCTCGCCCTGGAAAGCGAGCCGGTCGATCCGCGTTTATGAGAGTCTACCCCTTCTCGCCGCGCGCCTCACGATAGGCTAAACGATTCTCTACGTTGCTCCATATCACGCTTCGGGAGATTGCTACTATAGATCGGGACAATAGATCTGCAACACAGCATCGGAGCAAGATGCCCCTCAATAGTCCTCGGTCTTGAGCCATCTGTAATGGTTCAGCCTGAACTGGATAGACCGTACTTGTCGTCCGTCATCGCGGAGGCCGGAATTGACATTCGTCGCTGCGCCTACAGCCCCACGGTTGGGCGATTTACGCCTCACTTCTGTAGTCTGTACATGACTGACCAGACGTCATGTAGCGAGCGTTCATAGGCTGTTCCAGCACGTCCTTGATGGTGTGCAACCGCGGACTTGAAGTTATCGTAGTCAATCTCCTCCGCCAGTTCGGATAGTACCTCGCACCACGTTGGTTTATCAACGAAAATGCGGAAGGCGTAATCGCTCCCTGCAAACTCCTGAATATCGCAGCCGCCAAGCAGAGCCGGAAAATGCTTCTTCATCGCCTCGAGATGTCCTCGATCCCGTGCCCGAACCATCATGCGGTCAGGATCCACGGGCTGTTCGTGCCTCCCATCGCCCTGCCGGGCGCAAACCGCACTGAAGAAACCATGCTTGGTGAAAATCCACATCTATCATCCCCCGCTGTTGCCCGCGATCAACCAGCGACCGTATGACCGATCGTCTGTACCGATTCGTCCGGAGACACTACTTTTACGACATACCTGGCTGTTCCTCGCCATCGTCTCCTGGGCGGCGTGGCTTCCATTGACTGGGGTCCGAATACACGGCCTACGCATCAAATCCACGCTAAATCATTCTCGGTTTCTTGATTTCGTCAAGGGGCAGCCCTACCATTCTCGCGGATGGACGTTACGCATCCCTCACGGAGGA
>JAKBCS010000057.1 GCA_021807595.1 Planctomycetota bacterium | reverse complement strand
AGGCGCAAAAAGTGCGCTTTGCTTGGCGCACTTTTCCGCATGCCACTGGCCTACTACAGTGCGCCTATCCCAGAATGGGACCAGTGCGACGCCGCCGCTGTCGCTCTGGCGTCGCTCGACGAAGCAAGAGCGGCGAACTACGGACCTTGACGAATGCGCCTTCGCCCTGTAATAATTGCTACAGGGGGTAAGTTATGAAATCAGTCTCCGACGTTCTCCGCGACGCGATACGCAAGAGCGGAACGGCGTTCATTGAAATCGAGCGGCGAACCGGTGTTAGCCGCGTATCGCTTATGCGGTTCGTGGCCGGCAAACAATCGCTTCGTTTGGATCGTGTTGACGCCCTCGCCGAATACTTCGGCCTGGCCCTCCGCCCTGTCCGCGAAAGGTAACACCATGGGAACCGTGTTCAAGAAGACGTTCACCAAACCGCTGCCGGACGGCGCCGAATTGTTTGTCCGCAAAGGCGAGCGGTTCGCCCGATGGAAGGGACGCAACGGCAAGACGCGAACGGCCGCGTTGACCGTGGGCGCGGATGGTTCGGAGCGGATCGTTGAAACCTCGCCGTACTTCGTCGCACAGTACCGCGACGGTTCCGGCGTCATTCGCGTCTCTTCGACCGGATGCCGCGATGAAACCGCCGCCCGCCGCATTCTTGCGGACCTCGAACGCCAAGCCGAACTCATTCGCTCCGGGGTTGTGACGAGTGCCGAAGCCGCTGTAGGCCGTCACAACAAGACGCCGCTGGCCGAACATCTCGACGCATACCAGACTTACCTCGAATCGATCGGCGCTTGCAAGGAACATCGAACGGAACGGCGTCGCCAGCTTCGGCGATTGTTCGCCGATTGCGGATTTTCGACGCTGGCGGACTTCCACCGCGAAGCTATGGAACGCTGGCTCGTCGAGCGGACGAGAGACGGCATGGGGGCGCGGACTCGCAATTCGCATCTTGTCGCCCTTTTGGCGTTCGCCAACTGGTGCGCCGATCCGACCGTCGGCAGACTGGCATCGAACCCGTTTCGCGGCATCGCCAAGGCCAACGAACAAGCCGATCCGCGACGCCTACGCCGCGCTTTGAACGAGGACGAATTAACGCGCCTTCTTGCCGTGGCGAGGGATCGACCGTTGATCGACGCGACAACCGTTCGCCGGGGCCCACGCGCCGGCGAGCGATACGCCAACGTCCGCCCGGAAGTGCAAGAGCGCTTGCGATGGCTGGGACGGGAACGCGCCTTGATCTATAAGACGATGGTTCTTACCGGACTCCGAAAAGGCGAATTGGCATCGCTCACCGTCGGCGCGATGAACCTCGGCAGCGCCGTCCCCTTCGCCGTTCTATCCGCTGCCGACGAAAAGAACCGCCAAGGCTCCGAAATCGTTCTGAGGCCGGACCTCGCCGACGATTTGAGGGAATGGATTGCCGACAAGCTGAAACGCACCCAAAGCGACGCCATAACGTCCGGCGCTCCGATTCCCTCGACGTTGCCGGCCGATACGTCGTTGTTCAACGTGCCGGACAAGTTGAGCAAGATCCTTAACCGCGACTTGAAGCTGGCGAAAATCTCGAAGCGCGATGACCGTGGCCGCGTTGTTGACGTTCACGCTTTGCGTCATACCTTCGGCACGTTGTTGAGCAAAGGCGGGGTTGCTCCGCGCACGGCACAAGCGGCGATGCGTCACAGCAAGATCGACTTGACGATGACGGTTTACACCGATCCGCGATTGCTCGACGTGGCCGGTGCCCTCGACGCGCTGCCGACGCTCCCGTTGACCGGACAAAGCGAAGGGGAATCTCTGAGAGCAACGGGAACGGATAATGTGGATAGCAATGTCCATTTGCTTGCACAAACGCTTGCACAAACTTCTGACAAATCGGGTAAACCGCTGACATTTTCTGACAATCCGTTCACCGATGAACGCTCGTCTTCTCTGGAGGGGATGGTTGTCGTAAGTGCTTATGCTGACAAAAGAAAAGAGCCGTTGTCAATCGCTGACAACGGCTCTCTCATATTGGGCGCTACTGGACTTGAACCAGTGACCCCCAGCTTGTCGAGCTGGTGCTCTAGCCAACTGAGCTAAGCGCCCCAATCGTCGTAAGTTTCTCTCTACCAGGCCTTTAGCGATTCTGGCCTTGCCACCCTCAATAAACATTAAAGTCCTATCGAATACACCTTGGCGTGTATCGGATATGACCTTAAACCACCGTAGTCCGATAGGGGACTAGACCCCCTCACCAGATTCGGGCTGGCAGGAGACATCGACTGTATGCGTAGTGTATCAACGGAAGGCAGCATGAGCAAGGGTATCATCAAACTGGCAACCGATATTCGGGATCGATCGGCGGGATGTCGGGTGAGAACCGGAGCCGTCCGGGGGCGTCAAGCAACATACCTTCTACTTCGGCACGAACCAAACCACGGCGCAAGAGCCTTGCTTGCAGGTTCTCCGTTGCTGGGATGCCGTTGACGCCAGAGCAAAACGGGCCGGTAAGCGCCCCCTCCGTATCCCGTTGACCCTCTCGATTGCGAAGGCCGGAGCGGCAGGGAACGAAGACTATGGAATGTAGTATGATTCGAGATCACCGGAAACTACTGAGATTACATTTCGTAAAAAAATGCTTGCCGTCTCTCGTCCTACACGCTCTCTGCCACGACCAAGCAAGACGAGTGGTGCGGCCATCGCCCTAGTTGCCGAGGTATTGGGGAACATGCGAGCGGTGATGGAAATCCGGTATTTCTCGTAGATCGCGGGGCAAAATTGACCAGATGAAGGACGCAGTGATGATAGCCGCCTGCTCTGAGTAAGGTGGTTTATCGCCGAGGAAGAAATAATTCTACTGTCCGAGTTCGGCGGCCTGAATCACCACAACCCGCTTTGGAGCCATCGCTTGCGGCAACTGACTTTCTGTAGGAAAGCTAATGCCATAACCATTGTTTTCTCAATGGTTTGCAGCGATCCGAGCCTCCGAACTCGGACAGTAGAAGTAAGTACTCCGCCCATTCCTCGACGCTTGGAACACGAAATCGTCCAAGGAGAACGTCGACTTTTTCCCCCAATTTTTCCCATGAAATGTTTCCGACCTGAAGCGTATATTCTTTCACAAGGCAATACATGCTTGCGCGTTTGTCAACTGCTTGTATGTCAAATAAGTGACGATATTTGCCCGCTTAATCAAATCGGACTCAAGACTTTTCTCGATGTCTTGCAACAACCAATCGTTTCCGCGGCGACGGAAGATCCACAACTCCTGGAACCAGCTCGAAGCCCTCAGGCCTCGAGTGTACTCCCCCGTGGGATCATCGACGAAATACACACTCGCTCGGAAGGTGATGAGGGCAGTCACTTCCTGCTCCTCGACGTGTTCCGGGCAGTATAGGTGGACGAATTCGAATCGTTCGATGCACAGATCTTCAATGCGGTTGATTTCGTGTCGGTTTCGCATTTCCTTCAGCGGCTTCTCGTGTTTCGCCAAGATGCCGGGCAGGAGAAAGTGACGGACGGAGCTATAATCACGCGCCTCCCACGCCTTCAGCACGAGGCGAAAGGTTGTGGCGATCCGCTGTTGCAATTCGCCCGGATCGAGGGTGCGATCTTGATGGGCCAAGAACTCCATCAAGCGGCGCGTCTGCTCGGCCTTGGGAGCGACCTCGGATGGCTGAAGGAGAAGATCCTTTATCGGCGGATAGGCAGTCGCCTGCCGCACCGTCGGATCCGGCGACCACAAAGATTCCGGCTTCGCGGCCGGTCGCTGCCGTAATCCGCCGGCCGCTTGTCCCACGTGCCAGCCGATCGAGGCCAAAACAATCGCGCCGATGATGGCGGCGATGATCCAGAAGATGGTATCGCCCCCGAAGTGCCGAAGGATGAGATAAAGGGAATGGCCACCCCCTCCGGGAGACGGGAAACGCGGCAGCGGAATGAACCGGCCGGCCTGCGCCTGCGCCGGGGAAGTGCTGAGCAGAGCGACGGATAGGGTCAGTAGGCAGGCGATCGCCGAGCGCATGGACGTTCCTCCTCTGTCTATCAATCCAGGAACTTCGAGCGTTTCTCATAAGCTACCCTCTCCCCTGTACTCAGGGGAGAGGGACGGGGTGAGGGGCGACATTCCGCAGAATGCCCTCCCCCTCAACCCAGCCCCTCTCCCCCTGAGTGCAGGTGGAGAGGGGCTTTGGGGACCGACACTTAGCCGATGTTTCGGTTTGCTGTGGCACCTTCACTGCGCCTTCGCATTGCGGTAGCCGGCTAACAGCGCGATCACGAAGATTACCGCCCCAATACCCAGCAAGACATGCACGATGCCACCGCTGGGTACCCGCATTGGCTCGCCGGCTGGTTTCTCGAACAGGCTTGTGAATTCCGGTCCTTTGACTGGGTGGATTGGGAAGTCAAATGTTGGCAACTGGTGTGGCATAACAGGCTTTTGCTGGGCGAGCCGCCGGTCATAGGCCTCCTTCAACTCTGCCAGCTTGGGGTCGAGCCGAGCTGCCTCCGCCAGGTCGGCTTTCGCTTGTGCGTCCCTGCCCTGCTCAGCGTAAGCCAGGCCGCGCAGTGCGTACGGCCGACCCCCCTCGACTTCCAGTCGCAGGGCCTCGTTGGCATCGGCGATCGCCTTATTGTACTCTTTCCGCACCAGGTACGATGCCGCCCTCAACAGATACGCCTCGGGTTCCTCCGGATCGAGCCGGAGGGCCTCGGTTGCGCTGTGAATGGCCTCATCGTGGCGATCAAGGACGTCCAAAGCCGCGGCCAGGAGACAGTGACTCTGCGGGTCGTCGGGGGCCAGTTTGATGGCCTGCTTGCAGTCTGCAATCGCCTGTTCGGCTCGCGACTGCCTTTCTCTCCGATTGGGGTTTTTAAGATGTGGCATGAGATAGGCGGCGGCCCGCGCTTGATAAGGTTCTGCTTCGGTGGGAGTAATTTTTATCAGCTCGGTCCAGTCGGCAATTGCTTCCGAATCCAGCTTCAGCACGTGCAAGATTTCGGCGCGGAACTGGTAAGCTTTTTCCCGGTCCAGTTTTAGGGCCGTCTCGAAATTGGATCGGCTGTACTTGGCGTTTCCCGCTTCGGCGAAGGCGTCAAGCAGGAGATCGACTTCATCCTTCTTCGCGCTGCGCTTGGCGTCTCCCGCTTTGGCGTAGGCCACGCTGCGGATAGCATACGCCTCGACGGATTTCGGATCGAGTTTCAGTGCCCGATCGCAGTCGGCCTTGGCGCTTTTGCAGTCCGCTTTTTGCAGGAAGCAAACGGCCCGCAAGGGGTAGGCCAAACGCGCGATGCGGTCGTTGCCTTTCTTCAAGGCCCGGTCGCACTCGGTGAGAGCCTTGTCCGGCTCGTTTATGTTTTGATAGAAGGCGGCGCTCAAAAGACTGAGGAAAGGATCCTTGGGCTGTCGCCGCATCGCGTGTTCCATGTCAGCAACGGCTCGTTTCCGGCGGCCGCGTGCCAGATGACAAGTAGAGCGAACGGCCAGGGCCAGGCTGCTGTCGGGGTTGATCGCCAGGGCGGAGTTGCAGTCGGCAAAGGCCCGCCGGAGGTCGTGGCGCTTCGCGTTGCAGATGGCCCGCTGGAGGTAGCTGGAGGAGTCGTGGAGGTTCAACTCCACGGCTCGGTCGAGGTCGGCCAACTCCTTGGCATAGCGCCGGTCCTCTCGGTAAACTTTGGCCCGGTAGCGGTACACAAAGCCGTCGAGCGGCGCTAACTCCACCGCGCGATTGCAGTCGGTGAGAGCCGCCGCGTCGTCGTGTAGTTGGAAACGACAAACGCCGCGCAGAGTGTGAGCGCGGGCGTCGTTGGGGTCGAGGTGGATCGCCTGGGACAAGTCGGCTACAGCCTTCTCTTCCTCACCCCGGTTGGAGTAGACTCGGCCGCGCGTGAGGAATACATAGGCGTCGTTGGGCTTTCGCCGAACTGCTTCGTCTGCGTGGGCGAGAGCATTGTCGTCGTCGAATTTGGCAGAGTATGCCAGGGCGCGATGGCAATACGCCCGTGCTTGATCGCGGTCGAGGCGAAGCGCCTCACCGGCGTCTGCGAGGGCTTTATCGAGGTCGGCGGGCCGGTCGTCGTACCAGCCCATCTCGGCATGGGCCTGGGCACGCAGCACATATAGCTCGGCATCATCGGCAAGGCGTTGCAAGGCAGCATTCAGAGCCACTACAGCTTCTTCCCAGCGTTCCCGGCGGATCAGAAGCCGAGCAAGCTCGCGCTGTGCCTCCACTTTGTTGGGGTCAAGGCGAACGGCCTCGGAGAGTTCGGCAATGGCGCGGTCGGTGTCGCCCTGCTCCTGGGCCTGGCACTCCTGGACAAAGTGATCGACGCTCTGCGCCGCCTTCCAGCGTAGACGTACTCCAACAGCAAGCCCGAGGATAACTAGCAACAGAGCGAGTCCGACCAAACGGGTCGGGCGGCAAAACCATTTGATGAGACGCATGGCGAGTACTTCTCCTTCAGAAGGATTGGTGGACAGATGGGCAAGATCTCCATTCAGGAACAGGTTACTGCCCCCGCCACCACTCATCAAAACTCAGTATTTTCCGGTTCCTCCCTTCCGGGAACATCTGACGAGAACAATCGCAAGGCTTCTCCCGATAATGACTTGTGCCCACAAGGACATTGTTCAAAAGGGAGCAATGCGACATCCGCATTATAGACTTACCCCCCCAGCCATGTCCACACCCACGCCAGCGTCTGTCTGCAAAAACATCTCCGCCTCGACGACTACGGACCCAAGTGTCGAGCCAGCATCTTGTGGACTGTCCTCTGCTACGGCACCAGCCGTATCATTTCCCTGGCCTCAAGCGGCGCGGTTGGACCACATGTACCATGACCGACGCCGCCAAGCGCACAGCGGCATTCCGGGTGTGTATCAAGTGTCGCAACCTGTGTGGCGCGTGTGGCCGGTACGGTCGGGAGGCGTTGGTGTATGCCTTCGGTCGCCCACTGTGTCACACGGGTGAAGGAGAAGTACCGAGGCCGGATCGCCATCGCGACGAGTTATCGGCAGATGCACCAGGGGCGGATTCGGACGTATGTTCGGGACCCACTGCTACGTTTGTTGTTTGTGGGGATAGCGTTGATCCTTCGCAACGTGGGGTGTGTCTGCATTGGCAAGTGTTGGCGCGTCATCGGCGTGGCGGTCGGCGACTGGACTTGGGCCGTTTGAGTTTTCGCAAGATGCTGGTGTGGTTGCAACACGGGGCCGAAGCACGCTTGGGGGTTCAAAACGAAATTGCCACAGACCATCGGATGTATGAATGAGTTGAGGAAAAGTATCACGATTCGCGATCACTGGAAACTACTGAGACTTCCTCCGCCTCCTCCAAGAAGCGACGGCGAAACGACAGGCCGATACCGAGGAAATAATCGATCGCCGCCGATCACGTTCTTTTCAAACCTTCGAACGCCGTCAGCGCACGGTGGCGGGCTTCGGCGTGATCGACGAGTGGGAAGGGATAGGTTTTGCCCAGTTCGACGCCCGCTTCGGCAAGCATGGCTGGCGACGCGGTCCAGGGGCGATGGAGCCAGGGAACCACTAGTTGACTTAATTCGGGAACCCAACGACGTACATATTCGCCGAGCGGATCGAAGCGCTCTCCTTGCATCACCGGATTGAAGATGCGAAAGAATGGAGCGGAGTCGGCACCGCAGCCGGCACTCCACTGCCAGCCGAGCGTGTTGTTGGCCAAGTCGGCATCGACCAGCGTATCCCAAAACCACCGCGCGCCGGTCTGCCAAGGAACGAGTAGATCCTTGACCAGAAACGAGGCCACGACCATGCGGACGCGATTGTGCATCCAGCCCGTCGTCCACAATTGTCTCATGCCCGCATCCACCAAAGGATAGCCGGTTTGTCCGCGTTGCCATGCCGTCACCTCATTCGGTCGATCGTACCATGGAAAGGCGGCAAACTCTGCGCGTAACGGGGCATCGGTGGTGCGAGGGAAATGATACAGTAAATGATGGCCGAACTCGCGCCAGCCCAATTCGCGCAGATACGACTCGGCAGCACGATCCAACGTCGCCCGTTTCTCACGCACGGCAAGTCTTTTGACCTCGTGCCAGACGCGGCGCGGGCCGATCTCGCCGAAATGCAAGTGCGGCGAGATCGAACTGACGCCGACGCGGTCGGGGCGATCGCGGTCGGTGGGATACGTCTCAAGCCCCGCCTCAAGAAACGATTGTAAGCGCTGAACCGCTCCCTCGCTGCCGGGTTGCCAAGCGGCGCGCATCCCCGAAGCCCAGTCGATCTTGGGAAGCAGACGCAGCGCTTCCAGTTGTTCCGATTGCGGCCAGGTTTTCGGCGCGGGCAAACGATCCGGTGCTGGTTCTGGCTCGTTCGGCTCCGAGTGGGCGAGACAGGCTTTCCAGAATGGCGTGAATACCTGAAAGGGTTGTCCGCCGCGCGTCTGCAATTGGGTCGGCTCGAAGAGAAGTTGTCCATTGAAACTTTGCACCGTCCATCCCCGTTGGCGCAGTGCGGACTTGAGTGCCGTGTCGCGCTCGACGATGGCCGGTTCGTAACGGCGATTCCAGAACACGGCATCGGCTCGGCACTCTTCGCCCAGACGCTGCAACTCGGCGAGCGTGTTGCCGCGACGAATCACGAGATCGGAACCGAGGGAGCGCAACTGCTGACGCAGGCTCGTCAGCGAATGATGGAGCCACCAGCGGCTCGCCGATCCGGGCGGCCATTTTCCCTCTTCCTCCGGCGACCACACAAATACCGGAACCATCGACTCGCCACGTTCGATTGCCGCCAAGAGAGCCGGGTTGTCGTCCAGGCGAAGATCGTGACGAAACCAAACGAGGGACGATTTCATAGCCGCTCCTCCCCGCCGTTATTTCCAGCGATACACACTAATCGCATTCAGTTCGCGTACATACAATTCGTCGCCGCAAACAGCGAGATGTGCCCACGTCTCTTCGTCGGCAACTTTCCGCGAATCGACGAGATCGAATTTTTCCGGCGTGGCCCGAAACAAGTAGAGTATCCCCCTCTCGTCGAGCGCGAGAATGTTCTCGCCCTGTGCAACCATGCTCCAATACTTGCCGAACGGCTTGTCGGTGGTCCAGCACGTCTTGCCGGCGTCCAGATCGAGGCACGCTACGCGCTGATTGCGTAAGTGCATGTAAACGTGTTTTTTTACCACAACGGGAGTAGACATATAGCCTTCCAGCTTGATCGACCAGGCGGCTTCGCTGGAGAATCGCTTGTCCTTCGCGGCGATATGATAGAGCGTGGTACATCCGCCGTAGGAACTCGTAAAGATGCCGTCTTTATACACCACGGGTGTGAGGATGTTCATGCCACGAAATGCGGGTACGGTTTGCGACCACAGCACTTCGCCGGAAGCGAGGTCGAGGCCGACGAGTTTCTCCCGCGTCTGCGCCAAGAGCTGTCGCTTGCCGCCCAATTCGGCAATATATGGAGACGAAAAGGCGCTGTTGGACATTCCACCCGTATCGCGGGCGCTCCGCCACAAGATCTCTCCGCTCTTCTTATTCAGTCTCACCACCGAGGCCCCGGCCTGAACGTACACAGCATCGCCGTCTACCACTGGCGAGCTTACAAATCCGAACGCGGGCAGCGGCGTGCCCAGCTTCTCGATGAAATCGACGCGCCAGCGTTCCTCGCCGTTGTTGGCATTCAAACACACCAGGACATCGCGCATTCCTGCCACATAGAGACTGTCGCCGTCGTGGGCTGGGGTGGCGCGAATCCAATCGCCGTTGGATTTGGCGAAGAACGGAACCGTCATCGCTCCCTTCCAGCCGTGGTGCCACAACTCCTTGCCCGTCTTGCGATCCAGAGCGCGAACGACTTCCTCGCTTTTTTCGCGCGTTTCGGTGACATAAACCCGGTCGCCAACTACGAGAGGACCGGAGTAGCTCGGCCCCATTTCGATGCGCCAGCGGCGTTGCAAATGTTCGCCTTGCAGGCCGTTCGGCCAATTCTTACCGCCCACTTGGCCATCGCGCTTTGGCCCGCGCCACTGCGGCCAATCGTCGCACGCACGCAGCGAAGCATCAGCCAAACTGCAAAACATAGATACAACAATAGAGATACTAATAGCGCGTTTTACCGACAGCATGGACCATATCCCCTTCCCGTTCCCACGCAGAGCGCGGGAAAGAATGTAATCGAGAGCGATGAATCACGCAAGCCGCGCGTGTGTTCCCAGCGCGTGCCGGAGTTTGTCGAGCGCTCCCTTCTCCAGTTGACGGATGCGTTCTTTCGAGAGACCGAGATCGTGTCCGACGGCTTCGAGGGTGGTTTTTGCTAACGGACTGCACAACCCGTAGCGGCGTTTGAGAACGAGTTTCTCGCGATCGGTCAACAAGGCGTGATCGTCGCGGAAGAACTCTTCGAGCGGCTCCCATTGGCTGGACGGCGGCTCGTCGCGCATGGATACATCCAAATCGACCATCTGTTCCAGGAGCATCAGTTGACGCTTCTGTTCGGTCGAGATTTTGTCCCACAAGCGCGACAGGGCGCGCATCAGACAAGTGAAGGCAAAGGTGCTGAAGCGTATGCCGATCCAGGGGTTGTACGTCGCCACCACGCGGATCAAGACGATGTGGCATTCGCCGATTAGGTCGTCCGCTTGATACCCGGCGCTTTTCCATTTGTGAACGGCGCGAAAAATGAGCTTGCGATTGCCCAGCACAATATCGTCGCGCAGCGAAAAATATCGCCGCTGCCACCACTGCTGTTCGCGCTTCGATTCCGCCGATTCCCAGCGATAGGCAGCGTAATGCATGCGTTGGGCCCGGTCTCGCGTGATGTCGTCCGGCATGTGTTGCGCGTCGGTCGCCATTTCGGGTTGGGGCGTCGTCGAACCGTAGAGTTTTTCCGCTTCGCGCTCCTGAAACGACGGATGGTAGATGTAACGCGGTTGGCCCGCGTTCGCTCGGCTTCGCTTTCGCGGAGATGCTGTCGCCACCATGAAAGTGACTCCTGTTGCCAATTGAATCGTCGGAGACTCAATAACAAATCGTCCAAATCGTCCTATTTATTCCTACCGTTATCCGCCGTCGCGGACAACCATAAAAACCCTCAAGTCGCCAAGAATCTTCTCAACTCGTTGGGAACGCGGGCAGAACGTCGTCTATACTAAGTAGGAAGTGGAAGTCGGATTCGAGCAAAAAGGAACAAAACGACGCATTTTCGGAGATGGGGCCGTGGATGATCTTGCGTATGTAAGCACGGCCCAAGTGTCGCGCGCTCTCGGCGTGGGCGTGACCACGATCAAGCGTTGGGTGGACGACGGTATCCTTCCGGCGCATCGCACCCCCGGCGGGCATCGCAAGTTACTCTTGGCCGATGTCTTGCGACTGGTGCGCGAAAACGACTTCCCGCAACTCGACCTCGCTCGGCTGCGTCCCTCCCTTCTGTCCGGCAGTGTTCTCGATGAGACCAAACTGAGCCGCGATCTGTACGCCGCACTCCGCCACGGTGACGCATCGGCAGCACGTTTTCTGATCGAGAGTGTCGATCGAGGCGGATTGCGGGCGGCAACCTTGGCCGATGCCGTCATCGCCCCGGCAATGCGCCGCATCGGCCTCGAATGGGAAGAAGGGCGCATTGATGTCATGCACGAGCATCGGGCCACGCAGATTTGTTCGGAATCCTTGTACGCTCTGAAATCTCATCTTTTGTCGCAGGCGGTGCAAGAGCGCCCCGTCGCCGTCGGCGGCGTGCCCGAAGGTCAGCTGCACGCCTTAGCGAGCCAACTGGTCGAATTGGTGTTGCTCGAAGGCGGCTGGTCGCCGGTCAATCTGGGACCGAATACCCCGTTCTCGTCGTTCCGCAAAGCGCTGACGGAATTGCGACCTCGCCTGTTGTGGTTATCGATCCATCGCGTCGAAGAACCGGCGGCATTCCTTGCCGCATATCGAGAACTGTACGACGACGCCCATAAGTCCGGCATTCCGGTGGCCATCGGAGGCCAGGGGCTAACGGACGATCTCCGCGCCCTCATGCCCTACACCACCTACGGCGACGGTCTGTCTCACCTCGCCGACTTCGCTTCGTCCCTGCATCCACGTCCTCGCCGCCGTCCCCGCGGCCGTCCACATGGAACCTAGTGGAACGAGGGATCTGACGCTGCGGGATACAGGACGCGGAGCGGCCAGACTTGCGTTCTCACGCAGGAGCGTGGGAACGAGGACGCGCGGCGAATGCGTTGACTTCGCCGCGATTGGACTCTAGGCTAATAAACAATGGGTATCGAGGGTATACGTCATCGTGTTTTTTTGGCGCATCTTACTTATGGTCCTCCTTACAATGCGGCTGTTGATGCCGCCGGGGATCTGTGCGTGCAAATGGACCTCACCTGCCGCTCGGCTTCTCTTGACGCTCGCGCAGAGCCATCGACAGCTTCCGAGTGAGCCGGAATCCGACGACGACGATCACGACGCCGGCTGCCCTGCGTCTCCATTGGCCGCCGGTATGGGCGTAAAACCCCGCTGCGAACCGACCCTGCCGCCCGCCTTGGCTTACGATGAGTTGCCGCTGGATTCGCTGTCGATCCTCGGCTCTTCTCCACCTCAAACGTCGCCCGTCGTTGCGATTGACTCGCCGTCTCCGCCGCTCTACGAGTCATTCCGCGCCCTCCTCCTTTAGCACTGCTCCTTTGCCGAACGAATTGTATTTCTACGCTTGGAATCCTTGCCTCGGAGGAAACACCGATGCTTTCTCGATTGCGCGGCTTCTCGTTATGGATTTTGCATCAAATTCCGGCCGTCCTGACGCTGGGGCTGCTCGGCGGTATTGCCTGGTGGGGTTATGTGTGGGATTGGAAGATACCGAGCCTGCCCGAATTGCTCCATCCCTCTCAGACAAAAAAAGAGGAAGAAGCGGAGAAAAAGCCGGACAACAAGGACGACAAAAATCCGAATAAACCTCTGCCACCGTTCAAGCTCGATTCCGAGGAGGCGAGGATTTCGGCTGGCGTCCGAACGGAGACAATTCAACCGAAATGGGTGGATGATTACATCGTGGCCAATGGGGACATCGAGTTCGATCAAAGCCGATACGCCCATCTCTCCACGCGCGCCAGCGGCACGGCGAAAAGCGTTCACATAGATCTGGGCCAAAAAGTCAATAAGGGCGAAGTCCTGGCCCTCGTTGCCTCGCCAGATCTGGCGCGCCTTAAGTTCGATCTCCAGCAAACCCTGTTGACAGTACAGATGCGCGAAAAGGTTTTTCGACGCCTCCAATTGACGGGAGGCGCTACCTCTCCCAAGGATCTGGAGAGCGCCGAATTCGCCCTGCGCGACGCGCGCATCGCCCTCTCGAAAGACGTGCAATCGCTGCAAAATCTCGGCCTGTCTGTGCCACTCGATGAGTTCACTCGCTCCAGCGACGAGCAAATCGCCGCACGCCTGCATACCTTGGGGATTCCAGAGAAGCTGTTGCAAAAGTTGGACCCGGAGATCGCCACCGGCAACGATCTACTGCCGATGTATGCTCCGTTCGATGGCGTCGTCATCAAACGCGACATCGTGCCCGGCGAGACGGTGAGTCCGCAAACGCCCCAGTTTCAGTTGGCGGACGTCAGCCGCTTGTGGATCATGTTGCGGGTCCGCCTTGAGGACGCCGACAAGGTGCGACGCGATCAACACGCCCTGTTCCATCTCGATGGACCCAACGAGAACGCGCCCCCCGCGAAGATTCAATGGATCAGCGCCGAGGTGGATGAGAAGACGCGAACGGTGGCCGTCCGCGCCGAGGTGGAAAACCCGGAGGGACGTTTGCGACCGCATACCTTTGGATCGGCACGCATCGTGGTGAATCGGCAGCAACGTCTTACCGTTCCTAACGATGCGTTACAGTTCGACGGCACATCGCATCTCGTCTTCGCCCAGGGCGATTCGCCCCTTGAGTTTCAACCGCTACGCGTCCAGCTCGGTCCCTCTCACGAGGCGTTCACCGTCGTACTCGACGGTCTCAAGGCGGGTCAAACGCTTGCTGTCTCCGGCACGCGCCCCCTTTTGTCGGAGATGCTCAAAGAACGCATCGGTGGGGACGATTAAAGCGGAGAGGCCTGTTTGCGCGCGGCCAGCGCTTTGGTCGTTTCCGCGAGCGTTTTCGTATTGAACACGTCACTGCGTTCCAGCCAGCCGCGCCGCGCCACGTCCACGCCGTATCGATACAGGGCGATTTCGTCGGCGGCGTGGGCGTCGGGATTCACGACGAGTTTCACGCCGAGTACCTTGGCTCGTTTGCAGTGAACCCAATCGAGATCGAGGCGGGCGGGGTGGGCGTTGATTTCTACCATCGTCCCCGTCTCCGCCGCTGCTTGCAACACGGCTTCGAGATCGACCGGGTAGGCATCGCGTTTGAGGAGTAACCGGCCGGTAGCGTGGCCGAGCATGGTGACGTGGGGATTGCGGATCGCGCGAACAATTCGCGCCGTCATCTCTTCGCGCGATTGGTTGAAATGGCTGTGTACGCTGGCCACGAGGTAATCGAATGTCGCCAATACGTCGTCGCGGTAGTCGAGTTGTCCGTCGGGCAGAATGTCGCATTCGATGCCTTTGAAGATCGTGAATCCCTTTAAGGTGGCATTGACGCGGTCGATCTCGGCCTGTTGCTCACGGACGCGTTGCGGGCTAAGTCCGTTGGCCACGGTCAACGACTGCGAGTGATCGGCCAATCCGAGGTATTTCAGCCCCAAAGCCTTGGCCGCGAGGGCCATTTCCTCGACGCTATTCGCGCCATCGCTGTAGGTGGTGTGGCAGTGAAAGACGCCCTTGATGTCGCCGACTTCGAGTAGATGCGGCAAGCGACCGGAAGCGGCGGCCTCCATCTCGCCGGTGTCTTCGCGCAGTTCGGGCGGAATGTAGGCGAGTTCGAGCGCCTTGTAAATGTCGGCCTCTTCGCGGGCGGCGATCCGTCGATCGGGGCTGGCCAATTCGTACTCGTTCAGCTTGAGGCCGTACTCTTGCGCCCGCACGCGCATGGCGATGTTGTGTTCCTTGCTGCCGGTGAAATAGTTGAGCGCGAACGGAAACTGCGCGTCGTTAACGATGCGCAGGTCGGCGTTCATCATGGTGCGGCCTTCGCCTTCGACAACGATGCTCGACTTTGTGTCGCCGTGCCCGATGACCTGGACCACGCCGGGCAGCGAGACGAACCGTTCCATAATCGGCGCGGGATCGTCGGAACTGATGAGGATGTCGATGTCCTTGATCGTCTCGCGCCGCCGCCGCAAACTGCCGCACAACTCCATGCGATGGATGCCAGGCGCTCGGGCGAGACCTTCGAGGAGACGATCTGCTAGTGCCAGCGCGCGATCGACGCGGACGCGCGAACCCATCTGGCGCAGAAAATGAATTCCTTCGACGATCTTTTGTTGTGTTTTTTCGCCGAGTCCTTTGATCTTCGCCACATGGCCGTCGTGGCAGGCTTGTTCCAATTTGTCGAGCGAGTCGATGCCCAGTTTATCGTGCAGCAGCTTGACGCGCTTCGGCCCCATTCCTTGAATGCGAAGCATGTCGAGCAGACCGGGAGGGGTCTTTTTCCGCAGCTCTTCGTAATAAGGAAGTTCGCCGGTCGTGACGAGGGTGGTGATTTTCTCGCACAGCGTGTCGCCGATGTGCGGCACTTCGCCCAATCGCCCTTCGCGGACCACGGCGGCGAGGTCTTCGTCCAGCTGCTCGATAACCTGGGCACCTTTGTGATAGGCATTGCAGCGAAACGAGCTTTCGCCCTGCAATTCCAAGAGGGTGCCGATTTCATCGAGAATCGCGGCGACTTTTTGTTTGTCCATGAGACGCATCTCACCGGTGGAAGAAGACGAAGAGAAGGGGTGCCAAGGAGAGCATAGCGGCTCTCTTTCTTCTTGTCTCCCCTTCTCCTCTTCTCCGTCCAGACCATCAAGCGGCGAGAGCGACTTGATGGATCTGCCGCGAGGGGTGCAGCATGACTTCGAGGGCCGTGACGAGACGGTCGGGTCCGCGTCCGTCGATCAATTGTCGGCCGCAACGCGCCATCGCTTGCCGTTCTTGGGGATCGGCGAGCAGATCGGTGACGGCCTGGCGAAGAGTTTGCGCCGAGACATTGGCCTGCCAACCCAGACAGGTGGCCGCCCCTTCTTCCTCTAGTCGTTGCGCCGTCGGCCAATGCGTCTCCGATTGCACGATGACGATTTGCGGAATGCCGACGCAAGCCAATTCCAACGACCAGGCATTGCCGCCGGTAACGGCGAAATGGCTGCGGGCGATACGGAACGGCGTCTCTCCGTTTTCGTGAACGATCTCCAAGCGATCCGGACAAGTCTCGGCCAAGGCTTGCAAGTTGGCCAGGTCGGGGTGATAGGGACGAACGAGTACGTCCACGCGCCCCACCTTGGGACAATTGAGCAAGCGTTTGGCCAATTCGCCCGATTGATTGTGGGGATCGTCGTCGCCCAGGGCGACGAGGGCTCGGAAGGGTTGCGCCGGTTCTTGGGCGCGGGTCGGTCGTTGACGGCGAATCTCGGATCGCACCAAGGCGTAGCGCGATCCCAACAGGAGCTGCGTGCCCCGTCCGAACTCGTAGGCTTCCTTTCCGGGTGCCAAGAGCGGATTGACCACTAATCCGGAGGGAAACACGGTATGGGCCACGCTGTCCAGCGCGATGACGAGAACGCCAGTGTCGCGGAGGACGGCGAGATAGTCTTCCTTAATGTCCGGCGAATCGACAACGACGGCGGCGGGGCGCAAGCGGCGAATCTCTTGAACGGTCTCTTCGAGATCGTCGGGGCATCCGGCAGGGTTGCAGGCTTCGAGCCAATCGTTTCCGCCGCGCTTGAGGGTCAAGCCAAGCGAACCGGGTTCGAGTTGGGATAGGAAATAAGCCGGCCTGCGCCGCCGCTGAATTGCCGCCGCCAGGGTTTGGCAGCGCGACAAATGTTCCCAGCCGAGGCGCGGCGCGGCATCGACGCGAAAAAGAATGGGAGCGCGAGTCATCTTGTTCCATTCCGTTAATAAAGGATCGTTATCGGATCGTTTGTGCGCGCTCAATGTCCGCAGGCTTTCTCGGCCTAGCGCGGGCATGAACTGGCAACGATCCGTTTCGGACGGAGGCGCTCGAAGGATGTGCGTTGATGGGTGGACAGAGCTTGGGCGCTCCGTCCTGCTAACTCTTCTCCGTTGGCCGTCCTGGCCCAACGCGGACGGTTCCGTTGCGTCCGCGTCCCGAATCCATTCGCTGGCTTCGAGTCCGATGACTCGTTCCAACGGGACGAATCTTACTCCACAAGCGTCGATTCTGAAAAGAGCGTTTCTTCACAGGACTCAACCAATGACAGAATCGGGAGTTACACGCTCCGACTCCACCGAGAGCCGAGAAAAAATCCCGAAGTTCCATAACGAAAATGTAATCCCAAACCCCATAGCGTGAAGGAAGAAAGCATCGTAGAATACACTAGATTGATGTGTGGAATGGAGCGAGCGGCCAGATCCAAACCTCTCGAACCTGACACTCGATCCCGATGCGAGTCAGTTGGCGTGCAACGGTTCTAACGGAGGCGCAAGGGTGCGGAATGTTGGCTTACCTTGGAGTATCAGTCTCGCTGTCGATACAGAGTCTTCCTCTCTCGCGGATTGCCCCCTTCCGTTCTCCGCCCGAATCGACTATTCTAATCACAGCGTCGATGACTCGCCTCGTCGAGCAGTTTGTTCGCCTCGCAAACCATCGATCGATTTTTTGAGTTCGAGAACCTCTGGAGGCGAGCCGGCGGCTCGGCTGCTGTCCTCGCGCCAGAAAATATACGAACGGCGGATTCCGTAGCAAGGGTCGGTCTCTCGTCGACGAGGGGTACGACCGTAAACGAGGAGAGAGAACCTAATAATGAAGTCGACATTAACGGCAGGCGGTGTCTTGCGCATGGGCTTGACGCTCGTTGTATGCGCCGCCCTTATCGGCGGCGGCGCGTTCTACTTCATGGGCGGTTTTGGGCACAAACCCAACGAGGTCCAGGCGGAAGAGGCCATCATTTCCCTCAATATGGTGCACCCCCATTACGACAAATCGTTCCTCGTTACCGTAACCCGTCCCGCCGATGTGCGCGCCTACTACGAATCCAGCCTGGAAACGAAAGTCACGGGCCGAGTGAAGGAAATTCCTTTCGACGTTGGAGCAAAGGTCAAGGAATCGGAACAATTGGCGTTGGTGGACGTGCCCGATCTAGTGGCCAGCGAAAAGCGACGCCAAGCCGACTTGGTCAGGGCCAAGGCGCAAGTCGAGCAGAAGGGTGCGGCGGTCAAAACCGCCGAAGCCGATGTCGTCGCCGCGGAGGCAAAGATCGAAGCCGCCGAGGCCCGCTATAAAAGTGCGGTAGCTTTCCGAGAATTCCGCGACAAGCAATTAGTGCGCTATCAAGAATTGGTGCTGGAGAAAGCCATCGATAGACGCTTGGTCGACGAACAGATGGATCGCAATGAGTCGGCCAAGGATACGGAAATCTCCACCAAAGCCAACCTGGCATACGCCAAAGCCGAGCTAGATGCCTACAAGGCGCGCGTCGTTCAGGCCAACGCGGATCTCGATGAAGCCAAGGCCAATGTGGGCGTTGCGAATGCCGAGGTCGATTTTGCTAAAGCCATGCTCGAGTACGCCAGGATCATCGCGCCCTACGACGGTCAAATCTCACGCCGCAATGTCGACCCCGGATTCTTCGTCCAAAACGCGGGGGACGGCCATGCCACGGCCCTTCTGGTCATTCAACGCAACGACATCGTCACCGTGATCGTTCGCGTCCCGGACGTGTATGCCTCCTACATCACGCCCAATACCGAAGCAATCTTTGAGACTCCCACTATGCCGGGCATTAAGATCCACGGCAAAGTCACGCGCTATCCCGAATCTTTGATCAATCCTGAAAAAGATCGCACCATGTTGGTGGAAGTCGATCTCTGGAATCGCGATGCCAAGAAATTCGCGGACAAGATGAAAGATGAAGCGTCTCGTAAGAACTTTATGAAAGGTCTCAAAAGGGGAATGCCCGACGATCCCAACAACGGACTGCCGGTTGTCCCCGACGTGAAGGGTAAGCTGGATCCGAGCCGCCAGATGCGTCTGTTGCCTGGCATGTTCGGCAAAATGACCTTGGTGTTGAAGAAATTTGACGATGTGTTCATGCTCCCCAGCTCGGCAATCGTCGTCAAAGGCGGCTTTACCTACATCTACCTCATCAAGGACAAGAAAGCGCATTTGCAGCCGGTCCAAGTGAACATCGACGATGGCAAACTCGCCAAGATCGAGTTGCTCACCGACGATGGCATCAGCCTGGGCGATCTGAACGGCAAGGAAGAGGTCATCGTCAGCAATCAAGGCGAGTTGACCGAAGGGCAAGCCGTCGATGCCAAACTGGTTGAAGATTGGAAGTCTTTGACCTCTGGCGTGGATACGAACGAAAAGAAGTGATGCCGCAGGTTTCCCCTCTCTCCTGCGGACTCGCGGGAGGGGGGGCGATGCGGTCGATGATCGGCATTCCGACGCCTCCATCCGGCCCTTCTGTCGACGGACTTCGTCGCTCCGCGAACCGCCGATGATTACCAGCCAATTCCAAGGATGAACTTCATGCTGCTACCCGAACCCCCATCGAGCCGTTGGGATTTACGCGCGCGGCTCTGGGGAACGGAGATCCGCATCCGTCCCATCTTCTGGGCTTCCAGCGTACTGTTTGGCATCGTCTTCTATCGCGATCCCCAGTTTGGCGGCGTCTCGATGTTTGGAACGTGGCTCTTCACCGCCGTTCTTTCCTTTCTGATCCATGAAGCTGGGCACATTCTCGCAGCTCGTCTGTTGAGGGTGCCGATGCGTATCGTTTTGTCTGGACTCGGCGGCCACGTCCACGGCTTGGACGACATCAAACGCTGGAAGCGCGTTCTCATTCTGCTCTGTGGTTCGCCGGCAAACCTGGCGTTTCTCGGCGTCTTGTGGGGAGTAACGAAGATGCCGCTGGCTCCGCACTGGCGCGCCTCGCTTGCCCCCGTTCTCATGTTGTTAATGTGGGTTAACGCCTTCTGGGCATTGCTCAACGTACTTCCATTGTGGCCGTTCGATGGCGGGCGCGTCGCCGTCGAAATCGGCGAAGCGCTATTCGGATCGCGCGGCAGAACGGCGGCTTTACTTCTCTCTCTCGCCATCAGCATGACAATGAGTTTCACGGTCGCCGTCTGGGGATTCCTCGTGCTGGGCGATCGTTTCGACCCCCGCTTTATCGTGCATCTGTTGTTCCTGGGCGTTCAGTTACTCTATTGCTATCTCCTCTGGCTGTGCGCGTTCCGCGCGCTGTGGGGCAGCGACGCGCCGCTCGACGAGCTATCCCGCCCCGGTCGCGCCGCCTGAAGTCAGTGCTTCTCTTGCTCCGTCTTCGCCGGTTCTTTTTGCTTCGTTGGGGCGGCGGCCGGTGCGGGAGCGGAGTGATCCACCATCGACTCCAACACATTGACGAGCGCTTGCATGCTGGCTTGATTCTCCTTGTCGGCTGAGCGGGCGTGTTCGCGCAAACCGGCGATTTCGGTTCGACATCGGGCGATCTCTTGCCGCGCCCGCGCCACCTCCTGCGAGGCCGCTTGCACTTCACCGCGAGACGACAGCACGGCCCGTTCGCGCTCTTCGAGCAGGCTTTGCAAGCCCTGCATCCTCGCGGCGAGAGATTTGTTCTCGTCTTGTAGTTCGGCAATTTTCTGGGACATATCCGCAGCCTGATACTCGGCCAAAGCGCTATAGCCGGCGAGGTTGACCGGGCCAGGCTGGCTGCCTCCCACGCCATTAGGGACCGGCCCGCCGCGACCGACTGGGCCGAACCCGCCTTCGGGACGCGCCGACGCGCTCGGCCCACCGGGTTGGGACGGCTGCCCCGACGGCGCGGACGTACCCATCATTCCGGGGATGTTAAAACACCCGCTCGAAAGCAGAAGCCCCGACAAACCCAGTGCCGTCAGAAAGCGTCGATGACATCGAAACACCATGACCGATCTCCATAATGTTTTTTACGCCTCCTCGCTTCAAGCGTAGAGGCAATGCAAGCGAATGTGTTCTCCGCATCCGCAAAAGATGTCGATGGCTTGAATGATCTCGCCGCTGCGAACGATCTCGATGCGCGGCTCCAAGGCCGGCTCGGCTGTTTCGGGAGCATCGGCGACGGGCAGACCGGGCACGCCGATCCGCGCTGGATCGCCTCCCACGCGCACACAGGCACTATGTATCACCGAACTGGTGTGAAACTCGCCGCGCGAGGGCGACATCCGTTCGGGGTGCATGGCTATCCTCCGTGCGTTCGCAGATATTCGGCCAAGTGAAACAGCGCCGCGCTGAGTACGCGCGACACGCGCGACTCAGACAATCGCAGCACTTCACCGATCTCTTTCAGGCGTAAATCTTCCAGATAATACAGCGTCACGATGGTGCGCTCGCGCTCGTCCAAGGCCTCGAGCGCCTCGACGAGAATTCGCTTTTGCTCTTGTTTTTCGACCAAACGATCGGGACGTTGGGAATCGTCGAGCCGTGTCCCGATCGGTTCGCCGCTTTTGTCCCACGACACCAAGCGCGTCATGCGAATCGCGGCCAGCGTGTCGGCGACTTCCTCCTCGCTCAGCCCCGTGGCGGCGGCCAGCGCCTCGGTCGTCACCGGCGGCGGCAGTTCGTCGTAGGCTCGACGTACCTGGGCAACCCGCTGGAGCATCAGTTGCGGCAGTGGACAGTTGCGACGTAGTTCGTCGAGAATGGCACCTCGAATCCGCGTGTAGGCATACGTCTTGAATTGCGCCCCGCGTTCCGGGTCGAAATGATTCGCCGCCTCGACCAAGCCGAGAATACCCGCCGATTCGAGGTTCTCTTCATCGACGCCGGGAGGCAACTCGGCCAGCAGCTTGCCGACGAGATGGCGCACCAACGGCAAATGTTCCAGAATCATCCGGTCGCGCCGCTCCTTTTGAGCGACCGCGCCATATGCCTGCGTTGCGAGTTGCATCGACATCCCTCCGGTGAGCGGGGGCGTAAGCCGCCAAAATCGTGCTTCCCCATCGGGAGGCTTACGCCGCCCGCTCGCCTCGCGTATTCGCCAAATCCTCGAGGCGAAGCATGGCGACCGGTTCCAACAACAGATCGTTGGGCACTTCCGCATAGGCGATCACAGCGAGGTCCGGCAGACCGCGCAAGATGGCGTGACGCAGAGGACGACGCAAACTCGCGTCGGTCAAGAGTGCGACCTCTTGCCCGCGCGCCGTCGCCTTTCGCCATTCGTTCAGCAAAAACAGGATCAACTTTTCGAGCCGTACCGGATCCAACGCCAACGTCTTCTCGTGAGGATTCCGGCGCAATTCCATTTCCACACGCGGATCGAGAACGACCGCGTGCAGCCGGCCCTGCGCATCGCGGAAACGGTCGCAGATGACTCGGCCCAAATCGGCGCGGACGCGCTCGGTCAGTTCGAGAGTATCTTTCGTCGCCGGCGCATGATGGGCGAGGCTTTCGAGGATGCGCGGCAAGTTCGAGATCGGAACGTGTTCTTCGAGCAACAGGCACAAAATGCGGTGCAGCGTTCCCATCGACAAGACGTTGGGCAACAGTTCATCGACCACCGAGGCGTTGGTCTCGCGTGTCTTGTCGAGTAACGATTTGAGGTCTTCGCGGCTAAAGAGTTCGCTGGCGTGTTTGCGGACAATCTCACCCAGATGCGTGATTAGTACGCTGGGCGCGTCGACGACGGTGTAGCCGCCCAACTCGGCGCGTTGGCGGTCGTTCTCGTGAATCCAGCGCGCCGTGAGACCGAACGCCGGATCTTTCGTAGCCTCGCCCTCGACCTTGATGGGTGGATTGGCCGGTTCGATGGCCAAGAGGCGATCCGTGCGCAAGCTGCCGCGCGTCACCTCGCGTCCGCCGATGAGAATGCGATAAGCGTCGGCATCGAGTTGAATGTTGTCGCGCAGTCGGATGGGCGGAACCCAGATGCCGTTCTTGCGCGCCAGATCGCGCCGTAGTCCGCTGATGCGATCGAGAAGTCCGTTGCCGCGGCGCGGATCGACCAAGGAGATGAGCCGAGCGCCGATTTCGACGGTGGCGCGATCCGTTTGCAAAAAGTCGTTGAGATTCGTTTCCGGCGTTGCTTTAGCCGGCGCGTCCGAAGGCGTCCGCCCCGCTCCCTGCGCCGGCGCGCTTGCGCTGCGAGCATCGGCCGGCTTGGACAGTCGCCTCGCTCCGAGGATCAGAAAGCCAGCCAGAGCGGCGAACGGCAACATCGGCAGCCCCGGTGCCAGCGACAACCCCAACAAAATCAGTGCGCCGACGAACAGCGAGCGCGGATTCATGGCCATTTGCGAGCCGATTTCCACGCTCAAACTGGTTTGCGTCGTCGCTTTCGTGACGAGCATGCCGGAAGCCGTGGCGATAATCAGAGCCGGTATTTGGGAAATCAGGCCATCGCCTACCGTGAGGATCGAATAAGTCCGAAAAGATTGCGTCAGACTCATGTTGCGCGTCAAGCCGAGGACGAAGCCGCCGACGAGGTTGACGGCAGTGATGATGAGACCGGCGATGGCGTCGCCGCGCACGAACTTGCTCGCACCGTCCATCGCTCCATAGAACTCGGCCTCTCGCAACAGCGCTTGACGCCTGCGCCGCGCCTCCGCATCGTCGATGGAGCCGGAGTTCAACTCGGCGTCGATGGCCACCTGTTTGCCAGGCAAACCGTCCAACGTGAATCGCGCCGCCACCTCCGAGACGCGCCCCGCCCCTTTGGTGATGACCACGAATTGAATGACGATGAGGATCAGAAAGATCACCAGGCCGACGACGAGACTGCCTCCGACCACGAACCCGCCGAACGCTTCGACGATGTGTCCCGCGCCGCCCTTGAGCAAGATCAGTCGCGTGGTGGCCACGTTGAGGGCCAAGCGAAACAGCGTCATCAGCAGCAACAACGACGGAAACACCGAGAAATCGAGCGGCTTGGTGGCCGCCAGCGTGACGAGCAGGAGCAAGATAGTGAGACCGAGATTCAGCGCCAATAACAGATCGAGTAAGGGCGGTGGCAACGGGACGAGCAAGACGACCAACACGCCCAACAGTGCCACGGACAGCACCAATTCGCTGCGCGGCCCGAACGACAAATTGGAATCGGCGGAAAGTGCCGTTGCATTCGCCATAAGCCCACTCTTGTGACAAAGATCTCACCGACACAAACCGGGAGCGCCAGCGACGGGCAGCACAAGCGACGGGCGAGATAGCCGTCGCTGGCGCTCCGGGCTTGTGCGGGGGACTACGCCATGCCTCGCAAGCGATAGACGTATGCCAGTACCTCGGCGACGGCGTGATAGAGCGCCGCCGGGATTTCCTTGCCTAACGTCGAGGCCTTGAACAATGCTCGTGCCACGGGCTTGCGTTCCACCACGGGCACGCCATGCCTTCGCGCCGTTTCGACGATCTTCCGCGCGACGTGGCCCGCTCCCTTGGCCACCACCTTGGGGGCACCCAACGATCCCTTCTCGTAGCGCAGGGCGATGGCCAGGTGCGTCGGATTGGTGACGACGACCGTGGCGCTGGGCACGTCGCGCATCATGCGACGCTGGCTCAGTTCGCGGGCCAACTTGCGGATTCGCCCCTTGACCGCCGGATCGCCTTCCTCGCGCTTCATCTCGTCCTTGATTTCTTCGCGCGTCATGCGCAAAGCCATCTCGAAGCGGAAGCGTTGGGCCAGGTAATCGACGACTCCGACGACGATAAAAGCGGCGGCAACCATCAGCCCCAAACGCAACACAAGTTCCCACGTTTGCCCCGCCGCTCCCACCAAATGTTGCCGATCCAACATGGCCAACCGCCCCATGCGTCCCTTGAGCATCATCCACGCTAACACGCCGATAGCTATAACCTTAGCGAGCGAGGTCGCTCCGCGCAGCATCCCCGCCCACGAGAGGATTCGACTCCAACCGTTTACCGGATCGAGCCGCTCCCAATTGGGCGCTGCCAACGACGGCACGATGCGAAAGCCGACCTGGCCGACCATCACTGCCAATGCCGCCACGAACAACAGCGCCAGCGGAAGCCCGACGATCCGCAGTCCCAGCGAAAGAAACCCCATCAGCAATTCGCGCGTCTGATCCATGCTCAACTCGTGCATTCGCCAGCCGCGAACCCCGTGGCGCACGGCTTCGGTCAGGGTCGCACCAATTCCCTTCGATGCAAACCACAAGACGCCGATCGCCGCCAGCAACAGCAACCCGGCCGTCAGTTCGGCACTGAAGACGACGCGACCCTGTTCGCGCGCTTCTTCGCGCCGGCGCGGAGTAGCGGCTTCGGTTCCTTGCCCATGTTCTTCCGCCATGTCTCACACCAATCGTTCGAGCAATTCGCTCATGTGTGCGAGCGAGCGCACGATGGCCGCGACGAATCCGGGCATCAACGCAAACAGACCGATTAGACCGAAGGCGATGCGCACCGCGTAACCGAAGGCGAAAACATTCATCTGCGGCGCGGCGCGGGTCATCAGGGCGAGGACGACCGATGACAGAAAGAGCATCGCGCCGACGGGCGCGGCCAGCATCAAGCCCCACTCCTGCGCGGCCGACACGCCCGCCGTCATCGGGCCGATCGCGGACAGTCCCGACCAGCCGCCCAGAGGGATGCGCAGGAACGTGCCGTGCAGCGCCGCAAAAAAGACATGGTGCCCATCGAGGCTGAAGAAAAGCACGCCGGCCAACATCTCGAAGAGCTGCGTGACCACCACCGAGGGATTGGGCGCAGTGGGATCGGCTTGCGCACCCATTGCCAACCCCATTTCCGCGCCGAGATATTCTCCGGCAATGCGTATCGGCAAGAGAATCAACCCCATCGCATATCCCAAAAACGCTCCGAGCAGCGCTTCCATCATTAACACCGAGATCAAGGCCAGCCATGTTACCGGGCCGTTGGCCGTCAGACATTCTGGAGTCACCGAGCCACCGAGCATTTGAAAGTACAACACGGCCAAGGCGACGGCCAAACCGAGCTTCACCGTGCGCGGCGTCGCATGGGTTCCGAGCATGGGCAACACCCCGACGAATGCGCCGGTGCGGGCCAAGATCAAGGCGAACGACAGCACCGCCGACTCGATCATCGTCCCACCCCCGCGGCGCGTTCCATCATGCGCATCGTGAAATGGACGGCCAACTGCATCGTCCACGGCATGGCCACGACCAACACCAAGCCGACGGCCAACAGGCGCGGCAAGAACGACAGTGTCTGTTCTTGAATGCTCGTGATGGCTTGCAGGATGCTGACGAGCAAGCCGACGATCAAACTCGCGGCCAACGTCGGCAGAGCCAACAACATGGCCGTGTACAGCAAATCGCGGCCAATTTCGATGACTTGTTCCATCTCCATGTCGGTCGCTCTCTTTCCGCTTCTTCCCTCTACCCTGTAGGCGGGGAAGTGGGGAGAATAATCGCTATCCAAAACTCACGCTCAGCGCGCGGGCCACTAAATGCCAACCGTCGGCCAGCACGAACAACAGGATCTTGAACGGCGCGGACACCATGACCGGCGGCATCATCATCATGCCCATCGCCGTCAGAATGCTGGCCACCACCAGATCCACCAACAGAAACGGTATGTAGATGCAGAAGCCCATGATAAACGCCGTCTTTAACTCGCTGATGACGTAAGCCGGCACCAGGACGTGCCAAGGCGTATCGCTGGCCTGTTGAAGCGATTTCAATCCGGCTAGGTGGACGAAGAGTGCGAGATCCTGACGCCGCGTCGATCGCAGCATGAATCGATGCAGCGCCTCTCCTCCGACCCGTGCCGCCTCGACGCCGCCGATCTTCTGGTCCATATACGGCGTCACCGCTTTGGCATTCACCTCGTCCAAAGTCGGTCCCATGACGAACAGCGATAGAAACAGCGACAGCCCCAAAAGCACCTGATTGGGTGGGATGTCCTGCGATGTGACAGCGCGGCGCACGAACGACAGCACGATAATGATGCGCGTGAACGGTGTCAGGCACACCAGCAGCGTCGGCAACAAGACCATTCCGCCCAGAAACAGAGCCGTTTGCAGTGGCGCGGACAGGTTTTGCACGCTGCCCGATTCGCCCAAACGCTGCACCATCGACAAGGGATCCGCCATGACGATTCCTTCCGCGCGAAGATGTCTACACACTCTCCATGGGTCGGGTTTTCCAGTCCGACCGTCTGCCGGGCTGGAAAGCCCGACCCGCGAGTTTATTTCTTAAACGATTAAGCCGCTTCGGTTGTCGTCACGCTCAGTTCCGCCAGCGCCCCCGCAAACTCTTGCGGCAACGGCAGCAGCGCTTTGATTCCCGCAGCATCGACGCCAGCCAATACTTTGGTCTCGCCGGCTTGCAGCAGATAGACCGAGCAGCGACCGCTCAGCGGCAACGTCTCCAGGAGACGCAGCTGCGCGTTCGCGTTCGGCGCGGATGCGAACGGTCGAATCCAACGCTTGCCGATCCAGAGTGTGACAACGCAGAGTATAAGTACAAAAATTGTGCCTAAACCGAGGCGGAGAAACATCGCATGGGGAGAAGGGAGATCGGGGAGAGGAGGCGGCGCATATTCGAGAGAGGATTGCTCCTCCGTAGCGGGAGCGAGTGGAGCGGAGAGTGGAGCCGATTCCGCGAGCGGTTGCAAGCTGCGCGGCAGCAGCAAACCGGCCGCGGCAGCAACGACGCCGAGAATCCCGGCGATCAGCCAATTCAACAACGTCGGCTTGTGCGCCGCGCTCTGCTGGGATGGGGGCATGTCCGCATACTCCGAACCGGCGCGGACGAATGCTCCAAACCGAGCCTCATCCGTAAACCGCGTGTGTGCAGACTATCGTCCCGAATCTGGGCGAGCCTTGAGGATTATTCCGGTTGTATCGATTGTTTTGCCGACAAGCCTCCGCGTTCGAGGTGGGGAAGCCCGCCGTTTCGGGCCTCCCCCGTGGTTGGTACAGCGGTTTTGAGAACCGACCGATTACTGAACGCCATCGGGGCTTGCCGGGGTGCGGCGTAGACCGCGAAGTTTCTCGACGAGTTGCGCGGCCAGGGTTTGATCGGTCAACTCCGTCAACACCTTGGCCGCCTGTCGTTCTTGCATGGTGCCGAGTATCTTGACGGCGGTGTCCATCTTTCCAGTATCGGCCAGATTTTGGAGAATCTTCGCGGCGCTCTCCGGCGTCATCGAATTGTACATTCCGCTCATCTTCTTTAGATTCTCGTGTTCTTCCTTTTCCAGTTTCATCACCCGGCTCTCCATCTCCTTCGTGTTCTTGCCGAGTTTTTGGCGTTCTTCCTCCAACGAACCGCGCTGCTTTTCAACGCCCTGAATGGCCTCGTTCAGCGAGTCCATCTCGCTCTGAATCTGCGTCCGTAGTTCATCGAGACTCGTCCGTTCGCCTCGAATGTCTTCGTGGATCAATTCGATCTGTTTCTTTCGAGCGGTCAATTGATCTTCGCGCTCGCGCACGGCGGCAAGGCGTGCGCGCAACTCGTTGGTCATGCGCGCGATTTCTTCGGTGTTGGGGTTGTAGGCGGGGCGTGCGGCGGCCCGCGTGCTTGGAGCAGGGGAGGAATGGTGAGAAGAAGAGTCTTTTTCTTCCTTGTCCGCTTTCGCTTTCGCTTTTCCCGTTTCCTTGTGCGCCGTGTCGGCGTGTTCGGTCTCGGTGCCGTGGCCGCTCTTCTGCTTCATCTGCCAGAAATAGGAAGCGCCCGCCGAGATGCCGAACAACAGCAAGCTCGTGATGCCGACGATCAGCAGTTTTTTCATAACTCGTCTTCCTCGTTTCCTTCGGGAACGGCGAACGGACTCGCCGCACGTTGCGCCAACCAGCGCTGCATCCCCAGTTCATCCAGATCGTTTTGTCGCCGTCGACCCGCATCGCGGCGATAGCTTTCCCATTCGCGCGCCCGCAAGCTCAGCAGCGCCTCGACCTCCAGCGACGCCTGTATACGCAGGCGATTCGCTTCCTGCAATCGCGCCTCGACCTCGTCGGCGATCCGCCGAGCCTCCCGCAGCAATTCCTCCAGCTGTGACGCGCGTTCGTAGTGGGCTTGCCACGTCCCCAAGGCAGCCGCTTGTCGCAAACGCGCCGCCGACTCCTCGGCGTTGCGAAGCAACTCTTTTTCAATGCGGGCGCACTCGGCTCGCGCTTCCTCCCAGCGAGCCCGCGCCTGTTGTTGCCGCATTTCCGCCATTTTCTCGCGTTGTTTCTTAACGGCCAGCGCGCGCTCCAGACGGAAATGAAATCGTTTCATGCTTGCTTATCGAACGATCGCGGCAAAAATTGCTCGATTTGTTTGCATGTGTCGTATTCGTATGGCAAAGAAGCTCTTGCCTCATAATGTGAACTATTGTACCCTCTCGGAAATAAGTTCTCAGTTTGTCCACGGATCGAATCCATGCCGCTTCCCTTTCCTCCTCCGGGTGTTCCCGTCCTCACCATTGGCGAGTTGACGCGCGCGCTGAAGGGTACTCTCGAGGAAACCTATGCCAGCGTTTGGGTCGAAGGCGAGGTGTCGAACTTGTCGCGACCGAGCGCTTATGGGAATCAGTATTTCACGCTCAAGGACGACGAAGCACCGCTCCGCGCCGTCCTGCTTCGCGCTTTCGCATTGCGTTTGAAATACGATTTGGCCGATGGCATGCGCGTGGTGGCGCGCGGGCGATTGACGCTGTACATGCCGCGCGGCGAATATCAGATTCTGATCGAGGAAATTCAGCCCAAGGGCATCGGGCCGTTGGAGATGGCGTTTCGACAATTAAAGGAAAAACTCTCCCTCAAAGGGTATTTCGATCCGACACGGAAGCGCAAGCTGCCGCGCATTCCGCGCCGCATCGCCTTGGTGACGAGTCGGAGCGGCTCGGCGGTGCGCGACATGCTGGAGATTTTAGGGCGACGGTGGCCGGTGGCGGAGATATGGCTTGCGCCGGTTCGCGTGCAAGGGGACGGGGCGGCGGCGGAAGTCGCCGAAGCTCTCGGCACCCTGAATCGTTTGGCTTCCCACGGCGAGGGCATCGACGTGGTGGTTCTCGGACGCGGCGGCGGCAGCCTGGAAGACTTGTGGACGTTCAACGAAGAACGCGTCGCCGAAGCCATCTATCAGTCGCGCATTCCCGTGGTCACCGGGATCGGCCACGAGGACGATTTGACCATCGCCGACATGGTGGCCGATGTGCGCGCCTTGACGCCGAGCGAAGCCGCCGAGAAAATTGTGCCCGATCGACAGGCCGTCCTCAAGTGGTTGACGGATCAGGAAACGCGCTTTCGCAAGGATCTACAAAACCGACTGGAAATGGCGCGCGTCTCGCTTCTGGAATTGGCGCGCCGCCCATGTTTTCGACGACCACTCGAACGTATCCAGCAAGGAGAACGAGACCTCGACGATTGGTGCGAGCGACTCCAGCGAGCCGCGCAGAGCCGTCTCGACAGGCTGCACGATCGTCTCAAGGCGCACGCCGCGCGGCTGGAATCGCTCAGCCCGCTCAACGTCTTGGCGCGCGGCTACAGTCTGACGCGCAGAGAAGACGAGACACAATTGCTGCACGATATTGTGGGTCTGCATCCCGGTGAACGCATCGTGACGCGCCTTGAGCGCGGCGAAATCGTCAGCCGCGTCGAAGAAATCCGAGGAGGGGAATGAGCCGATGAACGAAATTGACAAGGGGCGATCGTTCGAGGATTCGCTGCTAGAACTCGAACGCATGGTGCGCGAGTTGGAAGATGGACGTCTCGGGTTGGAAGATGCCCTGGCCCGCTACGAACAGGGCGTCGGTCTAATCAAATCGTGCTATCAACAGCTGCGGCAGGCCGAGCAACGCATTCAGTTATTAACCGGCGTGGATGAGGAACAGCGACCCATCTTGCAACCGTTCAAGCACGAAGCGACCGCGCCCACCAAGAAACGTATATGACGGTGTTTACGCTTAGCCGCGACGCGCAGTGGAGCGCTTTTCCGCCGCGCTCCGCTGCGCGTCGCGGCTAAACGCAATTCTTAAACTGCCGCACGCAAGCGGTGATCGCTACTTCGGTCGGCAGCCGTTCGATGC
>JAKBCS010000056.1 GCA_021807595.1 Planctomycetota bacterium | reverse complement strand
GGCCGACTATCTCGTGCCCAAAAGCGTTTGGCTCATCGGCGGCGACGGGTGGGCTTATGACATTGGCTTCGGCGGACTCGATCACGTTCTCTCGATGCGCCGCAAGATCAACGTCTTGGTGCTGGATACCGAGGTGTACTCGAACACCGGCGGGCAAGCGTCCAAGAGTACGCCGCTAGGCGCGGCCGCCAAGTTCGCCTCGTCCGGCAAAGACGTCCACAAAAAGGATCTCGGCCTGATGGCGATGAGCTACGGCCACGTCTACGTTGCCTCAGTTGCCTTCGGAGCCAAGGACACACATACGGTGCAGGCGTTTCAAGAGGCCGAGAGCTACGACGGCCCGTCGCTGATTATCGCCTACAGCCATTGCATCGCCCACGGCTACGACATGCGTTTCGGACTCGAGCAGCAGAAGTTGGCAGTCGCTTCCGGCGTTTGGCCGCTGTATCGTTTCGATCCGCGCCGCGCCCGCGCCGGCGAACCGCCCTTAAGCATCGACGTGCTGCCGGGCAAGAAATCCGTCGAGGAGTACATGCGTAACGAGGCGCGCTTCCGCATGGTCGAGAAGATCGACGCCGAACGTTTCCGCCGTTTGGCAAAAACGGCTCGCAATCACTCGGCCCAGCGCGTCGCCCTGTACGAACAACTCTCGCATATCAGCCTGCCGCGCGATAACGATCGGCCCGTCGTCGTCGCCGGCAACGGCCAGAAATAGGAGGCACAAGCATGGACCTTTCCACAACCTATATGGGTTTCAAGCTGGATCATCCATTGATTCCCGGGGCGTCGCCGCTGGTGGACAATCTGGAAAACGTCAAACGGCTCGAGGACGCCGGCGCGCCGATGATCGTTATGCACTCGCTTTTCGAGGAGCAAATCGTCAACGAAGAGTTGTACTTCACACAGGCGCTGGAACAGGGTGATTTCTCCAACTCGGAAGCGCAGAGCTATTTTCCGTGGCCTTCCGAGTTTGCTCTGGGTGTTGATGAGTATTTGGAGCAGATTGGCCGTATTAAATTGATCGTCTCGGTTCCGGTTATCGCTTCGCTCAACGGCACCACCGAAGGCGGGTGGTTGGCCTACGCCGGAATGATCGAGCAGGCAGGCGCGGACGGCCTGGAACTGAACATCTACGATGTCGCCGCCGATCCGAGGGAGACCGGCGAACAAGTAGAGTCCCGCGCCTTGCAAGTGATCCGCGCCGTCCGCGATTCGTTGTCGATTCCCGTCGCCGTGAAGTTGTCGCCGTTCTATTCGTCGATGTCCCATTTCGCCCACAAAGTGGATGAAACCGGCGTTGAGGGTTTGGTTTTGTTCAATCGATTCTATCAGCCGGACATCGACATCGAACATCTGGAGGTGGTGCGCATCAATCTCTCCAGTCCGGCGGACTTATTGCTGCGCCTCCGCTGGTTGGCGTTGCTGCACGGCAGAGTGCGGGCTTCGTTGGCCTGCACCGGAGGCGTCCACAGTTCCTCGGATGCCATCAAAGCGGTCATGGCCGGAGCCGACGCCGTGCAGATCGTCTCAGCTCTCCTCCAGCGCGGTCCCAGTTATCTGCACACGCTGCGCGAGGGCATGGCCCACTGGCTGGAGGAACACGGCTACGAATCGCTGGCCCAAATGCGCGGCAGCATGAGTCTCTCGCGCTGTGCCGACCCCAAGGCTTACGAACGTGCCAACTACATGCGCGTCTTGCAATCGGTGCGCCCCGGCGTCTTGTGAGTCGAGAAGTGGTTGTCTGATAGCGATACGCACTCCTTTCGCCTATCTGTGTCGCCGGGGCGAGCTTCCGGGTTCGCGTTCCGTTCCGGCACATAAAGCTGTGAAGCCGTCGGACTCGAGATGATCCTTGACCACGTCTGCTGGAGCGGTACAATGCGATTTAGTTTCTTTCGTTCCTCGCCCAACAATTTCAGTGGAGCGGTAGATGACGCGCACTCTGTCATGGCTCCATGCCGCATTTTACCTGACCACCGTGGGTGTTGGTTTCTGCCAAGCTGCCGACCTGGATCAGATCGAGCGTAGGCTTGTCAAGGAGCCGACCTATCAAACCAAAGCCCCCAGGTACGCCTTGCTCGTGTTGGGGCCGGAGGCGCGGACGCGCATCTGGCTCGTGCTGGATGGAACCTCGCTGTACGTCGATCGCAATGGAAACGGCGACCTAACCGAAGTCGGTGAGAAAGTCAGCGGTGTGAAGGGGAGCCTTGAAGCAGACGCGTACACATTCGCGGTCGGCGAGTTGCGCGACGGCGATCGGCGACACCGAAACGTCACTCTCATCGTGACCGGCCTAAGTTCGGACTCCAAGAAGAAGATCACTGCGGGCGACAACGCCCCTCCCTTGAGCATCCGCATCCGCATGGAAGCGGAATTCCCTGGCTTCGAGGGAGTGACCAAGGATGGCCGAGTCATTCAGATGGCCTACTCCAACGGTTCCCTACAATTCGCCGATAAGCTGCGGGAAGCACCGATCTTGCATTTCGCCGGCCCGTTAATGGTCATCGTGGACAGTCGGGCGACGTTCCGGGTCAACCGCGAGATGGAACTGTACCTCGCCCTGGGTACGCCAGGCCGGGGAGAGGGGACGTTCGTCTACACCGCTTATGAAGGCGCGGTTCCCCCCGCCGCCTATGCGCGGACCGAAATCGCTTTCCCGGCGCAAAAACCGGGCGAGCCGCCCGTAAAAGCGATCTACGAGTTAAAGGGGCGGTGCTGAACGTTCCTCTTACACGGCCCAGTTCGGGTCCCCGCGAACGTCGGCACAGGTGCCACCCTCGTCAAGGTGTCTTTTGACAGATGGGACAAAGGACACGTCCGTTCCTCGGAGTTGGAGATGCATACGGTTTCGCCGCGGTCCGGTCCGCCGCCGCTACCTGTCTCACCGCGACTGACCAGGAAGCTGATTCATCCCGACCACGACGAAAGCCTCTTCCCTGTCTTGTTCAGCCCCGACGGGCAATCCATCCTCGCCACCAGCACTTCGCATCGACTACAAATCTGGAATGCGAACACGGGCGAGCAAATCCGTACCCTCCAGCTTCCCAAAAGGTCGATCGGCAATCGACTGTTCATCTACGGCGGCACCGGGACGCTTGCTCCGGATGGCCGGACCCTGTATGTGACCTTCGGCAAGGAACGATTTTTTCCGATCCGCAAGGACGGCAAGCTCAGCAATCACTGTGAGACAGAGGGGGAAATCCTGGTTTGGGACGTGGCGACTGGCCGACAACGACCCTCGTTGAAGCAATCGCCGCCTCACTGCGTGAATGGCGTGACGGTTTCGCCCGATGGTGCCACGCTGCTTGCCCTTGACTGCGTGGGCGATGATAACGTGCGTGGTAACAGGAAGCACGGTCTGACGCGCTGGAACTTGCGCACGGGAGAGCATCGGCACTTGCTCGATGGATTCTGGAATGTGCGGTTCGCCCCCGACGGCAAGACCTTCGCCGCTTCCCTTTTCGACATCCAGACCACTCGAGGCAAGCTCGTATTGTTCGACGCGGCTTCGGGGAAAGAACGGCTTGTGTTCGCCCAGACGGACAAGGGCCGGGTAATTGGCACAAACTTCTCGCCCGACGGCCGGTATCTTGCGGGAGTCCAGGATGGCTCGTGGGCAACCAAGCCCCCTCCGTCCGAAGTGAAACTATGGGACACGGCCACCGGCAAGGAAGTAGGGAACATCGTCGCGCCCGAGGGGACCACCCCCTTCCGGCGACCCGGTCAAATCATGGGAGCTTTCGCGTCGGCCGTCTTTTCTCCCGACAGCCGATGGCTGGCGGCCTGCCTTCATACAGGCCGGATTTACCTTTACGATGTTGCCGGGCGAAAGTTGGCCTGGTCTCAGAATGTCAAGAACGGTTATCTGCGCTGGGCGAGGTTCAGTCCGGACGGTCGCTGGCTGGCCGCGGTCGGACAGGACATGCCGGAAGACCTTACGCGCCGAGAGGAGGTCAGCCCGTTCGACCTGCCGCAGCCGCGGATCTTCCTGTTCGACATGAAAAAGGGCGGCCAACCGGAGGAAATCGTGGCTCCCCATGGGCAGATAGTCTTGTTCGACTTCAGTCCCGACAGCAAGACCATCGCCCTGAGCGGTACCGGCTGCGTATGGCTATTCGACGTGAGCCGACCTGTGACCCGCAAATAACGAAAACCACCCTCGCTTGTGCGGGACGCACCACAATCGTGTCTGTCCGGCGGCACGGTGTTTCTTTGCCCCCATCTTTCACATGAACGGGACGAATCGTCGAGTTCTCGATTGCCGTGGCGACGGTCAAACGCGGTGAAAAGCGCATCTTCAAACCCTCAAGCGGCGATATGGCCGCTACCTCACAGGACATCGTACCCCACTCAAGCGTCCCGTTTCGGGCGTGCCGAAATCGATTTGCCGGACTGAAGCGACATCCCGTTCGTGCGAACGATAGAATAATGACACCGTCGTGCATCCGGTTTGGAGTCTCCGTTTCGAGGAAGCGAGATTGTTCATGCTCCCGTTCGGTTTCTTGCGAGTGGCTGCCGCCGTGCCGCAGCTGCGCGTTGCCGATTGCGATTTTAACGTGCAGCACCTCCTCGCTCTGTTGCAGCGAGCCGAGAGCGAGGGCGTTCATCTCGTCGTCTTCCCGGAGTTGGCGATCACCGGCTACACATGCGGCGATCTGTTCCATCAACCGGTCCTGCAACGCGGAGCGGTCGAGGGGTTGTCGCGTCTGGCCTCGGAGAGCGCCGCGATTTTCTCCGGTTTGGCCGTCGTCGGTCTGCCGTTGGCCGTGGACGATCTCGTCTTCAATTGCGCCGCCGTGCTGCATCGGGGACGACTGCTCGGCCTGGTACCGAAATCGTATTTGCCCACTTATAAGGAGTTTTACGAAGCCCGCTGGTTTGCGCCGGCGACGAAGGCGAATCGATACGAAATCGATCTCGACGGACAGACCGTACCGTTTGGCACGGATCGCCTGTTTGCCGCGACGGATGTGGAGGGGCCGATCGTCGGCGTCGAAATCTGCGAGGATCTCTGGGTGCCGACACCTCCGAGTGCTGCCCAAGCGCTGGCCGGCGCAACCGTCCTCGTCAACCTCTCTGCCAGCAACGAGGTCATCGGCAAAGCGGACTATCGCCGACAACTGGTACTCTCGCAATCGGGCCGTTGCATGGCCGCCTACATCTACGCATCCAGCGGCGTCGGCGAATCGACCACCGACCTCGCTTTCGGCGGACATTGTCTCATCGCCGAAAACGGATCGCTCCTGGCCGAATCGGAACGTTTTCTCCGCGAGGATGCCCTGATTGTCGCCGATGTGGATCTCGACCGTCTGCGCGTGGAGCGTCAACGCACGAACACATTTTTGGACGCCGCCTTCTACCCTGGGTTCGTTCGTCCGTTTGCCCGTTGTCCGTTCGAGTTCGGCGAACGACCGCTTCCGAGCGATCTTCGCCGCTCGGTCGAGGCACATCCGTTCGTGCCGAGCGGCCAAGAACCGTTGCGCGAACGTTGCGAAGAGATCTTTCACATTCAAGTGGCGGGATTAGCCAAGCGTCTGGAGCATCTCGGTTTGCCGTCCGCGAGCATCGGCGTCTCCGGCGGACTCGATTCGACGTTGGCGCTCTTGGTCGCCTGCAAGACGATGGACTTGCTGGGTGCGCCTCGGCAGCGCATCCTCGCCTTCAGCCTGCCAGGTTTTGGAACCAGCAACCGCACCCGAGACAACGCCCGCGCCCTCATGCGGCAGCTCGGCGTCAGCGCGCGCGAAGTCGATATTCGCGCGCTCTGTCTGGAAGAGATGCGTTTGCTCGGCCATCGACCCTTCGGCATCGATTTGGCGGGCACGACTCTCGAAGCGTTTACAGAGCGTTTATATCGCTTGTCTGCGGAACAACGCCACGACCTCGTATTCGAGAACGTGCAGGCCCGGATGCGAACGAGCCTGCTGATGAACGCGGGTTTCGTCGTCGGCACCGGCGACCTGTCCGAATCGGCCTTGGGTTGGTCCACCTACAACGGCGATCACACGAGCATGTACAACCCCAACGGTAGCATTCCAAAGACGTTGGTGAAATTCCTCGTCGATTGGGCGGCCCACAACGAGTTCGAGGGCGAAGTGCGGCGTACGCTGCTCGACATCGTGGACACGCTCATTTCGCCGGAGTTACTGCCGACCCAAAACGACGGCCAGCCGGCCCAGGCGACCGAGTCCACCATCGGTCCCTACGAAGTCGTCGATTTCTTTCTCTTTCACTTTCTGCGCTATGGAGCGCCACCGGAGAAGATGCTCTTCTTGGCGCGACGTGCCGAGTTTAATACCCGATACGGCGAAGAAGAACTGCGCGGCTGGCTCAAGGTGTTCTTGCATCGTTTCTTCGCCAATCAGTTCAAACGCTCCTGTCTCCCCGATGGACCCAAGGTCGGCACCATCTCCCTCTCCCCCCGCGGCGACTGGCGCATGCCCAGCGATGCCCAGGCGGCATTGTGGCTCAAGTGGGCAGGGGCCGAAGTGGATTGACCGGTACACGTTCGTTTCTCGAGGATGCCTCAAAAGATCACCGGACGACCTTCGATAGGCCCAATTGATACGGAACGGTGCGAGAACCATTGGGCAAACCGCGCCATACATTGATTGCACGCGGAATCGGAGGGTGCGGATTTCGGAGGACGGATGCTGTGATTCTCACCGCCGGACTGACGCCGGCCTGGCAGCAGATCTTGCTGTTCGATTCGTTCGTACTCGGCGAGGTCAATCGCGCTCGCCGCGCGCATTGGGGCGCGTCGGGCAAGGCGATCAATGCCGTTCGCGCGCTGCGTCATCTCGGCGAACCGTGCAAAACGCTGGGGTTGGTCGGCGGGTGGACCGGCGAAGCGATCCGCCGCGATGTGGACTCGCTCGGCATCGCCGCCCGCTGGATCGAGGCGGAGACGCCGACGCGCGTTTGCACAACCTTGCTCGAACCGCCGCGCCGCTTGGCCACGGAACTCGTGCCCAACGCGGCACAGGCGACGGCGAAGGAATTAGATCTTTTTCGGATTGCTTATAGAGAAGAAGCCGCGCGCACGGCGGTCGTGGTTCTCATCGGCTCGCTGCCCGTCGGCACTCCTGTCGGATATTATCGAGATTTATTGGAGCATACTCCCGGTAAGGTCGTTCTCGACGCGCGCGGCCCCGAGTTGCTCGAAGCCCTGTCGGCCCGCCCGTTTCTGGTCAAACCCAATCGGGCCGAGTTGCGACAAACCCTGGGCCGCGAACTGACCCATGACGCGGAATTGTTCGATGCCATGCGCGAGATGAACGAACGCGGCGCGGAATGGGTGGTTGTCACCGACGGCGGCAATCCGGTTTACGCACGGTCGGAACGGCATCTGTATCGTTTGCAGGCACCGCGGCGGGAAGTGGTCAACCCTATCGGCTGCGGCGATTGCATGGCCGCCGGCATCGCCCAGGGACTGGCGCGGGGAGACGATCCCTTAAGCGCCATTCGTCGCGGCCTGGCCGTTGCCGCCGAGAAAGTCGGCCAACTGCTGCCGGGCTTCGTCGATGCTCAAGCCGTCGAATCGCTGCTGCCCGAAGTGCTCGCGGTTGCCGTGGAATAAATCACTATGGAGAGTTTCGGATATGTCCAATCCACAAAACCCGTCGCGAAGGGAAGTTCTGCTGTCGGCCGCCGTCTCCTGGGCGGCATCCGCCCTGCCGAGCGAAGCGGCCCAGAAAAAAAAGCGAGCAGCGATGAAACCAGAACAGGCGTCTCGATTCGCCAAATTGGCGCTCAAGGGCATTCACAAAGAATATCCCAATAAGCCGGGCGACGTTCTCAACGCTGAGCGCGACGTGAAGAGCACGCGCGCCGTTCATCCGGCCTTCTACGGCTGTTTCGATTGGCACTCGTCGGTTCACGGCCATTGGATGCTGGCGCGCTTGCTCCGCCTGTTCCCGGACTTGCCCGAGAACAAGGCGATCCGCTCCGCCTTGGCCGAGAACTTGACGGCGAAGAATCTGCGCGCCGAGGCCGATTATTTCGACCGCCCCTCTACCCAATCGTTCGAGCGGCCCTACGGCTGGTCGTGGCTGCTGAAATTGGCCGAGGAACTGCACGGCTGGGACGATGCGCAAGGCAAGGAATGGTCGAAGAACCTGCAACCCTTGGCCGATAAGATCGTCGCGCGCTATCTGTCGTACTTTCCAAAACAGACTTATCCGATCCGCGCCGGCGTTCATTCCAACACGGCGTTCGGCCTGGCCTTCGCCCACGACTACGCTTGCGCCGTCGGCCACAAACAACTGCGCGATCTGCTCGAAAAACGCGGCCACGACTACTATGCGGCGGACGAGGATATTCCGGCGAAGTGGGAACCCGATGGGGCGGATTTTCTGTCGCCGAGCTTGATGGAAGCGGATCTCGTGAGGCGCTTCCTCCGCCCGACGCATTTCCGTCCCTGGTTTCGTCGCTTCCTTCCCGGCATTGCCAAGGGCGAACCGAAACCGTTGCTCCAGCCGGCGCAGGTGACGGATCGCAAAGATCCGCAAATCGTACATCTGGACGGCCTGAATCTTAGCCGCGCTTGGTGCATGCGCGGCATCGCCTCGGCCCTGGCCGAAGACGACCCCGCCCGCAAGCTATTGCTCGACTCCGCCGCCCGCCACGCCGAAGCCACCCTTCCCCACATCGCCAGCGGCGATTACGCCGGCGAACACTGGCTCGCCTCGTTTGCCGTGTACATGCTGTCAATGCCTTCCGTCCCATGAGTGGAGTTGATTGAGAACCGGAAACGGCCAAGTCGGCCCCATACTCATTTCGTGTTAAAGGAGATATCGAATGCCCGTCGAAGATCCGAACGAATTAGACGCCGTCGATCGAGCCATTCGCATTAACGAGATGAAAGAGGAGGCCCAACGACTGGCCGGCGGCGAGATGCTCTCGTGGGAGTCGGAGCAAATGCCTCCGGAATGGGCCGAAGCCTTTTGGCGACGTGTGCTCGAATACGAAAACGCTCCTCTAACGAGTCATTTTGAACAACTGATAAGCGCCGGTGTGGATTTGCCGGCTCCGGAGACGATGACCGATGCGGAACTGACCGCGAAACTGTGGGAGATGATCGAACGGCTGGCTGATTTTCGCGTCTTTGTCAGCCAAACCGACCACCTTAGCGATCGCGAATTGGACACGCATCTCTGGGCGGAAAGTTTGCACGAGCCGGTGGCCGACCTACCGTTGGATGAAAGCTCGTCCTGTTGCCTCGACATTCTGGGCGGGTGCAGCGAGGAGGATCTGCAAACGCGCCTGAAATACTACGCCGACGAGGAAGAACGCCGCGATTGGCTGCTGCATTTCCCCGAAGATGAAATGCCGCCCCACGAAGATCCGCCCTTTGACCGCGACAGGCATCTTCCTCGTTCGGAATATTGATGCGCGGAACGGCGTTATAATTGGATGATGAAGAAACGGGAGCGGATACACTCGGAATAACCGGGCAAATGTCCCATAAGGAGATATCGAGATGGGGGAGCGACATAATTCTGTAAACGTGCCGGTGACGATTCGCCCCGAAGCCGCCGCTCGCGTTACCGAACTGGGCATGCAAGAGGAGTTGCAGCAAATGATCGAATACGCGCGGCAAGCCGTGCCGGAATTGGCTGCCATCGAGGTGGAGGTTGCCGAACGCTACGATATGGGCGATGAACCGGGCGTCAGTATCGTTGCTTACAGCGACAGGGCGTTTGCCCCAGAAGATACCACATCGTGGGAGGTACGTCGTTGGGCGGTAGAAACGTTTCCTCCGCACGTGCTGCAACACCTTTGCATCTTGCTTACTCCAGGGAGTGCGTATGCGGGGTAAAGCCTTTCTGGATGTGGCCCGCGATTTACAATCCAGGGCGGCGGAACCCTATTGGCGGGCGACCGTGATCCATGCTTATTACGCTTTGATGCTGGAAAGCCGCGACGCATTGACGCGCTGGGGCATTTCGATTTCGCCGCGCCAGAACGTGCATTCGGCCGTTCGTCTTCGCTTTCTCTACGCGTCCGATCCCGAGTTGAAGCAGATAGGTTCCGCTCTCGACGATTGGGGCCGACATCGCAACGAAGCCAGCTACAATCTCGCGTCGCCGCGAAAGTTCACCACCAACTCTTTGGCTCAGCGGTCGATCGTGGAAGTGACCGCCGCCCTGGATCTTCTCGACGCCATCGAGTCCGATTCCGTCCGCCGCGCCGCCGCTGTCGCTTCGTTTCCTCCGTGACGGTTCTCTCAGCGATAGATAACTAGCTCGCCTCGTTTGCCGTGTACATGCTGACGGTGCCGAACCCCGTCGGTTCCTAGGATGTCCTGAATTGGGCGATTCCTTGTAGGGGGAGTATGCCCGTGGGGAATGTCATCCGTTTCTACCGAGTCTCCGACGAATATGGCTGCTTCTCGAACTTTGCGCCCTATCCAGTTGAACTAGATGGTAAGCGCTGGCCAACGACGGAGCATTATTTCCAGGCCCAGAAGTTCGAGGACCTTCAACATCAGGAGGCGATCCGCGGTCAGAAGTCGCCCATGATTGCCGCGCGCATGGGACGCGATCGCAAGAAAAAACTGCGCGGCGATTGGGAGTCGGTAAAAGTAGCCGTGATGCGGCAGGCCGTGCGCGCCAAGTTCACCCAGCACGAGGATATACGGGCAATTCTCCTGGCGACGGCGGCTGCCACACTCGTCGAGCACACCGAGAACGACGCCTATTGGGGCGATGGCGGAGACGGCAGCGGCAAAAACATGCTGGGTCGAATTTTGATGGAGATTCGCGAGGAGTTGCAAGTTGAGTCCAAGAAATAGCGTTTGAGCAGAATTGCATCTTCGATCGTTGTTCGAGATTTCGGGGAAAAAAAAGAGAGGCGTCGTCTTGCGAGACAACGCCTCTTCTCTATGGGAAACGGCCGAGCGTCGGCCGATTAGCGGAGATCCGGCTCCTCGGAAGTTGAAGATTCTTCCAATTCTTCAGCCGGTATGCGGTAGGATTCACCCAACCAACGACCCAGATCGATGGTTCTGCAGCGCTCCGAACAGAATGGAAAAAAGGGCCATTCCGCCAGACTGCGCCCCTCCATCCGCCGGTCGCAGGTTGGGCAGGGTACACTTATCATCGGTCGATCCCGCTCAGGACTTGGGGCTTTTCGTCTCGCTTTTTTTACCCTTTCCCCCACTATCGGTTGAGCTTGTGCTATTTGCTCCAGCTGTGCTGTTGGTACTGGATTTACTGCCTGACTCTTGATCCGCCTTGGCCGCCTGCTTGTACGAATCACTGCGGTAATCGGTTTCGTAAAAGCCGGAGCCTTTGAAGAGGATAGCCGCTCCCGTGCCGAAGACGCGGCGGAGTTTCGGCTTCTTGCATTGCGGACACTTCTTCAAGGCCGGCTCGCTCATCGACTGGAATTCGTCGAAGTTGTGTTCGCATGCATCGCAATGATATTCATACGTCGGCATACGTTTATTCTCCTAGGAAGGCCGTTCGCGGTCTCGCGGGAGATCGCAAACGGGGTTATTCGGGTCTGTCGGCAGCCGTGGAAACGATGACGCGCGCGGGGCGAAGAACGCGCTCGTGGATCTGATAACCTTGTTCGAGGACTTGCAGCACGGTCATCGGTGAATGCTCGGCGCTCGGCTGCTGCATCACGGCTTGATGCAGGTTCGGATCGAATGCCTTGTCCATTGCATCGATGCGGACAATGCCGTGGCGGCGAAGTGTGTCGAGCAATTGAGCTTGTACCATGGCCACGCCCTGAACCAGCGCCCCTTGCTCTTTAGCTTGTCGCGCCGCCTCGATCGCCCGATCGAGGTTGTCCAACGCCGCGAGCAGATCGGCGGCCAACGGCGCTTGTGCGTAGCGGCGCTCCTCGGCCAGATCGCGTTTGTGGCGCTTTTGATAGTTCTCGAAGTCGGCGCGGGTGCGCTGCGCGAGATCGAGGTATTCGTCTCGTTGTTGCTCGGCGGTTTGCAGGCGACCGCGCAGGGCGTCGAACTCCGCTTGGCCTTGTGCCCTACCTTCCGCAACTTGTTCTTCCCTTTGTTCCGTCATGGTTTCATACCCTTAGGTGGGATTTAACCCGCAGTCTAACTTTTGTCCGCCGACGATTCCGGCGCGAAGAACTCTCGAATGCGTTCAAAGAAACTCTTGTGTTCCGGCGGCATCTCGGTGCCGTCGATCTCTTCGAGTTCTTGAAACAACTCCTCTTGCCGCTTGGTCAACTTGCGCGGCGTGACGATCCGGACATGGACGACCAAGTCGCCGGTTCGGCCGCCGCGCAGCGCGGGCATGCCTTTGCCGGCAATGCGCACTTCGTCACCGCTCTGTATACCGCGCTTGAGGGTCTGCGCGACAAATTGCCCATCCAACGTCGGCACTTCGATGGAGCGTCCGAGCGCGGCTTGACTCATCGTCACCGGCACTTCGCAATGCAAATCTTGGCCGTGACGGGCGAATATCGGATGGCGTCGGGTGCGCAGGACGACGTACAAATCGCCGGGTGGAGCGCCCCGTTCGCCGATCTCCCCTTCGCCGCTAAGTCGAATGCTGACATCGTTGTCTACACCGGGCGGGATGTTGACGTTCAACGTCCGTTCGACTTCGACGGCTCCGAGTCCGCGACAGGTGCGGCAGGGGTCGGTAATGACCGCGCCTTGTCCTCCGCACGCGCCGCAGGTCTGTTGAATGCGAAAGAACCCCTGTCCCTGAATGACGACGCCGTGGCCGCCGCAGCGCCGGCAACTCGTGGGTTTGGTGCCGGGTTGAGCGCCGTTGCCTCCGCAATCGGAACACGCCTCCTTGAGTGGAACCTTGATCTCTTTTTGCGCGCCGCGCGCCGCTTCGAGCAGGTCTATCTCCAAGGTCATCTGCAAATCGCGGCCCGAACGAGGACCGCGCCGCCGTCCTCCTCCAAACAGATCGCCGATGATGTCGCCGAACATATCCATGACCGAATCGGCGTTCCCGAAATTGGGCAAGCCCGCCCCTTCGAGTCCGGCGTGACCGTAGCGGTCGTACAGCTGACGTTTTTGGGAATCGCGAAGAACATCGTAGGCTTCAGAGGCTTCGCGGAATTTGGCTTCTGCCTCGGCATCGCCGACGTTGCGATCCGGATGATACTGCATGGCCAGCTTGCGATAGGCCCTTTTGAGCGTGTCCTCGTCGGCGTCGCGGGCCACGCCCAAAACTTCGTAATAGTCTCGCTTGTTGACCATAGGCATGATTTATTCGTTCCGAGTATCAAGTTCTGAGTGCTGAGTGCTGAAGAAGAACGCCATGGCAACTCAGCACTCAGCGCTTGGAACTCTCAGTTAACGGACAGCGCCTTGCACCTTGCTACCCGGCTCTTCCTCATCGATCTTGGTGATCATCACTTCGGTCGTGAGCATGAGTCCGGCGATGCTGGCGGCATTGACCAAAGCCGAGCGCGTCACACGGGTCGGATCGACGATACCGGCTTTGTACATATCCACATACTCGCCCGTGTTGGCATTATACCCGAAGGTCGCCGATTTTTGCCGCGCCACTTCGTCGGCCACCACGGCACCGTCGACGCCGGAGTTTTCGGCAATCGTGCGCACCGGCTTCTCCAACGCCCGCGCTACGATTTCCGCGCCGAGCTTCTCGTCGCCCTTGAGCTTCTCGGCCAAGGTGTGAACGTCGGGGACACAACGCAAGAGTGCGGTACCGCCTCCCGGCACGATACCACCGCCCGGCCAAACCGTCGCCGCCCTCGTCGCATGAAGGGCGTCCTCGACCCGGCCTTTGGTCTGTTTCATTTCCGCTTCCGTCGTCGCGCCGACGCGGACAATGGCCACGCCGCCGGTCAGCTTCGCCAGACGCTCGCTAAATTTCTCCTTGTCGTACTCGCTCTCCGTATGCTCCATCTGAGTGCGAATCTGCCCGATGCGCTTCTCGATCTCGGATTTCTTGCCCGCGCCGTTGATGATAGTGCAGCTTTCCTTCTCGACCTTGATGGTCTTGGCGCGGCCGAGTTGCTCCAACTCGACGTTCTCCAATTTCAGTCCGAGATCCTCGCTGATGAATTGACCTCCGGTCAGCGTGGCAATGTCGCCGAGCATGGCCTTGCGTCGATCGCCGAAGCCGGGAGCCTTGACGGCGCAGACGTTCAGAATACCGCGCAGTTTATTGACGACCAACGCGGCCAACGCTTCGCTCTCCACATCTTCCGCGATGATGAGCAGCGGCTTGCCGGATTGAGCCACTTTCTCCAATAGCGGCAGCATGTCGCGGACGTTGTTGAGCTTCTTTTCGTAAATGAGGATCAGGGCGTCTTCGAATTCGCAGGTCATGTCCTGCGTGGTGATGAAGTACGGCGAGATGTAGCCCTTGTCGAACTGCATGCCTTCGACGAACTCCAACGTCGTTTCAGAGGTTTTGCCTTCCTCGACGGTGATGACTCCGTCCTTGCCGACCTTCTCGAAAGCGTCGGCCATGAGTTGACCAATTTTCGGATCGTTGTTGGCGCTGATGCCCGCCACCTGCGCGACTTCTTCCTTCTTGCTCAGTTTCTTGGCCATGCGGTCGAGGGCTTCGACGACGGCCTCGACCGCTTTATCGATGCCGCGCTTCACGCCCATCGGATTGGCCCCGGCAGTGATGTTGCGCAGTCCTTCCTGATAGATGGACAAAGCCAGAATCGTGGCCGTGGTGGTGCCGTCGCCTGCCACGTCGCTGGTCTTCTGGGCCACCGCATTCACCAGCTTGGCCCCCATGTTCTCGAACGGATCGGGCAGATCGATTTCCTTGCTCACGGTGACGCCGTCCTTGGTGACGGTCGGACCGCCGAAGCTCTTGTCGAGGATCACATTCCGACCCGTCGGCCCCAGCGTAACGCCCACGGCGTGGGCCAGCTTATCTGCTCCGGCGAGCAGCTTCTTGCGCGCCTCGTCGGTGTAAAGTAGTTGCTTTGCCATAAAGGAGTCTCCCGAAGGTTAGCCGCGAGGCGCAGCGGAGCGCGTTCGCGCTCCGCTGCGCCTCGCGGCTAAGCACTTTGTTGATTTACTTGGTAACTTTGGCGAGGATGTCGCCTTCCCGCATGATTTTCACTTCGCGTCCGTCGACTTCGACGTCGCTGCCGCTGTAGCGGCCATAAATCACTTCATCGCCCTTATGCACGGACAGCACCATGCGATCGCCCTTGTCGTTGAGCTTGCCTGGCCCGACGGCCAATACTCGGCCGCGCTGCGGCTTCTGCTTGGCGCTATCGGGCAATAGGATGCCTCCCGCCGTCTTCTCGTCCGCTTCCAACGGTTCCACCACGACGCGATCGTCCAGCGGTCGAACCTTCATGCTTACGTCTTTCTCTTTCGCCATGATTCGATACTCCTCGAAAACTCTCTTTCCTCACACACCAGCCGGAAGCGACCGCGAGGAGGCCTTGAAGCCCGTCGCTGGCGCTCCGGGCTGGTAGTGGAGAACCGTTGTTACATCATTCCCATTCCGCCCATGCCGCCCATTCCACCCATGCCTCCCATCCCGCCCATGCCGCCCATTCCACCCATGCCGCCCATTCCACCGCCGTGGTGGTGGTCGTGATGATCGTCCGCCTTCTTCTCCTCGGGGATGTCAGCGACCATCGACTCGGTGGTGAGAAGCAGACAGGCGACGCTGGCACCGTTTTGTAACGCGCTACGCGTCACTTTGACGGGGTCGACGATGCCGCGCTTGCGGAGATCGGTGTATTCGCCCTTGTCGGCATCGTAGCCGTAGTTCTTTTCTTTGCCGCGGCGGATATTGGCCACAACGACGGAGCCATCGAGGCCGGCATTCTCGGCGATGGCCCGGCACGGCATTTCCAGCACGTTCTTAATGAGTTGCACACCGACTTGCTCGTGTTCGTTGCCGAGATCGAGCTTTTCGAGTACCTTGCGCGCTTGCAATAAGGCGACGCCGCCGCCGGGGACGATGCCCTCGGCCAAGGCCGCCCGCGTTGCGTGTAAGGCATCCTCGTAAAGAGCCTTGCGCTCCTTCATTTCTGTCTCGGTGGCAGCGCCGACCTTAACCTGAGCCACGCCGCCGGCCAGCTTCGCCAAACGCTCTTGCAACTTCTCGCGGTCGTACTCGCTGTCGGTCGTGCCGATCTCGCGACGAATCATCTCGCAGCGTCCCTCGACGGCCTTCTTGTCTCCCGCCCCTTCCGTGATGGTCGTGTTCTCGGCGTCGATCTTCACCTTCTTGGCCCGGCCCAAATCGCTCAGTTGAATGCTTTCCAACTTAATGCCGAGATCCTTGAAGATGGCCTTGCCCTTGGTCAGCGCGGCAATGTCTTCCAGCATGGCTTTGCGGCGATCGCCGTAACCCGGTGCCTTGACGGCGCAGACCTGCAAAATGCCCTTGAGCTTGTTGAGTACCAACGTCGCCAACGCATCGCCTTCGATGTCTTCGGCGATGATGAGCAACGGCTCTTTCTTCTTCGAGATCGTCTCTAAGAGCGGGATGAGATCCTTGGCCGAGCCGATTTTCTCCTCGAAAATGAGGATATAAGGATTCTCTAACTCGCAAGTCACGGTGTCCTGATTGGTGACGAAATGCGGCGAGAGATAGCCGCGGTCGAACTGCATGCCCTGCACGACGACGACTTCCGTATCGTGCGTTTTGCCCTCTTCGATGGTGATGACGCCGTTGGTCGCGCCGACGAGCTTCATGGCCTCGGCCAGTTTGTTGCCGATCTCGGCGTTGTTATTGGAGGCGATGGTGGCGACTTCCGTGATCTCTTTGGAATCTTTGGGATCGATCTTCTCGGCCATACGGGCCAGCTCTTCGACGACCTTCTCGACTGCTTTTTGAATACCGCGCGTCAGAGCCATCGGATCGTGGCCGGCGGCAATCATCTTAAGCCCTTCGCGGTAAACGGCCTCGGCGAGGACGGTGGCGGTGGTGGTTCCGTCGCCGGCCACATCGCTCGTCTTGCTGGCCGCCTCCTTAACGAGTTGGGCTCCCATGTTCTCGTAGGGATCGGTCAGTTCGATCTCCTCGGCCACGGTGACGCCGTCTTTGGTAATGGTGGGGCTGCCCCATCCCTTGTCGAGAATGGCGTTGCGTCCGCGCGGCCCCAAGGTGCAGCGCACTGCCCGCGCCAGCTTGCCGACGCCGGACAATAACTTTTGCCGCGCCTCATCGCTGTAACTGAGTTGCTTGGCCCCCATTCACGGTTCTCCTTTTGCTAGGTTCTCATCCGTCTCGATGGCATATCGAAAATCGCGCTCGGTGGGATGCACCGAACGGGTGGCACTACGTTTCGCCACGATTGATAGAATCTCCACACTTCGATCAACCCACCTAGCAACCCGTGTGCCGCGGAAATCGGAATGTGTAACTTCTTGATGATAAATCACTTGTGGGAAGGACGCATAGAGAGTGTGGAAGCGAAAGCCGTCATTTTGGCAGGGGAAGAAAGAGCGGCTGACAAAAAAGGTCCATCTTCGGAGCTGGAAGCGTAAGCGTTGTTGCCTTCTTCCCTCGCACACGCTACCGGCTCGGATGGATTTGCAGGTCGATGTTACACGGGCTGCGCGGTAAAAGTTGCACTCCTGCCCACTTCATCGCATCGGCATCCGAGAGTGGATATGTCACAACTTGAATTGTGAAAGGTAGATGCGTCAGATCGACGAATTTCATGCCGTCTTCGGCGCGACATTTGCTCTTAGCTTACTTGTTGAATGCAAACACCCTTCGGGCTGTTTCCCGCGGCCCGTACGCACACCAACGACCCACATCCCCTAACACATTCTCACAAGCCGGTGACGAAAGTCGCCGGCTTCTTTTCTTTTTTCGCCGGTAAACGCGCCGCACTTCTATTTCGCCTCGCGGGCTTCCTTCGCCGACTCAGGATCGACTCTGCCTTGGTAACAGCGGCGGACGATGGGATATGCGTTTAGTCCCAAGACCTCTTGAAGCCAATCGTGCGTCTGCTCCGGGTGGATGAGTAGATCGCGCTTCCACATTTCGCGCACAATAAACTCGCTGGCGGAGTCGCCGAAACGATTCAACGGATAGCGGCTGCGATTGAAGAGGGGATCTTGATCCGTGAGGGCATGAATGCAATCGCAGCCGTTCCCTTTCCGCGCCGCCTCGCCGATGGTATCGATTGCCTGATAGCCAATGCGGCCGCTATCCAGAAAATCCTTCTGAACCAGAGAGCGATGATAGAGGCGCGGACGGCACTCATAAGGTCCCCATTCGGAAACGCGCTCCTCATTTTTCAGGACAAACCGGATGGTTTCGTGAAGCCCCAAATCGACGCCCGCCTCAACGTCAAAACGGTAAACGCGAATCTTTAACGTCGCCGGCAACCAACTGATCGTATGGGCGTCGATCTCAGCGGCTTGGCCCTCACCTTTTGGCCGGACGCGAACGACGGTCCCCCATGTGTGGGTCTTACGCGCCACCTTCGGCGTGCTTTGCGCTCCGAACACGATGAGATAATACTTCTCGTCTGGACGAGGCTCCCACATGCCGGCCACATCGGTCGAAGCGGCGGGCGTCGGGGGTCGCACGGCGAATCGGGCACAACCTCCAAGTCCGATGGCGGCCAACGACATAAGCCATCCGCGTCGGTCGATACGAATCATCGCAACCTTATCAATGGGTTCAGATGTCTACCCGCGTCGGGCTTGAGCGACAGCGGCGCGCCACCTCCGCGCGGACCCGCATATCGAGAACAATTGGTACGGAGGGTATCGCCCAAATCGATGCGATAGAATCAAGAAAAACGCGGGCAGACTCTGACTGCATTTATCGTCGAGGACTTGCGGAGAGAAGGCGAGGGAGAGCGTCGGCCAAACAATCGACTTCCGATTCGGTGTTGTAAAAATGGGTCGAGGTGCGAATCAGCAGGCGATCCGGTCTTTCGACGATGGGAGCCTCAATGCGATACTCTTCCCACAAACGCCGGCGCAGCGTTGGCGCATCGACGCCTGGAGGCAGCTGAAATGCCACCATCGCACCGCATAGATCGACAGCGTCCGGTGTATGGGGAGTCACTCCCGCAACGGAGGAGAATCGGTTGCGGACATGGCGAGTCAGTCCGCCGATGCGTTCGCGGATGCGCTGCCAACCCAATTCCGCTTGAAAATCGATGGCCGTTGGTACGGACAACCAGGCGCACACGTCGCGCGTTCCCTCGAACTCCAAGAAACGGAGGCGGGGTGTCGAACCGAACTCGTCGCGCTCGTCCATCGTGCCGCGATTGCAACGCCATCCCCAACTCACTTGCAGCGGTTGCAAGCGATCCAGCGAGCCGGCGGCAACATAAAGGAATCCCGAGCCGATGGGAGCGAGCAGCCATTTGTGACAATTCGCGCCGTAATAGTCGGCATTGATTTCATCCAAATGCAACGGCAAAAAAGCCGGAGCGTGTGCGCCGTCCACCACGGAAACGATGCCGCGACGCCGGGCCTCCGCGCACAATTCGCGCGCCGGCAGAATCATGCCTGTGGGCGAGAGAACGTGGCTGAAGAATAAGAGACGTGTGCGCTCTGTCATGGCGGAGCAAGCGGCGTCCACGATTTCCTTAGGCGACGAGGGCAAGATCGGCAGCGGAAAGGTGCGCAAGGTTAAGCCTTGGCGCTGTGCGGCGCGCTCCCAACACCAGTGCATGGCTCCGTATTCGTGATCGGTCAGCAGGATCTCACCGGGCGAAGCCAACGACAAGGACGAAGCGATGAGGTTGATCGCGGTGGTGACGTTGGCAGTGAAAACGAGGCGATGCGGGTCTCCCCCCACGAAAGTCGCCAAGCGTTCGCGCGCCCGCCACAACAGAGGTGGCATGGCGCGCAAGAGAAAATCCATCGGCTCCTCGGCCAGATGCCGTCGCAGTTCGGTAACGCGGTCGAAAACGATGCGCGGCGAGGGACCGAACGATCCGGTGTTGAGATTGACGACCGTGGCGTCGAGCATCATGCGGGCGCGCGCCTCCAACCAAAAAGGGGTAGACATATGCTAGAACCAGTCCAAGGCGTTCGCGGGAGCGATTCTCCACCCTCGGCTTACGCCTCGAGCTGAAAACTCCCTTCATAAAATGCGATATTCCGCGAACACCTCGCGGAGGCCTCGCCCGCGCGCCAGTTCGTCGCGGACGCGGTTCTCGCCGCTTGCTTTCTCCAACGCGCGGGCCAATACCGTCTCGGCAGCCTCACTCGGAATCACGACGACGCCGTCGATGTCGCCGAACACCCAATCGCCCGGGCACACCAAACAATCGCCGAAGCGTATCGGTCGGCCGCGTGCGACACAATCGAGGCGGCCCTTGGAGTCGAGAGGGCTGAAGCCGGCGGCAAAGACGGGAAAGTCCATCGCCAGAATGCGTGCCGCGTCGCGGGTCAGGCCGTCGAGGACGACACCGACCGCGCCGCGCGCTCGGGCCGAGGTGGATAGTAATTCGCCCCATAAGGCACTGCCCCGGTCGCCATCGGTCGCCGCGATCAGGATGTCGCCGGGTTGCAAAGCGTCGATGCACTCCATCTCAATCGCGTAGGGATGCGACGGCTCGACGCGAACGGCAACGGCTTGAAGTGTGGCGGCGCGTCCGAAGATCTTCCATGCAGGATTCAGGGGTCGCACGATGGGGGGCAGGGCGTTTTGGCGATAGCCAAGGCCGTCGAGTACATCGGCGAGGACGGCGCTGGACAGACAGTCGCGCAATTCTTCCGGAGAAAGCGACATGAGGGACATCTCCGGTGAAAAAAAACGGCGTCGTCGGCGGCTTGGCCTCGAGCCGACGACGCCGCCGATGAAAGCAACGTCGAACCCAAAGGTTTCAATCGTTGCGGAACTTCGAGTGACAGTCGGTGCAGCTGGCGCTGAGATTGTTGGCGGCGGTCTTGATTTTAGCGGCCTCGCCGCTCTTGGCTGCCTCAATCAATTCTTCGCCGGCTTTCTTCATGTCTTTCGTATACTTCTTCCACTCTGCCGTATCCTTCTTGGGAGCATACTCATCGGTAATTTCCGCGATGGTGATGGTGATGCGGCCCGCCTTAACGAGATCGTCTTTAAGGCTGGCAATCTTCTCTTTCGTCAATCGGAGCTTCGAGTTCTTGCTGCCGATTTTGGCTAACTCCTGTTCGATGCCCGCGCCGTCCTTCATGCCGATGCCGCCCTTGGCCTTGGGCTTGTACACATACATGATCGGCTTCAGTTCGTCGAACTTCTTCTTGATCGCCGCAATCTGGGCCTTCACATCGCCTTTTTTGCCCTCCATCGATTCCATCAACTTGAGAACCGCTTTCTGGGCCTCCTTCTCTTCTTCGCCCGCGCTGTGGGCAGTCAGCGACCAGAGACCGAGAGAGAGGAAAGCCGCTCCGAATGTAATTCCCACACGCCGATTCATGAGTTTCTCCACCACAAGATTTAGAGGGTCCGGAGAGAAAGGTATGCCTCGCGCCGTCGGATGACAAGCCCACGCCGGGACTCTTTTTCTCTCCAGGGCAAGAATCCCATCATAGTGCGAACAAATGCGCTTCGGCAAGAGTTTGTCCGCGTTTTGCCCGATGGCGAATTGCGACCTATGCTTCATGGGGTCTCAATCGAGGCAATGTCGCTACCGTATCTTCAGATGGGAACGAAATATGGACGTTCATTCGCCCTCCGACCTCCTCAATGGACAGACGCGCTATTACGCTCCGGGACAAACGGAAGGCTCGCTGTCGCATTCGAGACGCGAAGTCATCGTCGGCGTGCTTCGACACGACGACAAGGATGTTCCCATCCAAGCCGTCCAGTCTCCGCCCGCCGACGGACTTCACGCCGACGCGCGCACGTTTCTGCAACGGATCGTTCGGCTTGGGCTACTTCAATCTGGGGTCGTGGATGTCTTCCTAAGCGAGCGCGAAGAGCGTTTGTCGCAGTACGCCGACGGCGCGCAAATCGGCCAGGCTTTAGTGCAGTCCGGGCTGCTGACGAATTACCAGCTCGACCGCGTTCTTGCCGGTTCGACGCACGGGCTGGTATTGGGTAATTATCGCGTTCTCGATACGTTGGGCAGCGGCGGCATGGGCGTCGTCTTCCTTGCCGAACACAGCTTGATGAAGCGTCGCGTTGCCATTAAGGTGTTGCCGGTCGACGACGACTGTCCCCTCTCGGTCAAAGAACGCTTCTACTCTGAGATGCGCGTCCAGGCCGAGTTGTTTCATCCGCACATCGTCGTGGCTTTCGACGCGGGAGAGGTGAAGCCATCCGACCCGAATTTACCGGAGTTAATTTATCTGGTAATGGAGCAAATCGAGGGCGGCGATTTGGAACGCCTCGTTCTCGACAATGGGCCTTGCGACATGGTGACGGCGTGTCGCTACTTACACCAAGCGGCCAGCGGGTTGCAAGCCGCGCACGATCGCCATCTCGTTCACCGGGACATCAAGCCGTCGAACATTCTGTTGACTTCGTCGGGGCAAGCGAAGTTGGTCGATTTCGGATTGGCGCGGCAGTTTTGCAGCAAACTGACCGATCCGCGCGCCTTGCTCGGCAGTCTGGAGTTCATGCCGCCGGAGCAGAGCCTCGACCCTTCGACCGTCGGCAAAGAAGCGGACATTTACGGCCTCGGCGCGACGCTGTTTTGGCTCTTGACTGGGCAGACCCCCTATCCGGTCGTCCGTCATGTCGGCGCGGCGCTCCGCGCGCTGCAACAGCAGGAACCTCGAAGACTGCGGAGTCTGCGTCCCGATACGCCCGAAGCACTTGAAAAGCTCATCGCGCAGATGTTGGACCGCAACCCCGCCAAACGACCGCCCTCTCCACTGGCCGTGATGAACGCCCTGACGCCGTTCCTCGATGCCCCCTCGGAAGCCAACCGCGAATCGGAAGCCAAACTCGGATCGACCGTCCACCCGAATGGATTGCCCCGGCTCGCGGCCGGGGCGCGCCGCCGCGCGCTCATTGTGGACGACGAGCCGCATATTCGCATGTTGCATCGCGTCATTTTACAATCGCTGCAAGTCGAGTGCGTGGAAGTCAAAGACGGCGCGTCGGCTCTGACAGCGGTAGCAAACAATGGGCCAAACGGCGGCCCTTTCGATTTGATCCTTCTCGATCTCGGCCTGCCGGACATGGACGGATACGAAGTGTGCCGGCGGATTCGCGAGCGTTTGAGCAGCCACGATTTGAAAATCATCGTCGTTTCTGGGCGCGGCGATCAAAACGATCTCTCCGAAGCGCTGCCGCGAGGTGCGGACGACTACATCCCCAAACCGTTTAAGCCGCATCAACTGCTTGCCAAGGTCGGGCACGTTTTGCGCCTCAAGGAAGCGCAAGAACGCATTCACTTGCTGAAGGAACAGCTGATGCTTACCAATCAACAATTGCAGCAGAGCCTGCATTCGCGCGGCGCGGATGTACGCCGCGCCCACGATGCCTTATTGTTCGCGATGGCGAAAATGGCCGAATCGCGCGACGGGGAGACGCCCGGTCATTTGCTCCGCCTCCAACAGTACACGCGCGTTCTCGCCATTCATGCCGCCAAGCGTCCGCCCTGGGTCGGATTGATCGACGAACGATTCCTCGATCGGTTGGATCGCTGTGTGCCGCTGCATGATATCGGCAAGATTGGTCTGTCCGACGAGGTGCTTCTGAAACCCGGCAAACTATCGGCTTCGGAGAGGGCTTTGGTCGAAACGCATCCGTTGATCGGCGATCGCATCCTGGAAGTGTTGGGCCAGGAACACGGTCATGCTTTAGAATTCATGGGCACGGCGCGGGCCATCGTCCGCCACCATCACGAGCGATTCGACGGTCGCGGCTATCCGGATCGCCTCTCGGGAGACGCGATTCCTGCCGCCGCCCGAATCGTTGCGCTCGCCGATGTCTACGACGCTCTGCGCCGTCAACGCAAGCATAAGACCGCCATGAGTCACGAACAGGCGTTGGACGTATTGAACAATTCGCCGGGCCAGTTCGATCCATCGCTCCTGGCCGCGCTCGCCGCGTGTGCCGGAGACTGGGAGTGCATCTATCGGGACATTTGCGAGTAAGCGGGACGAAAAACAAGCCGGTTAGCCGCGACGCGCCTCCCACCCGCACTCTGCGGCGCGTCGCGGCTAACCGGCATTGAGACGCGCTTAGTACATATCGTCGTAGCCGCCGCCACCGGCCGGCTTCTTGTCGTCCTTGGAAATCTCGGCCACCAAGGCGTCGCTGGTCAGCAACAGCGTCGAGACGCTGGCCGCGTTCTGCAACGCGGAACGCACCACCTTGGTCGGGTCGATAATGCCTTCCTTGACCATATCGCAGTAGCGATCCAGACGCGCATCGTAGCCGTGGTTGGATTCCTTGTTATCCAAAACTTTGTTCATCACGACCGCGCCGTCTTGGCCGGCGTTCTCGGCGATCTGCTGGATCGGCGCACGGCAGGCCCGTACTACGATGTTGTAGCCGACCTCCTCATCGTGTGACAGTTCCTTCGGCGCTTTTAGCCCCGCCGACACTCGCAACAAGGCCACGCCGCCGCCGGGCAACACGCCTTCTTGAGCCGCGGCGCGCGTCGCGTGCATGGCGTCTTCGACGCGGGCTTTCTTCTCTTTCATCTCGCTCTCGGTGGCCGCTCCGACGTTGATTTTGGCTACGCCGCCGGAGAGTTTGGCGATCCGTTCGCTCAGCTTTTCCTTGTCGTAGTCGCTGGTCGATTTCTCCAACTCGCGCTGAATCGCCTGAATGCGACCTTGAATATCCTGCTTCTTGCCAGCGCCTTCGATGATCGTCGTGTTGTCCTTGTCGATCTTGACCTTCTTGGCTCGACCCAAATCCTTCAACTGCACGCTCTCGAGTTGAATGCCGAGATCCTCGAAGATGGCCTTGCCGCCGGTGAGAATGGCGATGTCTTCGAGCATGGCCTTGCGGCGATCGCCATAGCCGGGAGCTTTGACGGCGGCACACTTGAACGTGCCGCGCAGCTTGTTGATAACCAAGGTCGCCAACGCTTCGCCTTCAACCTCTTCGGCCAGAATCAGGATCGGCTTACCCTGATTCAACACCTTTTCCAGTACCGGAACCAGATCCTTGTTGCTGGAAATCTTCTTTTCGTAAATGAGGATGTAGGGGTCTTCCAGCTCGCACTCCATCTTCTGTGGATCGGTGACAAAGTACGGCGACAGATAGCCGCGATCGAATTGCATGCCTTCGACGAAATCGTGCGTGGTCTGGAGCGCCTTGCCTTCTTCGACGGTGATGACACCATCTTTGCCGACCTTGTCCATCGCCTCGGCAATAATCTTGCCGATCTCGCGGTCGTTGTTCGAGGCAACCGAAGCGACGTTCTCCATGTCTCGCTTGGTCTTCACGTCGATCTTCATGCTCAAGAGTTTGGCGACAAGATCGTCGACGGCGCGTTCGATGCCGCGTTTCATCAACATCGGATTGGCACCGGAAACGACGGCCCGCAGTCCTTCATTGAAGATGGCCTCGGCCAATACGGTCGCGGTCGTGGTGCCATCCCCGGCCACATCGCTGGTCTTGCTGGCCACTTCCTTGACCATGCGAGCGCCCATGTTCTCGTATTTGTCCTCCAGCTCGATTTCCTTGGCGACGGTGACGCCGTCTTTGGTCACCGTCGGCGAGCCGAACGATTTCTGAAGAATGACGTTGCGTCCCTTGGGACCGAGTGTCACCTTGACGGCGCGAGCGAGTTTGGCAATGCCCTTACGCATTGCTTCGCGCGCTTCTTGATCGAATGCAATCTGCTTCGCAGCCATGTTTCCTCCAAGTTCTGAGTTCTGAGTTCTGAGTCCTGAGTTCTGAGTCGTATGCGATCGGAACCCAGAACTTTATTCTTCGACTACTGCCAAAACGTCTTCCTCGCGCATGAGGAGAATGTTTTCGCCCCGAATTTCCTTGAATTCATCGCCGGCCCAGTTGGTGAACAGCACCACATCGCCCTCTTTTACTTGAAGGGGTTGACGGTTGCCGTCCTTGAGCAACCGGCCAGGGCCGACGTGCAGCACTTTGCCCTTCTGGGGTTTGTTTTTGGCCGAGTCCGGCAGAATGATGCCGCCCGCCGTTTTCTCTTGCGCATCAAAACGACGGATCACAATCCGATCGCCGAGCGGTTTGATCTTCATGGAGCAATCTCCCAAATCCTATTCTGGTACGAATCCCTCGTGTGTGGAGGGGGAATGCAACTCTCGTGCCCGTTGTTCGATCCATGCGAAAGAGTAATACCGACAAGATGTTATGCGAAATGCCTGCCGCGTCTTACAAGCGTTCGCCCTGCCAAGTTTGCATCGAGAAAGGAGTAGACTGTCGGAATGGCAGGCTCTGGCCTCGGCAATCGACGAACGATGATCGCCTCATTGGTGCTTCGTTTCGCAAGCGGCGGCGGATCTTTCGATCCGCAACGCTTCCACCAGATACTTTTGAATCTCGGAACTCTCGGATGCGGTGGTTCCTAGGTTTTTTCGACTCGACTTCTCGGCCAATTCGCGGAGGTTTTGGGCCAGACCGCGCAAGCTTTCGGCGCAGTGGGAGCAAAGAGTTTCGCATTCGAGCAAATAAGCGATGGCCTCCGCATGCCTTTCCTTCTCGCCATAAAAACGGGCTAGGCGGCGAAGGCGATGATCCAACAGCGAATGGTTGTCGCGACCAACGGCGGCGAAGCGGCGCGCCGCCGACACCGATTTAACGAGGGCGGCTTCCACACCGTCGAGGTCGTCGCGCATGCAACATTTCGCCAACTGCATCCAAACTTCCGAAAGTCGGCGCACATTCTCTGGGGTGGGATTCGCCCCGACCCGTTGGTCGATGATTCTCCGCATCAACTCCATGAGGCGGCGCGATTGATCCGTCGCACCGGCATGACGGAGGATCGGAGCCAATGAGTTGGCGCGATCGAGCGCAGATTCCAATCGGCCCGCGTCGAGAGCGTGGATACGACAATAAGCTTCCATTTCATCCACGACCTGGCGGGCGTGCCCTCGCGAGGCCGTCTTTTCTCCGGCATCCTTTTCGCGCAACGCCAAGCGAGCTAGTCTCTCGATATGCAATAAATCCGGAAAAACCATTTCCGAACGATATTGCCCCAGGAACTCTACATTTCGATGTTCCAAACGCAGCGCTTCTTGAGGACGACCGCAATCCACATAACAATCCGCAAGGTCACGATTCACTTCCTCCAACAGTTCCCATTCGCTCTCGGCATCGAGATTGAGGACGAACCGACTCTCCATCAATCGAGCCGCACGCTCCAAATCGGGCAACGCCGACGCCGACGACAACGCATCGGGTTCGTCGGGAGGAAGCAAGCGACCGCAAGCGGCGGGAAAGTACCAGGCGCGGGAATTATTCGGAAAGTAATCGTTCAAACCTTCGCCGATTTTTCGACCGTCGCGCCGACACTGCAGCGCGGCCCGTTTGTTGTTGCGTAGCTCAAGGCGTTGGCCGAGGCGAAACAGCGTTTCAACGAGAGCCAGACGCACGGAGGGCGAATCGCTCGCTTGGTTTAAGCGATTTTCCAGGCTTCGCCGATTCTCGTTTAGGAGAGTAATGGAATCGTCAATTCGCACCTTGCCGAGTACGGCAACGGAAAGTCGGACGCGCGCCGCGGCAGCCATCAAGAGGTACGTTTCGTTCGTTGGATCGTCCTCGGTTAAACTTTGATAGAGGGCAATCGCCCGACGATACGCTTCCTCCATTTTATCGGCGCGTCCGAATCGGTTTTCGGCCAACGCCCATTGCATGAGAGAATCGGCAAAGGCTTGGCGATAGCGCAATGAATTCCAGTCTTGCTCGGCTCGATTCGCCCACAATTGCACGGCTTCCTCGGCATAGCGGCGCGCATCTTCCCATTGCCCACTCAAGCGAGCGACTTGGGCCAAGGCGGTCAGCACTTGAGCGAGTTCTTCCATCAACTCGATCTCGAACGGTCGCGCGCGATAGAGTTCGCGGTAAAGGCCGGCCGCTTGCTGTAACGCCGCGCGACGAACTTGCCGTTGTTCCACCGTGGACTGCCACGGACTGTTCGCAGTCGCCACTAGCTCCGGAAGCAGGCGGCGCGAACGCAAAAAATGCTCTTCCGCCTCGCGCCGCGCCGCATCCGTTTCCTCTCGACTTTCCACGGCCCCATACCACAGATAACCGCACGACGCCAAGCCAACGGTGAGTGTCAGAAGCAGCAGCGCAGTCAAGGCCGCCGACAACGGATTGCGCCGACTCCAACGCCGCGCTCGACCGTAGACGCCGACTCGCCTCGCGAGTACCGGACGATGTTTCAGAAAGCGGTGCAGGTCTTCGGCCAAGTCCAGCGCCGTTCGATAACGTCGGCCCGGATCCTTTTCCAGACATTTCAGACAGATTGTCTCCAAATCGCGCGGCAGGTGGGGATTCAGCAAGCGCAGCGGCGGCGGTTCGCAAGTCAGTAGGTCGAACAGCGACTCGAAGGAGAACTCCACTGGAAAAGGCGGTCGTCCCACGAGACACTCGTAAAGAATGATTCCCAACGCATAAAGATCGCAACGGGAATCGGTGGGACGGGAGCCGTCAATCTGTTCCGGCGCGAGATAGGGCGGAGTGCCGAGAACACTGCCCACCGGCGTCGCGGCCTCAATGTCGTGCCGCCGCTTCACCGCCCCAAAGTCTGCGATCTTGGGACAACGACGCAGATCGAAAAGGATGTTCCCAGGTTTCAGATCGCGGTGGATGAAGCCGCTGGAGTGAACGGAGTCCAGCGCCCGCGCCACGACTTCGAGAAGCTCTGCCGCTTCGCGCGCCGAGAGAGGACCGTGTTTCAAACGCTGCGCCAAACTGCCGCCCGCACAGAATTCCATGACGAAATACGGACGCCCTTCATGGATTCCGACCTCGAACAGTTGCACGATATGCGGATGGTTCTGCGTGGCGGCGGCCTCGATTTCCGTTTGAAATCGCCGTTGCGCTTCTTCTTCGCTCGACCAACCGCCAGTCAACACTTTCAAGGCCACGACGCGATTCAGACGCGGCTGCCAAGCTCGATAAACCGTGGCCGTGTTGCCCGCGCCGATTACTTCCAATCGTTCCAAGCCCGGCGGCGCGCTGGGCAAAACAGTTCCTCGCGGCGACGGAGGAAGGAAGACGGCGGCGGGAGGAGTCGCCGCCGTCAATTCATCCATCTGCGACCGGCAATGCGGACAAAGGCGCAAATGCGCGTCGCTCGCCGCCAACTCTAACGTCGAGAGATCGTCTCGCAGCAACCGCTGCATCGCCTCGGAAGAAAGGTGCGCCTCGGTCATGCCCTCTCCTACCTCACTTATAAGGAAGTGCGATTCGGCCTTCTTCTTCGAGCATCGCGGCAACGCGCTGCTTGGCCATGTAAACGGCGGCGACGGACAACCCCAACGCATCGGCGGTTTCGACCGCGGAGTTACCCAAAATGGCGGTGCGATAATACGCCCCCCAGGTGTTGGCTTTGAGGCGTTCCCGGACGCGCTCGATGGCGGACTCCGCTTGGCGCAAATCGTGCGACAACCGGACATCGAGATCCTCCGCCAGTCCATCAAGGCTTTCGGTATCCAGCAGCGAATCGAGCGCTTTTTCACTATCGCCGCCGCGTCCGACGCCGCCAGGAGTCTTTCGCAACTCGCGCCGGAAATCGAGTGTCACGCGATGAACGACTTTGCGCAGCCAAGGTCGAAAGCGTCCGCGTCCCCGGTCGAAGGCCGCCAAAGTACGACCGCAAGACAGTTTGAGCAGCACTTGCGAAGCGATCTGCTCGGCGTTCGAGCGTCCGACGCCGCCCTTCATGGCCCACGAGACGAGCAGCGGCCAATAGCGCGCGAAGAAAACCCGCCAAGCCTCTTCGGCTTCCGGAGAGGAGAGCAGCGGCAACAACAGCGTCGTAAGCAGATCGAATGAGAGCGAATTGGGCATAACGAGTTCGTCCTTTGGTGGAGAAACCGCGTTTGGGAGAAAATCGACGAGTTCGCGTTAGGGTGCGACGTACTCAATAATAGAGAGGAAATGGCCGAAAGGATAGTTGAAAATAAGAAATTGAGGCGGGTCCGCGTCTCGGCTTCAAGATGAGGATAGGGGAGGGCGAGATCTCGCGCGAGGAGGAAGAGACGTCCACAAGCCATACCACTCATAATTGTTCTAATAGCGAGTTGAACAGGGTTCTAAAGCCTTTTCTACTCTCCTCACAGGAGTTTCTCCTATGCAGTACGGCCAGTCCACTCGATGGTTTCTCCTCGTCTCCCTAGTGGTCTTCGGAGACTTTCTCTGGAACGATAGTCCCGTTAGGGCGGGGCCCATCACAGGGACGCTTTACTTCACCACCTACTACGATTCCAGCGCCGGCTATGGACCCGCCACCGACCGCGTACATTCGGTTTCTTTTAACTACAACCCGACCGGTCATATCCTCGGCTTCGGCACTGCGAAAACCATCACCACCAATCGACGAATCGGTGCCGATGGCATCGTTTTCGCTGCCGACGGCAAGACGCTGCTTATCGGCGGCCAGAATTCGGACATTTATCGCGTCGATCCCAGCAATGGACAAGTCCTCAATACTCTCAGCACCGGCGGGGTGGATGTCTATCACCTGGCCCTCTCTCCAAACGGGAATACGGTGTATGGGGGTGGATCAGAGGTTAGCTCGGCAGGTTTGGCCGAGGTGCCCACCAACCCCTATGGGAACGGCGTGACGAAAACCATCGGTGGGAGCAACCCCGTCATCACGGGAATCGCCTTCGACAAGAACGGTGACGCCTTCTACACCGCCAGCGGCAACGGGGGCAACGGCAACTTTGGCACAATCACCAACTTGAATACCTCCCCTAAGACGACAGCGCTCATCACCAGGCTTACCGCCGCCCACGGGATCACCTACGATCCCTTCACGGAAGATTTTATCGTGGTCGGCGGCAACGAGATTGCCCAGATTAATACCTCGGGGGTCATCGTCAGTAAGAGATCCTTTACGGGGTACAGTGCCGCATTCGACCAGGCGTCGGTAGATGGCCAAGGGCACCTCTTCGTCGCCAACAACGACGGCAACTTGCTATTTGTGGATTATAGTGCCACTGGCCTTATCGGAGATACGTCCGATTTCAGTGCCAAGCATTTCCTGGCGAGCTACTTGGATGACATCGCTCCGTTAGTCGGCCCAGGTGGAGGTGGCTTGAATGTCGCTCCCGAACCCGCATCCTTGGGCCGTTTGTCTTGCTGCC
>JAKBCS010000001.1 GCA_021807595.1 Planctomycetota bacterium | reverse complement strand
AGCGAACACGCCGGCGTTCGCGCCGTGGCCGAGGCGTTCGGCTACAGTCCGGAGGAACTGGCGTCGATTCCCGCCGAGGCGAACATGGGATTATCGTGCGGCAATCCGACGGCGTTCGCCCATCTGAGGCCGGGGGAAACCGTGGTCGATCTCGGCTGCGGCGGCGGATTGGACGTTCTGTTGGCGGCGAAGAAAGTCGGTCCCACAGGCAAGGCCATCGGCATCGACATGACGCCGGAGATGATCGACCGCGCCCGCCGCAATGCTGCGAGTCAACGCTTGGACAACGTCGCCTTCCATCTCAGCACCATCGACAAGCTGCCGCTGCCCGATGCCTCGGTCGATTGCGTCATTTCCAACTGCGTCATCAACCTCGCTCCGGATAAGGGAGCCGTCTTCCGCGAAGTGTACCGCGTCCTCAAACCCGGCGGACGCCTTGCCGTCTCCGATATTGCCTTGAAGCGGCCCTTGCCGGACGATCTGGCCCGCAACATCATGGCCTACGTCGGCTGCATCGCCGGAGCCGTCCTCATCGCCGACTACGAACGCGAGCTGCGGGACGCTGGTTTCGAGGCGATTCAAGTGGTGGATACGGGCAAGGATCTGAACGCCTACGCCAAGGTTGAAAATCAGTCCGGCTGCTGCGCCCCGCCCATGTCCAGTGACAATGGCATGTCCCTGGCTTCCAGCCGTTGCAGCGCCGAGGAGAGCGTTCACGAGAGCTTGACCAAACTGCTGAGCCAATACGATGTGAACGACTTCGCAGCCAGCGTGCAAGGGTACGCGCTTCGCGGAAAAAGTTCGGCTTAAACAAACCAACCCGACGAGCGCCGCTTCGCGGAAGCGGCGCTCGTTCGGATGGTTCGTCAATCCGTCAACTCGGTTGCATAAAAGAGAGATGACAATGAAAAACAAGGGTAAAACCGGGGCGCGGCGACTGGCGCATGCCCAGCGACGCCCAGCCCGCAATGTGGCTGGAGTGAGCGGAATCGACGGAAGCATGAGTATCGAGAGACCTGTTCCTTTCTCCTAATTATGGCTTTTTAAGATAGCGTTCGGCGAATTTAAGGAAAGTGGGCCAGTTGGGTCCGGTGGTGTGTCCGCCGCTGTGTTGTCGGAAGGCGATCTCGCCGTCGATGAGCGCCTTCTCTTCCGGAGGCATTTCAGTCGTGCCCAAATCTTTCTTCCCCAGCAGGCGGTAGACGGGCGCGGCGGCGACGCCGGCCAGGAACATCCCCTTGGCATCGACCCATCCGCCTTCCACCTTGAACGAGCCGCAACTGATGAAAACCGGACGCGGGGCGCACACAGCGACCAGCTCGTGCGAATCGACGGGTAGATCGTCCCATTTCAGGGGACCGGCGTACTTGAGGAAGTTGCCGGCCATCCAGTGGTATTCGCCCGCGCCGGCGACGTTCTCCACCAGTTCACCGAAGTTACGGCGGTGGAGCTTGACGCCTCCCTCTCCCGAAGAGCCGATGAAACCGATGGCAAAGCGCTCGTCGTAGGCCATGGTCACGATCGCCGCCTTGCCGTAGCGAGAAAGCCCCTCGATCCCAACCCTCTTGGCGTCCACAGCCTGATCCGTCTCGAAATAGTCCAAGGCACGACTGGCTCCCCATGCCCAGGCCCGCAGTGCCCCCCAGTCGTCCAGCTTGCGCGGCTGGCCTTTGTTGCACAGACCGATGATCCCCTTGGTCAATCCCGCGCCGTTGTCGGCCTGGATACTGTTGGGAACGACGATGGCATAGCCCCAACCCTTGGCTAGGACCTGTTCTTGCCAGCTGGGTCCGCCTCGACCGCCGGGAGGGGGACCGAAGCCTCGCCCGCCGAAGCCAAACTCCATAATAACCGGCACCGGCTTCTTGGCCTCCGCGGGCGTCGTCAGCGTGAGTTGAATATCCACGCCGATTTGCGGATACGACGAGTTATCGACGTGGCCGACCAACTTTTTCGTCACGACCTCTATCTCGCCAACTTTGTCCTTTTTCGTATCGGTAATTTCCCATTTGACCGAAGGCGTGACTTTGGGAACCCGGCCATACACTTCGCCGTCGAAGTCTTCGAGGATCTCCGCCCTTCGTTTCTTGGTCCAAACCTCCGCCGTTGTTACTTTGTCACCGTTCTTCAAGACGAGCGGGTCCGGCAGCTTCGGATAGGGGTTGGCCTTGGCCTCGTCGTAGTTGGCCGCGTTGGCTGCCTTGGTGTTGCGCCCATCCGCACCACGGCGAAGCGACTTGATCTTGAGCAGGTCCATCGTGCGCTTGTGGTCTTCTTGCGCCGTCATTTGCACGGGCGGAGGGTCGGCACGACGCCGTTGCGCCGGCTTCTCGTCCTTGTCCGTCAAAGATTGAAGGTAAGCCACCAGATCGGCGGACTGTTCGGGCGTCAGGTTATCGACCAGACCTTCGGGCATGATCGACTGCTTCTGGATCGCCTGCGCTTCAATCTGAGTCCGTTGTAGTTCGTGTTGCGCGCCCGTCGCTTCTCGAATCCGCAGTGTCCGAGCGCTGGTGCTGAAGATGAATCCGGTGTACGTTTTGCCGTTGGACATCTCAAAGTGATACGCCTCGAATCCCTGGGCGATCTTAGCGCTGGGTTTCAGGATGGATTCGGCCAACTCGGCGGCACTATAGCGTTTGCCGATGCCGACCAAATGCGGGCCTTTCATCGTCTGCCCCTCGGCATCGGTGTGACAGGCGTTGCAAGATTGAGACTGAAAGAGCGCCTTGCCCTTTACGGCATTCCCCTTGGCTTGCAATGCCCGTCTCAAAGCCTCGTCCACAGGCAGGTTGCCGATCTGATTGGGATTTCTCGGATCGCTCTTCTGGAGGACGACCGTGGTGTTCTCCGCGACGGGACTGCTTTCGGGACGACCGGGCAAGTCGTTGAGCGCCACTCGGTTCCGCTTCAATTCGGCCATGAGGAACGCGGTGGTACTCGGATCGGCGACACGAAGGGCATTGACGACGACCGACTCGATACGCTTGCTTTGCTCCCACTCGATGGCGTCGTAATAGGGACCGGAGTTTTCAGGAGCGATTCCCCACCACACCCCCTTATAGTCCGCCTCGCGGTGATACAGACGGATCAAGGCTGCCAATACTTCCCGACGCACCTCGGGAGTGGAAGTCGTCCGCGCTTTTTCGATCAATCCATCGACTGTCTTCTTGTCGTGCATCGAGCGCAGCGCCCACAAAGCTCCTTGGGCATAGGGACCGTCGATGGCGTCCAGGCAGACTTCGATCGCGCCCAACGAGACCAGGGCGCGTACCGCCAAGTGAGGCAGCACGCGGTCGGGATCGGGCTGGGCGTGAACGGGAGTCTTCGTCGGCATGAGGGAACCTTGAGGACGAGCCGTCAACGGAAGAATGCTCCGCGCCGCGGATACCTCGTGGAGTCGGGTCAGGCAAATCAAAGCCTGGGCGCGCACGCGGGTCGAGGGGTCGGCCAGGGCTGCGACAAATCGCTTCGAGTCGAGGCCATCTAAATCTTTTTTTCGATCCGTTAAGGCGCGAAAGACGGCTTCTCGCAGCGAGGCATCGTCGGCCAGTTTTATTAGAGTCGGATGCGACTTCTTCCCGTCCAACTGTTTGAGGGTAAAGATGGCTGCAACTCGACTCTCAAGGGACGCCCTGGGATCGGACGCCAGAGCCGCGAGAAGTTGCGATGCCTTGGCGTTCGCTCCGCGTTGCAGGATCTGCCGCTGACTGTGGAGGCGGGGGATAGCGTTCGGATCACGGAGAAGCCGAATTAGCTCGACGAGATCGGCCTGTTTCAGATTCGGGGTCGGCGTCGGCTTCCATCCGCGCGGAGTGATGCGGGCGATGAATCCGACGTTCGGACCAACGTAAGTGCTGGCCTCGCCCCCTTGCCAACTGGCAACGTAGAGTCTCCCGCTGCCATCTAGGTCCATCCCCGTGGGGCGGGGCATGCGCAGAAAAACCTCTTGCTTTAGATTGAAGGTCGGCCCAGCGGGACGTAATTCGTGGCGGTAGATCTCATTCCGGCCCCAGTCTCCGGTGATTAACACGTTGCGGTACTTCTCCGGCCAGCGTTCGTCCTGGAGGTACAGTGTGCCGGTTCCGGAGCCGACTCCGTATTGTCCGAGTGGCGGCATGATCTCATCGGCAAAGTTGGCATAGTGCTGGGAATAGCCATAGTACGCGCCTTGAATGAGATGACTGACGCGAATGTCCCAGCCGCCGGATCGGTTGTCGTTATTGTCGCGCGTGAACAAGTTCATCGATGGGTCGATGCCGATGTCGAAGGGGTTTCGCAGCCCCGTGGCGAAGATTTCCAGGTCGGTGCCATCGGGTCGAACGCGGACGATGCCGCCCCGCATAGTGATGCGGCTGCCATCCTTGGCTTTCGCTTCCGGGCAGCCGTAGTCGCCGACGGCAATGTAGATCCACCCATCCACCCCCATGCGAATGCCGTTGGTGGTGTGATCGCCGCCGCGCTTGTCGATCATGTCGCTGGTCAGGCCGGTGACGAGGATTTCCGATTTGTCGGCCTCGCCCTTGCCTCCGTCGTGGTAGACGCTGAGGAAGGGTGGATGCAAAACCCAGAGCCTTCCGTCTTGATAGATCAAGCCGCGCGGATGGTCCATCTTGGCGAACACGGTGACATCATCGACTTTGCCATCGCCGTCCCGATCCACGCAACGAAGAACCTTCCCGCCGCCGGGCGCTCGACCAATCGACCCCTGTTCGTCGACGGCCACGAACACTTCACCCGTTGGAGCTACCGCCAACGCCACGGGATAACCCACCTTCGGCGGAGCGGCGAACAAAGTCGCGTCGAAGCCCTCCGGAGCCTTCAGGGTCTCGCGGAACCGATTCTCGTCCATGGGCTGGCTGGGCCTGCCGATGCCTGGTCTGCCGCCGCCTGGCCTACCGGCTCCTGGACCGAAGCCGAAGCCGGCGGGCACATAACCCTTGCTTTTGCCCGAAAGTTGAGCGGCCACCGAGGCGGTTCGCTTGTCGGCAAAGGTTTGTAGATCGGGTGGCTGGGGGGATGCAGTCCCCGGAGGGCCGAAACCGATTGGGCCTTCTTTCCGCGCGCTCGCCGCTTTCTTTTCGTTGGCCAAAGGCTCCTTAGTCAGCTGATTCAACGCCTCAATCTCTCGCAAAAGCCGATCTTTGGCGAACGCCTTCTCGGACAGTTCTTTCAGTAGTTTTTGATACTTCACCTCGACTTCCGGGATCGACAGGAGGCGGTCCACCAGTTTGTTGTCTCCCGCATACGGATGCGCGAGACTGAGATCCATGAGTTGATCCGCCGTGCCCATCAACAGAAAGTTTGCCAACGCGAATTCGAGTTCACCGGCGACGAAGACAAACCGATGCGTCTTGGGATGCAGATATAAATGGTAGTTATTACCCAAGGCGAAGACGCTCTGGAGATTCGCGGTCAAGGCGTTGGCCGCCAAGAAGCGCAAGAACGCATCCACATCGAGATACGAGTCGATCTCTTTCTTGAAGTCGGCATCGTCGGCCCGATGGACCAGCTTGGCGAAGGCCGCGATCCGCTGCCGTTCTTTCTCGGTCGGCTCGACTTGCGGCCGGTATTGGCTTTTATAGCGCTCCCAATTGTCGCCAAAATAATCGATGCTGCGAACGCCGACGGGGTTCATCGCCGTCCCCTCGTCGGTACCGAAGCGCTCGCGGAGAAAGCGTTTGTCCACATTTTCGACCGCGATATAGAGTCCGAGACATTCTTTATTGTACTTGCCGGGAACCGTCAGACGGACTTCGACGAAGGCGGTGCGCGGCGCGGGGACACCCATCCTTCGGAACAGCGATAGAGCGAGTGCCTCGCGGACCTTCGTGGCGTCCATCGGCGCGGCATGGAGGTCGAGGGAGGCCAGCCCATGAAAGGTCTGTTCGCCGAATTTGTTGAAGGCGATCTTGAAGGGCCGCTTCAGTCCGCGAGACGACACGAAATAGGTAATGTCGCCCGCATAGCGGATACCGATGTCCTTGTACGTCTTGTCCCCCAGCGCGAGCGTTCCCTTTGCCCAAGGAAACTCGGTGCCGAACTGGTTGCGCTCGCTGTCCCGTTTGTCCTTGCCCGCCTTCGATGTGGCGGGCGCGGGCGGAGCGCCGGGAAGAGCAAAGCCGGAGGTGGCAGGCTGCATCGCTTCATATTCCTTGCCCGATAGCTCCAGGTGTATTTTCCACACCTTGGTGGTGCCGAAAATATCGTCGCCGGACCTCGCCTTTACCACCGGCTCCTTAGACTCCGCGACGGAGAGCGGCATCGCTCCGAAACGCATCGAGAGTGCGCCCAGTAAAAGGCCGCAAGCCAACGCAGTCCATCTCGCCACGAATGTTCGGCTCATCGCAGTACCTCGATATGTCGCATGTACCAAGACCGAGAGCGCGGCCGCCCGCGGATTCGGGCCATCGTTCTCGTCTACCTTTCAAGATGCGATCCCGCGCGGCATGTAGCGCGACTGGCGCGGATTTTTGGGAGGAGGGGATCGTCGAAACGAGTGAGGGACTGTCCGATAAGGATGATTTCAGAGCCGCGACCGCGAGGAGCAGGGCGAAACGGCGCGAAAGAGGCTTCCCCACGATCGCGGCTCTGATAGAACCTGTCGCAGAAAGGTATGCGGCGAGTCGTTTCAATTACTTCAAGCTGCGAAACGTCTCAATCGACGCGGCTCACGGACTCTTTTTACCGGCCTTCTCGATCTGGGCTTCGGTTATCTCGAGTGTCAGACGGGCATCGTTCTTGTCTGCGTTCAACTTGATACTGCCGATGATTTCCTTAACGAGTCGTCCGTTGGCATCCTTGCCCGCACCGAGGAAGGTGAGCAACTGCATCATTTCTTGAATCTTGTCCTTGATCTTCTCGGCGGCTTTGGGGCTGTCGGCGTGGACGACGAGAGAGAAATGGGCGTCGTCGCTCAGTTTCAGCGCGCCGGTAATCGACCTCATCGTGGAGCCAAACTCTTTGGTCGTATCGTCGCTCTTGAGCAATTGCTTGATGTCGTCGGTGACCACCATCGCCATCCACATGGTCTCGCTACCTTCGAGATGGTCGAGTGTGGCTCGCATGGAGGAATTAGACTGCGGCGGCGTTTGGTCGGCGCGGGCGACGGCGGCGGCCGTGTCCTCTTTCTTCGCCGTCAGCACGAGCGCTTTGTTGCCGGCGAAGGAGGCATAGAACGATTTCGGATCGCTGGGGATCTCCCACACCGTCGTTTGGCCGACCTTGACAATTTTCAGACGTTCGGGATGCTTTTTGGCGTACTCTTCGGCGGCCGCTCGAGCTTTTTCTGGAGAAAAGTCGCCTCGCACCACCGTCAACATTTTGCCGCCTTCCAGCGGATTGCCGCTCGTACTCAATTCGATCGTGTCGATGTCTTTGAGTGGATTGAGACCGGCGGCCCGAAGAATCTGCCGTAGTTCGTCGTTGCGTTGCAGCAGCGTCTGAAGAGGTTCGAAGGCGTGCTTCTTCACCAGCGCGGCCTTCAGCATTTGCCGCACGTTCATATGGACGATGGCCTCGGCGTCGCTGGGCGTCAGACGATCCGGCTCGGCTCGGCTCTGTCCCGCTGGCTCGGCAGCGGCTCGTGCCGGGGAGACGATGGCCAGTGCGAACAGGCCGAAGGCCGTAACTCGCATCCAATTTCGCATGAAAACGATTCCTTTCGTTCGAGTGGCCCCCGTTGGACGAGACGGGAGCCATGTACATAAAAAAGACCTCATTGGCTCTTTTTCTTGATCGCTTCCTCGATCGTGTCGCTCGAAATCCGTCCCTTAATCACGAGGTTCGCTCCATTGCTCTTCACGCTAATCGATTTCACGAAGTCCACGACCACTTCGATCCCCGGCGCGGGGTTCATCTGCGTGAGGGCCGCCAAGCCCGCGACCGCCAGACTGAGACCCGCCTTGGCAGACTTTTGCAGTTCCTGTGCATCTTTGGCATTCTCGGCGGTTACGACGAACTCCAGCTTGACCTCGTCGGTAATCGTCAGACCGCCGCCGAGGGCCTGAATGGTGCCGAGGATCGCTTTCACGTCGCCGGGTGCTTGCTCCAACGCCTTGGTAAGGCCCGGTGTTTTCACCACCGCCAGCGACACGCTTTGCTTGCCGTCGATCTTTTCGAGCAGCGTTTGGAATTTCTTATTCTTCAGAGTCGGCTTCTCAGTCTTGCCGCTTTTCTTCAGGGCGTCGAGAACGTAATCTTTGCCCGGCGAGAACACCAGCGTGTCGCGGCTGGGGACGGCGACAAAAATCGGCTCGTCCAGATCCGGCATGTTTACCTCATAGAGCAGCTGCTTGCCGCCGAGGACTTTGTGAATCTTCAAATGCTCCGAGTTCTCTTTAGCGACTTCTTCGGCCTTGGCCTTGAACTTGGCCACGTCGAATTTTCCATGCAAAACAATCAGGCCGCGATCCTTTTCGGTCCCACCCGGAGAAGCGACGACCAGGCGATCCAGATCCTTAAACGGATCGAGACCGAGATCTTTTAACACGTCCTGCACCTGATCGTTGCCGCGCAGCGCTTCCTGAGCCATCTCCAAGACCTGCTTCTTAATGAGGTCCGAAGCGAGGATCTGCTTGAAATTGACGCTCAGAACGCTTTCGGTGTCTTCGGGCAGATACGGATCGAGGTCGGCGGCGCGTCCCAACGGAGCGCACAAAGCGAGGACCAGCAAGACAACTACGGAACGGTCGCGAATCATCGAGGTGTTTCCTTTCGTGTACGAAATCGTAAATGGGCGTTGCAGATTATACCTTGCGAGACTTTCGCGGTTTCACTTTTCGCTCGTCCGCGCGCATCGCGGCGAACCCCATCGAATTCAGCGCACATGGGCGATGATACATTTTAGATAGTGCGATTCCAAGCACGACACCGACACCGGATGATCCGGAGACGGGCCGCAACGATGAAGAATGCGCACGACGCGCTTGGCATCGGCGGCCAGCTGCGCCATCAAGTCTTCCAGCATATCCATGCTTATCAATCCAGAGCAACAGCAAGTTACCAGAAAGCCGTGCGGCTCGAGCAGACGCAGCGCCAGTCCCTGCAAGCGCCGATAGCCCCGCAATGCTTCCTCGACGGCGTGCCGCGCCCGCGCGAACTTGGGTGGATCGAGAACTACAATACCAAAGCGTTCGCCGCGCTCCGCCAAGGCGTTCAATTCGTCGAAAACATCGCCTCGTACGAACGCGACATTGTCCAAACCGTTGATTTGCGCGTTGTCGCGCGCCAATTGCAACGCCGACTCCGATTGATCGACGCCCAACACCGAGTTGGCTCCAGCCCGGGCGGCATGGATCCCAAAGCCGCCGGTGTAGCAAAAGGCATCGAGCATGCGGCGGCCTCGCGCCAGCGGCGCGACTGCTTGGCGGTTGTTGCACTGATCGAGATAAAAGCCGGTCTTCTGCCCTTCGGTTAGGTTGACGAAGAAGCGCAACCCGGCTTCATCAATGGCAATGGGTCCGTCGGGGGCATGGCCCCAGAGCAGTTCGTCTTTCGCCTCCAGTCCTTCGAGCTGGCCGATGCCGCGCTCGGTGCGCTGATAGATCCCCGCCGGTTGAAACAGATCGACCAAGGCTTCCACGATCCACTCGCGCCGCTCCGCCAATCCCAACGAGGTAAATTGAACGGACAGCCAACGGTCGTAGCGATCGACGATGCAGCCGGACAGTCCGTCGCCTTCGCTGAACACCATTCGGCACGCGCGTCCCGGCCCATCCAGATCGAGCAGCCGTCGTAGGTGGACAGCGTCCTCGATTCGGGCGCGGAAGAAGGCTCGATCGAGCGGTTCATCGGCGTCCCATGTGTAGAGCCGAACGCGAATCTTGCTGCGGCTGTTGTATAAGCCGCGCGCCACGAAATTGCGGGTGTGAGAAAGCACCTCGACCTCCTCGCCGTCGGCAGGCCCCCCCTCAACGGCGGCGATAGCTCCCGCGTAAACCCACGGATGCCGACCATAAAAAGGTCGAGCGCGCCGAGGATGAAGAAGAATGCGCGCGGTCATGCTGCCTGCCTTTCCCAACGCGAGCGCCGACGAAGATTTATAGCCATAAAAACGACCCTAATTATCTAGTAGAAGAAGACAGATTCACTCTCTCGCCACGTTCGGGTATGGCCACATCGGCGAAGCCGGACTTGCGTAGATCCTCGGCCAACTTTTCCGACCGCTCCGGCTCGCCGTGAACCAGACGGACGGCTGCCGCCGTCGCTTGTAACGGGGCGAGGTTCGCCAGCAAACCGGCGTGATCGGCGTGGCTCGAGAGGCCGTTGAGTACCACGACCTCGGCCTTAAGCGCTCGCGTTTGTCCCAAAATACGAACTTCCGGCCTGCGTTCGACGATGCGCCGGCCGAGCGTATCGGCCGCTTGATAGCCGGCGATCAAAATAGCACTTCGCGGGTCTTCAATGTTGTGCTTGAGGTGGTGCAAAATCCGACCGGCTTCGCACATGCCGCTGGCCGAGACGATAATGCACGGCTCGCGCCGGTCGTTCAGTGCGATGCTCTCGTGAACCTTGTCGATGTAGATTACCTCGCGCTCGCCGAACAGTTCGGGATGTTCTCGCAGCAGCCGCAATGTCTCCTCGTTGAAACATTCGGGATGAGCGCGGAATACCTCGGTGGCGCGCATCGCCATCGGACTATCGACGAAGATCGGCACGTTGGGCAGGCGTCCGGCGTTGCGGAGTTGATGCAAAAAATAAACCAAGGTCTGGGTGCGGCCCACGCTGAAGGCGGGTACCAGGACTTTGCCGCCGCGCTCGACCACCCGACGCACCACGTCGCCGAGTTGCTCCGCCGTCTCCTCGACGGCTTCGTGCGCGTGTCCGCCGTAGGTGCTTTCGCTGATGAGCAATCCGGCGGCCGGCATCGGCGAAGGATCGCGCAGGATCGGCAATCCAGGCCGTCCCAGATCGCCGGTAAACGAAAGACTGCGTTCGCCCCGCTCACCATCAATGCGCAGATGAACCATCGCTGAGCCGAGCAAATGTCCGGCGTCCACGAACTTCCCCTCGATATCCTTTTCGACGCGAAACGGCGTATCGTAGGGTACCGCATGCAGTTGTCGCAGGGTTCGGTATACGTCACGGCCATCGTATAGCGGCTCGATTTTCGCCTTGTCTTTGTCGCGGCGGCGATTGAGATAGGAGGCATCCTCTTCTTGAATCTTTGCCGCGTCGCCCAGCATAACCGCCGCGAGCGCGCGTGTGGCCGGGGTACAGTAGACGGGACCGCGAAAGCCCTGTTTGACGAGATTGGGCAGATTGCCGCTGTGGTCGATGTGGGCGTGGCTGAGCAAGACGGCGTCGATGTCGCGCGGTCGAAAGGGGAACTTTTGATTGCGCGCAAGGCTCTCGGCCCGATGGCCTTGATAGAGTCCACAATCCAGAAGCAGCGACGTTCCGCGCGCCTCCACTTGGTGCATCGATCCCGTTACGGTGCGCGTGGCACCCCAAAAAGTAACGGCGGCTTCAGCGAACGAATGTTTTTTCGACATGCAACAATTCTATCGAGTCGATTCCTGCAATCATCGTATGTGAGGTGCCGCGGAAAAACCTTCATCGGAGTCTAACGACTTCACACGAGCAAGTCCGCCACCCGCACCGCCGCCGCCGGCGCGGCCAACGCCGCCACGGAGTCCGCCGGGCCAAGCACCTGCTGGGAGGCGAAATCTCCGGCTTGAGGATTGCGATAAACCAGCAGCCTCCGCCCGTTGATGTCCACCACCCAGTAGTCGCGGATTCCAGCTCTGGCATACAGCAACCGCTTTTCGTTCGTGTCGAAATCGAGAGAAGAGTCCACTACCTCAACGACCAGGTCCGCCGTCGTCGGATGCCCGGCGTAATCGCGTGGATGGCCGGGAACGACGGCCAGGTCAGGTTCTGGGTCGGTGTCTTGGCCGAGAACTAACGGCGACTGTTGCCGCAACCACCACCCGGCCCCGACAGCTGTTCGGATCGCCTCTTCGACCAGTCCCAGCGTAATGGCATGAGGAGGATTCATCGGCCCTTGCTCCAGTATGACGCCGTCGATGAGCATCGCCCGCCTTCCCTCGAACACACCCATATCGCCGAAACGATGGAACTCGGCGCACGTCCAGCGTAGCGGCCGAGGGCCGGCCAAAACAGAACGTGAAGATGGGGATGTTAGCGTCGTCACGGCAATCCCTCCTCTGGGCGAGTTCTCCTGGCTATTCCACCAGATTTCTCCATGAAGAATCTTGTCCCAGAAGCTCATCTCCCCTGCACTCAGGGAGAGAGGGGTTGGGGTGAGGGGATGGGTCTTTCCGAGATTTCTTGCTTTCATGCTTGCCCTTCTCCCCTGAGTACAGGGGAGAGGGGAGCTAAGGGGACGGACTCTAAGCAAACGCGGAGTCGCCAATCGGCAAGACTGGAAACCAACTCTCCGCCCTGCTCTCGAAATTTCGATTACTGAACCTCTGGCGGAGAGGGAGCATTGCCTTCGGTCTCGGCAGGGGGAGACGGCGGGGTGTCTTCTTTGCTCTTTGCTTCCCAGAAGGCCGCCAACTCGGCGAAGGTGCCAAGCGGCGAGGCACCGGCGAGAGCGGCCTGAGACAGTTTGGGCTTGGGTGGCTGACGTTTGGGTTTGCGCGGTGGAGGCGGTGCCTGCTGCGGCGCTGGCGCGGAGCGCGATCCGGTGGCATGTGCGCCAGCCCCCTGTCCGCCCTGTTGTGGCCGAGCGCCGCCGCGCGGCGGCAAGGGACGCCGGCCTCGCTGCTGCTGCGGACGCCCCCCTCCAGCGGGTGCGGGACGACGTTCGCCACCTTCTCGGCGTTCGCCGCGTTCGGGACGGCGCTCGCGCGGTTCGGGCCTCTTCTCCGGCGGCTTGCGCTCCGTGCCCGGCGAGATCATCGTCAACGAGACGCGATGGCGTTCCTTATCCACCAAGAGAACCCAAACCGGCACCACATCGCCTACCGCCACGACCTCGTAGGTACTCTTGACATAGCGGTTGGCCATCTGGCTGATGTGAACGAGGCCGGAGTCTTTCAAGCCGATGTCGATAAATGCGCCGAAATCGACGACATTCTGCACGGTGCCCTTCAACTCCATGCCCGGCTGCAAATCCTCGATTTTCAGGATGCCCTTCTTGAACACCGGAGGTGGCAAATCTTCGCGCGGATCGCGGCCCGGACGAGCCAAGGCGTCGAGGATGTCCTTCACCGTGGGTACGCCCGCATGCAATCGCTTGGCCACTTCTTCCGGCGAAACGGTCTTGAGCTTCTCGCGCAGTTCGGCAAGGCGTTCTCGATCGGAGAGCGTCTGCGGGCCGTAGCCGAGGTCGTTGAGGATCTGCTCGGCCACGCCGTAGCTTTCGGGATGTATCCAGGTGCTTTCGAGCGGATTGTCCCCATCGGCGATTTTCAAGAACCCAGCCGCTTGGATAAATCGCTGTTCGCCGATCCCTTTAATCTCTAATAGCTGACGCCGATTGCGAAACGGCCCGTGCGCCTTGCGATGCTCGACGAGATCGTGCGCAACGAGTTGATTGAAGCCGGAAACGTAGCGTAAGAGGGGCACGCTGGCCGTGTTCAGCTCGACGCCGACTTGATTGACGCACGACTCCACAACACTTTCCAGCGAATGGCGCAACTCTTTGGCCGGTACGTCGTGTTGGTACAGCCCCACGCCGACATGCTGCGGGTCGATTTTGACCAATTCGCTGAGTGGATCTTGCAAACGACGGCCAATCGAGATGGTGCCGCGCAGCGTCGCGTCGAGATTGGGAAACTCTTCCTTGCCGACGGGACTCGCGGAATAGACGCTGGCCCCCGCCTCGTTGACGATGACGTAGGCCAATTCGGGCGGCGCTTCCGGCAGTGGTTCGGGCGTCGGCGTCGGCGGTTCGGGCGACGCGACAGCAGCGGGAGCTTCTACGACGGGAGTGGGTGACTCGGCCGGTGTTCCGGCCTCAGCCGTGGCATCTCGCGCGTCGCTGGACGGATCGGCCGGCTTGGATTCGGCGGACTCTGTCGCACTCACGGGAGCGGGGACAGGCTCGCTAACGGCTGGGGCGGGAGGCGCGGGCGGGATCTCGCCCCTTCGACGGGCCTCGAGTTCGGCGATCAACGTCGAAACGAGTTCCTCCGTCTCGCGGCAAGCCGTGCCGTTGCCGATGGCGATGACTTGTATCTGATACTTGCGGATCAATTCCTCTAGCTTCGTTTTCGCCTCGGCCTGTTTGCCGCTGGTGTGCGGAAAGATGACCGCGTCCTCAAGCGGATTGCCAATCTCGTCGAGGATCGCTAACTTGCAGCCGGTGCGGAAGCCCGGATCGACGGCCAAGACGCGCTTGCCTCGCAAGGGCGCGGCCAAGAGCTTGCTGCGCAGATTGCGCGCGAACACAGAAACGGCGTGATCCTCGGCCCGATTCCTCAGTTCGCGGCGAATCTCGCGCTCGAGACTCGGCACCAACAAGCGCGTCAGCGCGTCGAGGGTGACTTCGCGGAGAAAATCGCCGTGCGGGTGATTGGCGAGCGCCTCGGCACGCTGGGGCAATGGTGTGATATTGGAACGCGGTAGTTCGGGAACGGCGACATCGCCGGTTGCGGCAGGTTGTTCCGACCCGGCAGCGCACGCCGCCGGTTCGCCGGTTGCGGCAGGTTGTTCCGACCCGGCAGGGCACGCCGCCGGTTCGCCGGGGAGTGCTTCGCTGGGCGCGACCGGCGGAGCGGTAGCCTCCGGCAACGGTGGCAACGAGCCGGACAATGGCAACGGCAATCGTTCCAGCGCGATCTGCAAGCCGAGTTCGGAATCCCACTCGAGTTTGACTTGCAGCGCGTTCTCCTTCTCGCCGCGATTGATGGCCAAGACGCGGTGCGGCGGAATGTGACGCAACGGTTCGGTGAATTGGAAGTAATCCTTGTATTCCAGCCCCTGTCCATCGGCGAGTTTTTCGCTCTTAATCGTACACAATTTGCCGGTGTCCCACAGGACGTTGCGAACGGCGGAACGGACATCGGCGGCCTCGGCGACCAACTCGGCGAGAATGTGCCGCGCGCCTTCCAACACCTTTTCTGGGTCGGTTAATTCTTTTTCTGGATCGACCATTCCGGCCAGCACTTCGGAGAGATTGCGCACGGCCGGATCGCCGTACCAGACGGCCAGCGCCAACGGCTCCAGTCCTTTGTCGCGAGCCGCCGTCGCCAACGATCGTTTCTTCGGTTTATAGGGCAGGTACAAATCTTCGAGTCGTCGCGGATTATCGGCGGCCCGAATGGCGGCCCGCAACTCCGGCGTCAGTTTGCCTTGATTGTCGATGCTACGAAGAATGGTCTGCTTGCGTTCCGCCAATTGGCGCAGAAGATGGACGCGCTCTTGAACGATACGCAAGATGTCTTCGTTCAGTCCGCCGGTGCGCTCTTTGCGATAGCGGGTGATGAACGGGATCGTATTGCCTTCGTCGAGCAGCTGCACGACGCTTTCTACCTGGACCTTGCGAATTTGGAGATCTTGCGCGATGCGCGACAAGTCGATTCGCCCCGGCTCCCCGTGTCCTCGCGGCGATGGTGCGTACGCATCGCTCGGCGTACTGGAGGCTTGCACTTCTGTTGTAGGCACTGCCTGAATTCTCCTGCACGGACCCGGCGACAGGTTCCTTGTTCCAACGCCCAACGGCAAAAATCGAAAGTCGGCACGGGATAGCGTTCTAATCGGGCTAATCTAGCGCGAATCACCCAAGGTGTCAAGACGGCAACGCTTTCTGTCCCTTGCCCACCCCTCCCGCGGCGCGGAATATCCCGCATCCGTTGAAGCAGTTTCTTCAGCGCGATAAACTCGGCTGAAGGGAGATGTCTCATCCGACCGTGAGAAGAAAGGAACGATTCCATGCCGACGCGACTGCTTCTCTTCGTGGCATTGTACTCTGCCGTCTCTCCCGCCGCCGCCCATCCGCTCGACCCTCTCGGCCCCCAGGAAATAGCGTCCGCCGTCGCCATTCTCAAGGAAGCCAACAAAGTTGGGGAGTCTACCCGCTTCGTCTTCATCCACTTGCACGAACCGTCCAAAGAGACCGTACTTGCGTTCCGTCCCAGAGATAATCTACCGCGCCGAGCGTTCGCCGTCCTCTACGATTGGGCAAACAATTCCACCGCCGAAGCCGTCGTCGATCTCGATGCAAAAAAAATGCTGTCGTGGAAGATCGTTCCCCGCGTCCAGCCCAGCATCATGCCCGAGGACGACCACCCGCGAACCGCTCGCATCCTTCGCGCCGATCCGCGCTGGCGCGAGGCCGTCAAGGCGCGAGGCGTTAAGGATTTGGACAAACTCGACATCCGAGGCTGGCCCATCGGGTCTTATGCGAAGAAAAGGGACGACGGCCATCGCCTCGCTTTCGTAACCACGTTTGCCCGCGAGTATGGACCATTCGACGATCTGTTCGTCGTCGTCGATTTGACGGCCCGTCAAATCGTCGAATTCCAGGACAAGGGAGTCGATGCCGCTCGGCTCAAGCATGGGGATTTCCCATCTTTCGACGAGATCGAGGACGGCAAGGAGGACGATGCTCCCGCCAGCCAACCGCCGCCCAAGGACGCTCGTTTTCACGTCGAGGGACAAGCGGTGCGCTGGGGGGCTTGGCGATTCCGATTCGCCCTTCATCCCCGCGCGGGACTCGTCCTTCAGACGGTCGGCTACGAAGACGCCGGCAAGCTTCGCCCCGTCCTCTATCGCGCCAACCTCTCGGAGATGGTAGTCCCCTATGGCGATCCGAATTGGACTCTATGGTGTCCTTTCGACGCCGGAGAATATGGCATGGGCGTCTATGCCCATACCCCGTTGAACTACGGCATCGACGCCCCGAAGAACGCCGCCTATTTCAGCGCTTGGCTCCACGATCGTCGAGGGAAGCCGATGAAAGTGCCTCGCGCCGTCGCTCTGTACGAGCGAGACGGCGGAGTCCTGTGGCGTCACGGCCGCAATGCCCGCCGCGCCCGCGAACTCGTTCTGTCCTCGTTCACCCGCGTCGACGAGTACGATTATGGATTCCATTGGATCTTCCACGAAGACGGTTCCCTGGCAATGGAAGTCCAGTTGACCGGACGGATGAACGTCCAGATCGTTCCTCGCAAGAAAGACGCGCGGGAACACGAGGAGCGCCCCCATTTCGGCCACCTCGTCGAGGCGCATTTGGAAGCGCCGAATCACCAGCACTTTTTCAATTTTCGCATCGATCTCGACGTCGATGGATCGGGAGGCAACCGCGTCGTGGAGACGAACACCGAGGCGAGTGCGCAAGGACCGGACAATCCGCGCGGCAACGCTTTTACAATGAAGGAAACCCTGCTGCGCAACGAACTCGGAGGGCGGCGGCGCACGAAAGGGACAACGAACCGGACCTGGAAAGTCGTCAATGCTCGGCAAACCAACGCCTTGGGACAGCCGACCGGATACGCGCTGGTTCCCGGTGAAAACAGCGTACCCCACGCTGCGCCGAAGTCGTTTCTACGCCGTCATGCCGGGTTCGTCGATTATTCGCTCTGGGCCACGCCGTACCGAACTGAAGAGCAATACGCGGCGGGCGATTACGTCAACGGCGGCCCCGCCGGCGACGGCTTGCCGAAGTGGACCGCAGCCGACCGGGGCATCGTCGATACGGATGTCGTCCTCTGGTATACGTTGGGCGTCACGCACGTTCCGCGCCCGGAAGAATGGCCGTTGATGCCAGTGCATCGCGCCGGCTTCAAGCTGATTCCTGCGGGGTTCTTCGCCCGCAATCCGGCGATGAAACCGGACAAGGCGAAGTAGCCAATCTCTCGAACGGAGTGATCCCCATGTCCCGACCCCCTCGACGCGGCCTCGAATTCGCGGGATTGTGGTTTCCGGCGTCGATGGCGGTCTTGTTGCTCATGGCGATGCCGGCCGCCGTGTTTCTCGCGCTGCATCTGCTCGGTCGAGAGGCATTCCTGAACGGCTGGCTCAAAGATCGCTTCGGCGTCACCTATCATCTGGCAACGCCCTGGTGGACCGGAGCCGCGCTGCTACTCGTGCCGGCGCTGCTGATTTTGCTGTACTTTCTTAAGCTCAGGCGCAAACCGATGCAGGTGCCCAGCACTTTCCTTTGGCGCAAGAGTATCGAAGACTTGCATGGGAACAGCCTGTTCCAACTCCTCCGAGAGAATGTGTTTCTTCTGGTGCAGTTGCTGATCGTCTTGTTGCTGATCTACTCGGTATTGTCGTTGCAAGTTCACGGCAACACCAGCGGCGGCAAGTTTTACATTGTGTTGATCGACAACTCGGCGAGCATGAACGTCGTCGATGCCGGTAAAACCCGCTTGGAACAGGCCAAGGAAGCAGCGCTACGCGAGATCGACGCCCACACCGAGGGGGATAACGGCATGGCGATCTCCTTCCATTCGCGCGCGGCAATTCTGCAACCGTACACCGGCGAGCGCAGTCTCCTGCGCGCGGCGGTGGCCAAGATCGAGCCGTCGCAACGCACGACGCGCATCGAGGAGGCACTCCAACTCGCCGCCAGTCTCGCCAATCCGCTCCGCTCGACCGAGGATGCCGCGGTGCGACCGGAGAACGAAGACCCGGCTCAGGCGCGCACCTATGTCGCCATCGAGGGGATCGCCGCCGAGGTTCACCTCTTCTCGGACGGGCGCTTTGCCGATGCCTCCGCCTTCGCCGCCGGCAATCTCGACCTCCACTATCATCGCATCGGAGCGGTGGAAGAAGATATGGACAATATCGGTCTGGTAGCTCTCAATGCCACCCGCGACGAGCAAGACGCGGGCAATCTGTCGGTATTCGCGCGCGCGTTGAACTTTCGCAAGGAATCGTCCACCGTCAAGGTCGAAGTCGAGTGGCGCGTGCCGGGCAAAGACGAATTTCAACTGCTCGAACGGGAGATAACGCTTCCCGGAAGGAAACCGCGTCGCACCGACAAACGGGGGGAGGATGCCGCCGAGATGGAATCGGACGAACCCGGCGAGGGAGAGGCCGTCTTCGCGCTCAACGGGGTTGACGACAGCGCCAACGTCGTGATCCATACGCGGCTCCGCGACGTTGGCGACCGATTTCCGCTCGACGATGAGGCCTGGCTCGTAGTCGGCGTCGTGCGTAAGGCGCGCGTTTTGATCGTCACCTCCGGCAATGACGTGCTGCGCGATTTCTTCGATCTCGATGCGACAAAAAAGGTAGCCAATGTAACTTATATTGCTCCAAGCGAACTGGTGAAGGACGATAAATATGCTGGGCCGGCGCGCAACGGAACCTACGATCTGATCGTCTTCGACCGCTGCGCTCCCGAAAAGGCGGAGGATCTGCCGTTGGCCAATACGTTCTTCATCGGCGACGTGCCTCCGCCCCACAAACGCACTTCGTTGCCGGCCTTGAACGAGAGGCAGATTCGCAATCCGACGAGCAGTCATCCCCTGATGCGCCATCTCAGCGGACTCGATGAGATCGCTTTCAGCGAGGCGTTTCGATTCGATTTGAAGGCACCCGACGTACCGGCGCGAACGCCGCGCTTGCTGGAAACCGACCGCGACTCCGCCGCATTGTTCGTGCTGGCGCGCGGAGCATTCCAAGATGTGGTCTTGGCTTTTCCTCTCGTCGATGCCCAGGGGCGATGGACGACGACGTGGAATCTGAAGCTGAGTTTTCCGATCTTCCTCCGCAATGTCTTGTATCAGCTCGGCAACGTGGCCGACGCTGCCGCCGAAGAGAACACGCAACCGGGTGAGATGAAGACCCTCCACCCGGACGCCGCCGTCAAAACCCTCGACGTTGTGGCTCCCGACGGAAAACGTGAAACACTGACGCGCGGCGGCGGCGGCGATTTTTCGTATAACAGCACCGAACGAACGGGCGTTTATGAGGCGCTGTGGGAGGGTGGCTCGCGCCGCTTTGCCGTCAATTTACTCGATCCCAACGAAAGCAACATTCGTCCCCGCGACGCCGTCAAAATCGGCGAACAACGGCTGACGGCGGGACAATCGCGGCAGCAGACCTACGATACCTGGAAATGGATCGCCTTGGCCGCGCTGGTGCTGCTGGTCCTCGAATGGGCCGCCTACCATCGGCGTTCGCTATTCTAACCGGATACTTTTTGCGTCCTTCCCTCCCTGGGTAGCAAGCGCGCGAACCGAATCGACCGAACAGGATGGCCATGACTCTCACTTCTACCACGAATTCAATTGCCTCGAAGCATACTTTTGATTCCTATCGTCGATTTATCCAAAATCATTACGATGGACTGCCCGGCGCGTTGACCTCGGTAACGGGGTTGCTGACGGGACACGAAGCTTTGGCCGGCCGACTGATTCGTCCCAACGCCTTCGACGTGCGCGGTTGCAGACGGATTCTCGACGCCGCCTGCGGCAACGGACGCTATTCGCGTTTCCTGCTCCGCCACGCCGATCCCAACGCCGTTCTCACCAGTTTCGACCTCTCACCGCGCATGTTAACTCGCGCCCGCGCCCGACTTCACGGCAACCGCGTCAGCCACGCCGTCGCCGATCTGACGCGCCTGCCCTACGCCGATGCCGCGTTCGACGCCATCGTCTGTGGTTGGGTACTCGAGCATCTGCCCGACCCGCGTTTGGGATTGCGCGAGCTGGCGCGCGTTCTCCAGCCCGGAGGCAAACTCCTGCTCTTATCCACCGAAGACACCTTCACTGGTACGATGTGCGGTCGGCTCTGGCATTGCCGAACCTACAACCGCGCCGAACTGCGCAAGGTCTGTACCGAGTGTGGGCTGCGCTGGGAGCGCGAAATGTGGTTTTCGCCCATGCACCGTCTCCTCCACCTCGGCGGCATTATCGTCGAACTGCGACGAGAGTGATCGACGGGGCGCTTGACCGGAGGCCAGCTTCGCCTTAGAAACGGAGATGTTGCCCTAACCTAACGGAGTGGTTTCCATGAACTGGCGATTCTGTGTGCGCAGCCTGCTGTTTCTCTTCGCTCTATCGACCCTCTCCTCGCCGATCTGGGCCGCGGACAAATCGGCGCGACCCAACATCGTACTCATTTTCTCGGACGATCACGCTTGGCAGGCCATTAGCGCTTACGGTGAATCGCGCAAGCTGCTGCAAACCCCGAACATCGATCGCCTGGCGCGCGAGGGGGTGCGCTTCGATCGCTGCCTGGTGCCGAACTCCATCTGCGGCCCCAGCCGCGCCACGCTGCTGACCGGCAAGTACAACCACCTGAACGGTTTCTACAACAACACCAATAGCAAGTTCGATGGCTCTCAGATGACGTTTCCCAAGCTGCTGGGCAAAGCGGGCTATCAGACGGCGATCTTCGGCAAATGGCACCTCATCTCACAACCGACGGGGTTCGATCATTGGCACATCCTGCCCGGACAAGGCGTCTATTACAACCCCCCGATGATCCGCGACGGTCAAAGGGTCAAGCACGAGGGATACACGACCGACATTCTCACCGATCTGTCCGTCGATTGGCTCAAGCAGCGGGATAAGAACAAGCCGTTCTTGCTCATGCTCCATCACAAAGCGCCTCACCGCGAATGGGAACCGGCGCTACGACATCTCGGCCACGATAAGGATCGTAAATATCCCGAACCGGACACGCTGTTCGACGACTACGCCGGTCGCGGCAAGGCCGAACGCGAGCAGGACATGACCATCGCCAAAACCATGACTCCCAGGGATCTCAAGCTGACGCCGCTGTCCCAACTGACTGCGGAACAGCGCAAGGCTTGGGACTCCTACTACAATCCGCGCAACGAGGCATTCCGCAAAGCCAACCCGAAGGGAAAGGATCTGGTGCGTTGGAAGTACAATCGCTACCTGCACGATTACCTCGGCTGCATCAAGGCGGTGGACGAAAGCGTTGGCCGCGTTCTGAAGTATCTCGACGACGAAAAATTGGCCGACAACACTCTGGTCGTCTATTCTTCCGATCAAGGGTTCTATGTCGGCGAACACGGATGGTTCGACAAGCGTTGGATCTTCGAGGAGTCGCTGCGCACGCCGCTCTTGATGCGCTGGCCGTCCACCGCCAAGGCCGGAGCAGTCAACAAAGACATCGTCAGCAACCTCGACATTGCCGAGACGTTTCTCGATGCGGCGGGCATAACGCCGCCCGCCGAGATGCAGGGCCGCAGCCTCGTGCCGCTGCTCAAGGGGCAAACTCCCGCCGATTGGCGCAAGAGCTTCTATTACCACTACTACGAGCATCCCGCCGTTCACAGCGTTCACCGGCACTACGGCGTCGTGACTTCTCGCTACAAACTGGTGTACTTCTACGAACCGGACGCCGACTATTGGGAGTTGTTCGATCTGCAAAAAGATCCCAAAGAGATGCGGAGCGTCTACGGCCAACCCGAATATGCGGAGGTGCAGAAGGAATTGCACGCCGAGCTAAAGCGACTGCGGAAGGACTTGAAGGTTCCCGATCCCGATCCGAAGGAAGCGGATATTAAGCCGCGCCGACCGAAGCAGCCGTAAGCCGTTTTCGTGCGGCTTGCGACAACGAGAAAAAAAGAGAAGCCCTTCGCGGGGGAGCGAAGGGCTTGATAAGGGGGTTCGCGGACTTGGGTATTGGCATGAGGGGGATGCGAGAAGCATCGTGGGACTATTGCTGTTTGGAGGATGTCACGCGCTCACTGTCGGGTGGACGGGGGAGTCCCACGACAGTGAGCGCGTCTCCCTCGCGGCTGGGGTAGCCGCAGACAAATCGGTGGGGGAAACCGTTCGTCCTTCGAGCAATCGTCCGACCGGCGCTTCCACTTTTCGGTCGGGTCTCTTCTTCTTAATGCAACCATCGTGCCACAAACACATGAAAGTGCGACGATGTGACGCAAGTCGTTACTTAGCAGTCGGTTGCGATGTTCTCGACTCATCGAGACGGCTTTGAGGGCCTTCCGTCGATTGTAAGAAATCGTCTTGCAATTGTAACGGCTACCATTGGGCCATCGTTTCTTGAATCTTTGCCAGCACGAACGATTGTACGGCGTGGGAATCGGTGAGATTGAGATGATGCAAACCGTTTGGCGCGATTGGGGAGTCCGCGGCGTCGAGGTCGATGTTGGTAATTTGGGCCGAGGAACCCGGTCCGGGAAGTAGAGGACGAGCGGGATAAAGTCGAAAGCGAGTTAAATAGAGGTTAACGGCACTTTTGACGTTGGCCGGTACCAGCGGAGGCAGGGCTACATCGAGACAGACGATCGCGTCCACCGCGATGCCCGCTTGTCGCAGTTCGTCGGCGGCATAAAGCGCGTAACGACCGCCGCACGAGTGGCCGACGAAGACGATTGGCCCGCGCAGCCTTCCTTCTTTTTGCTCGGCACGCAAATGACGACACAGCCAACGATCGCCGGCGCAGCGCAAATCCTCCGTCCAAAAGCCGAGCCGGCGAAGCGCGCCGCCAAGCGCGCCGAAACCTCGACTGAAGACGATGCCATTGCCGCGCAGCAGAAAGACGCTTCCCACCGCCGCGCCGGGTTCGGGATTGGGCGCGCCCGCCGTGAGCCAACCGAGGCGAACACCGAACGGGAAAGGCCATAAGAGTCGGGACAACCGCATGGACGATCCAATCGAAATCGGGGGAGATCAATCGTCGCCTTTACGCATCAGTTTACAGCGAACGATAGAGGTGAAATATTCGCGCGTCAGCCGATTGTGCAGCGCGCGAACCGGACGGATCGGTATCGCTTCGAGGTCCGCCATTCGCAACGGGCTTTCTCGTACTAGCCGCTCGAAACGGCGCAGGGTCATGCGGTTCAATCCGCCGCGAACCTCGTGGAAGCGTGTCGCTCCGTCGCCACTATAGTGGGATCGCCAGCGCAGGAGAGCGCGTTCGGTAAAGATCAAGTGCGCCCACGGAAAGACGGAAAAACTGTGCCCGCCGTAGGGATGATACCAGGGAGGTCCGAAAGAGACATACGCGATACCTTTTGACAACAGTAACTCGGCCATTGTTTGCAGAACCGACATGGGATCGGCGAAATGCTCGAAACAGTCGATGCAAACGATGGCGTCTACCTTCTCGGCAGCATGGGTTTGAAAGGTACAGCGTTCGGCCACCCCGGCGCGTCGCGCGGCCTGCGCGGCGACTTCCAAGGCTTGCGGGACAATATCGACGCCGACGACCCGCGCCGCGCCTCGGCGAGCGATTTCAACCGAATCGCCGCCCGTGCCGCAGCCGAAATCGAGAACGACACGCCCGCGCAACTCGTCCCAGATGTCCTGCCCCCAATACTCGGCCAGCTTGCCGGGCGCGGGGGCCGAGGCGCTCGTCAGGCGCGTCCGCCAAGTACATGGGACCGGAAATCGTCTGAGTACGCGATAGCCCAACTCGCCGCCGATCAGCATTTCAGCTCCTTAAAGTTTACAATGCCCGAAGTACATCGCGCGGTCAGCGCGACGCCAAGCCGGACGGACGGAGTTTGTACACGCGAAATCCAGGCGTTTCGTAGACTTTCTCGCAGCGGTCGGGATAGGCTGCGACGAAGGCTTTGACGAGGCGTCCACTCGACTGAAACACCGGCAGCGGCGACGTTCGATGGACGACGAGGTGCGTCGCCTCGTGTTGGCGGAGCGTGGGAGCCAACCGAGAAGGATCGTCCAGACGCCGATGAGCGAGCGCGCGCCGCCCGCCGTACAGCGCGAGAGCCTTGGGTTTCTGAAAGATAAAAACATCGTTCGGATCGGTATTGTCCCTAATCCAAGAGAACAGTTCGACGGCTTCCGGCGAGGATACGCCGTCGCCAATCGGTCCCGAATCGATGCGGCTATACGCGCCGGCATAAGAAGCGCCGACCGCGAGAACCAACGTCGTGGCTACGAACGGCTCCACGCGCGGCATTCGGGCGGAGGGGAGCAAGCGGATACCTTCGGCGGCATAGAGGAAGAACAGCGGCAGAATCGGAAGGAGAAAGCGTCTTTCGTACTCGGCGGCCGGCCAGATCATCAAGGGAAGGCAACTCGAAACGGCAAAGCATTCATATCCCGTCACTCCTCTTCGCAACCTCGCTCCAAACCCCCATATCGCCAACGCCGAAGCACAGACGAACAAGGCCAAGCGAGCCGCGTTGCTGTAGCCGTTGTCGAAGAATCCTCCGAACGCGCGCGGGAGAGACGCCGCGATGCGCGCAAACAATGCCGGCTCGAACACGATTTGATCGAGGTAACTCCCTTCGACCAGGAGCAGGCTTTTTTGCAGCGCCACGCCGACGAGAAACGATAGGACGAATGCGATCGACGCAATCCCGATCCGTCGGCTCCGAAGCCAGTCGGTCAGCAAGATACTCGGTATCAACATCGCGCCGACCGTCCGCGTCCCGAACGCCAGATAGCAGGCCGAACCGGCCATCAGGCCCCACAGCAGCGCCGTCCGCCGCTTCGATTCCACCCCCGCCTTTTCGGCCCAGAAGAGTGCCAAGTAGGCGAACAGCATGAACGGCGTTTCGGATAACAGGCGGTCTTTGTGTTGCCAGACGTAGGGGTTGAGCGCGAACAGCGTCAAACAGGCCGCAACGTAAGAACTCGACAAACGCTTTCGCAACGCCGTCGCCAACACGCCGAGCAAGGCCGCGAACAACACGATGACGAACGCCTTCATCGCCGTCAAATTCATGCCGAAGACGAGATACACGGGTACGAGCAGAAGGGGAAAGATGGGTGGATAGGCGCGCGGCGAAACGACGGGATTATTCGGATTATAAATATATCCTGTGTCCGCATAGGGGCGTCCTTCGGCCAGATTGCGCGCGTGGGCGACGTAAAGACTGAAATCGTCGCCCCATTCTTGTCCGTCGCGCAGCGTCGCCAGATGAATCGCGCTCAACGTGCCGACTAGGGCGGCCAAAAGAACAAAGTCCCTCGTCATCGCTCGATCCTCCATGATGCGCACGGAGAGACGATCCTCATCTCCCGATCTCACTTGCGTCCACCGATTTTGACCGATTCTCGCAATCGAGGAAAGAGCAAAAGTGTTCGACGGTCGAGCAATCGCTTTCCTTCAATCGCTACGATGCGAGCGCGACAGCGTTACGGAGCAATTCTTCCGACGGCGCGGCGGTTGAGTTTGCGTTCCCCGGCGATTTCCGCATGGTTCGGTGCCAGCGATTCGGCCACGGCGTATGCGCGATCCGCGCAGTCGTAGTCATCCCACCCGTGTTGTTGTCGTGCCAATTCGAGCCACGCTGGCGCGCTGCCGAGCTGAAGGATCGCCGGACTGGTCGCATAGCTCCAAGCTAAAGAGCGTTCGCCGACCAGACTCAGGAGGCGTGAGGCGAGCCAACACGGTCGCCAATCTTCCGGATCGACCTCGCGCCAGGCATCCGCAACCGCGACGATGGCATCGAGATAACGGCGCGGAACGGCGCGCCCTCGCTCGACAAAGCCTTCCAGACACTGCTCGGCCACAGTGAAGAACCATATGCCGTCGCGCCGAATCGAGTCCAAGTCGCGCGTCGCGTTCCATTCGAGTTCGACACTTTTTTGTAGATAGAGCAGCGCGTTTTCGTGTCTCTTTTGTCTCTCGGCGTCGCGCGCCGCCCGTCGCCAAGGGAGTCGATTCGGATGGAAATCTCGCTTCTCCGCTTCGGGGAATCCTTTCATCGAATCGAGGGACAAGGAGGGACTCGGCACGGATTCACGATTCGGTCGATAAAGCGGCAGATGGCTGAAATAGACCTCCAAACACAACAGACTGAGTGCTGTGGAGACGATCCGTCCCCCTCCCAGACTCGAACGAAGGGCGGGTGCCCAACTGCCCATTCGATGCGAATGCCCCTTTGTAACTCCCCGGTCTTGAAGCGCGATAAGGAAATCGCGGCAGCCCGAATGCACCTTATACCCCCGCCAGTCGATGCCCTCATTCCACCAGCGCCAATCGCCGCCTTGCATCTGGAACATCACTTGTGTTGCATAAAAGAGACATTCAACATCTGTATTTTGATCCAACGACAGCGATTGGAGGCGTTGCAAGCCGAGTCGCAATTCTCGATTGGGCGGATCGACTTCACCGTTCAGGCGACACAGCAGGGCGAGAGCGTTCGCGGTCGGCGAAGCGTCGCCCTTCACGGGAAATGCCAAGCCGAGTAGTCGTTCGTACTTCTTCAGGTATTCGCGCGACACCTCAAGCCCCGCTCTCTGTCCGCACTCGATCGCAAGATACGCCCAGGCGGCGGCTGTAAAGTCATCGTGGGTCCGATGGACGCCGCTCTCGCGTCCGTTGGTCGGTTGCTTGCTCTCCAGGTATCGCAGGGCGAGTTGAGCCGATGACCTAAACTGGGTATCGGAAGACAGCGCATAGGCTTCACTCACGGCCATCGCGGTCACGGCATTGACGAGCGTATCCTCTCTAAACGAACCATCCTTCTTTTGCTGGGCGATCAAATAGGTCAAGGCCGACGCAACGGTTTGCTGATAGTCCTTATTCGTGGTCTTCTCAGGTCGATGCGTGATGCCAGCGGCGAGGAAGGGCAAGACCGCCATGGATGTTACGAACACATCGTCCGCTTCGTCGTCGATTCCTCCGCATTCGCAAAAGTGATTCTTGCCGCGCGGCAACGGTTCCGAGCGCGCGTGGCGAGGGAAATCGCGCGATGACCAATGGCCATCTTCCGCCTGATGCTGTGCCAGCCATCGTAACCCGCGCATCACCGAGGCCTCCGAAACCCGATTACCGCCCATCGCGCTCAGCAATTTCTGACGGGCAGCTGCGCTGCGCCCGGCAAACTGCGCGGCGAGAGGAAGTCTGTTCATTCCTCCTATCGTCATCGCATCCGGCGGACGGCCTCCGGCTTCCCGACGCATTTTCTCTTCCCGCTCTAACACCCACAGATTCCTTGCTGCTGTATGAATCGTCGAGGTTCCGCGAACGCGCAATGCCATTGCCGGAGGGAAGAATTCGGGACGATCACTTTCCTCATCGATTTGGAGATTACTTCCGCGAGTATGGATTCCTCCATCACCTTTTACCTTTAGCGCCATCGCGGGAGGAAAGAAGCCGAGTTCGTATATTTCTTGGTCTAGTCCGTTCGGCGCGTGCGACTCATCGACTGCGGGTAATTTCGCTGGGCAGGGATACATCGCCCAATGATCTTTGCGACCGCGATCGACCTTATACCGTGCGTACATCTCCTCGTTTTCCAGGACGAGCAGCGAAGTATAAGGCGTCATCACATACATTGCTTTGCTCAGTGCAACGATCGTTTCTTCATGTTTGACGGCATCTTCCGCGAACAAGCGGTCGATTTCCCAGCGCGCCCAGGTGCGCGGTAGGTAGGCGGCATCGCGCCGCGGCGACTCGACGGGTATCGTCAGCTGAATCGGTTCGCCCTCGCGATCGGCCAAAACCCGAAGCGTTCGAGGCAACGGCGAGTCAGCGGGATAGCGGGCGACCGCGCACAACTCTTCGCCCTGGGCTACGGTGGAAGAGGCGAGCAGAAAATGTGCTTTTCCACTGTCGTCGACCACGCGCACCTCGGTCCAACGCGGCGTGTTCAGCGTGGCGAAAAGATCGAAAGCGCGCCAAGCCACCGGCTCATCGGGGTTGATTTCGGTGACAGAGCCTCGACAGCGTTGGGCGGCGAGGTACATGAAATTGCGCGCCCAGCCCTTGCCGACCCCGATTCCGACGTAAGTTGCTCGCTGCGGAAGACGGCCGGCCAAGACCTCGGCACGTCGTTCGCCGAGTACGGCGTTCCCGCTGCCGAGATGCACGAGCAGCGGATGCTCGCGGCGATTCATCGACTCGGCGGCGGCGGTTAAGCCAGCATCCAAATCGAGTGCGCCAAGGCGAGGCGACCGTTCGAGGAACGCCAGGGCCGCTGCCACATTCCGCGGCGTCGCCGGGATCGGCTCGGACGCGAAGGCGCGTACTTGCGTGTTCGCGGCGAGGACGGTAAGGGTATCGTCGGGTTCAGCGTGATTGAGCAGAGTCCGGACGATCTCCACTTGCGTATGAGCCAATAAGGGATCGCGCTCCGCCGACGACTCGAAGAGGATCACCCAATCGCGCCGTCGGCGTTTGGTCTCGCTCGGCATGTTGGGACGATAGCGGAGCATGAGGTAGCGAAAGCCGTATTGTTCCACGGTCGATACGCGCACGCTTTCGCCATCGCTTGAATCGCCGAAGGAGAGAACGAGATCGCGGTCCATCGCATTCACTGCGCCTCGATTGTCTAACAAAAGATCGCTTTTATCGTTTTTCTGGCCGGTCAGTTGGTGTGAATCGCAATGCCAAGGGATGTCCGCGCCATTTTTGATGAAGGCGCGGAACGACCAATCCTGGACCGTGCCGAGGCTGTGGCCGGCGGGGAAGCGATAGGTCGAGCGGCCATACAGATTCGGCAAGCGCTGGGTATAACTGAGGATAATGCGCTTCTCTTGCCGTGCTTCCAGGGGAAAGACGCGCATTTTGAACGTGTGGCCGTCTACCCATTCCAAGAGAGCCGGATCTTTCTTGGTGGCGACGATCCGATCGAAGGCGATTCGGCCATACTCGCGCTCGACCATGCCGCCCTCCATGAGTTGACCGTCGACGTACATTGCCAAGCGCGAGAGCGACGAATCGGCGGGCAGTGGAAAATAGAACTTGCCCTCCAGGCGTCGGTCGGCGCGGTTGAAATACGTCTGATCGATGGTGGTGCGGGCGAAGCCGTCTTCGATGTGAACGTCGATGTGGTATTTGCGCAGGCTGAGTTTGGCGCATTGTCCTTCTGGATCGACGGCGACGAGCGCGCCTCCATCGTATGCGCTCGGCGGCACCAGCGGCGGCGAATCGGCCACGACCAGATCGCGCGTCCAATCGAGCAAATGCGTCAATCGCGGCGTCGAGGTTGCAGACTTGCTCCCCGGCGCGAGTTGCTGACCGGCAAAGAGAAGGTCCCGGTTATCGTCGACGCGAACGTGTCCTTGAGCAACCGCAACGCCGGTGCCTTTCTTGTCGGAGCGAACGAGGAACTTCGTCCCCAAAGCTCGAATCTGGCGATCGGGCGTCGCCACGGTGAACGGCAATGAGGCCCCGTCGTTCGGACGCGGAGCCGCTTCGACGTAAATTTCGCCGGCCTGAAGTTGCAAGTGGCGGAGAGCATCGTAGGCGATTCGACTGTTTTCATTGAGCGATAGCACGGAGCCGTCTTCCAACCCAAATCGGCGGCGCTCGCCCTTTCCGTTGGCGACACGGCTACCGATGGTGAGGAGCGGCGCTCGCTTTGCGGCAGCCAGCCCTTTGCCTTCGTGGAGGGCTGGATCGGGTAAGGGAGAGTGGGCGCGCGGCAAGAGAGTGGAAGCCAAGGACAACGCGAGCAGCATCGCCGCCAGCGCGGCCCGGCGTGCCCACCGCGATGGGACTCGCCGCCGTCCCGAACGTTCGGCGGCGACTTCGAGCAAGCGCGGCCGCACGCGCTGGGCGAAGGCGGCGGAAACAACGGGCGGATCGTATCCCAGGTCGAGCAGCCGAGCGACATTCTCGTCGCCTGTGTTCCACTCCGAGCGGTTCATGGCCATTGTCCTTCTTTCAATAGGTATCCGCGCCAAGGTTTCGAGCCAAGGTCAGAAAGGTGTGGCGAAATGCCTTGCGAGCGCGAGTCAGTTGCGATTCGACGGCTTTTTCGCTGCTGTGCCACATCGAAGCCAGGTCGCGAACACTGAGGCCACGCAGATACTTCGCCTCCAACGCTTCGCGGTAGCTCGGCGGGATCTGCGACAGGGTGGCATTCACGAGGTCGCGCGTCTCTTCGCGGCGTAACAGTTCATCGTCTAGCGGTGTCGTCTCAAGACTTTCGTACAACGGAAGCAAATCGCGGTCGCTGTGCCACTTCACGGCGTCGAGGGAAACCGAACGCTGTCGATCTTTCAACGCGCGGCTGATCTCGTTGCGGGCGAGACCAGCGAGCCAGGGGAAGATGTTATCGCCGCACCGCGACGGATCGTAGCGTTCCATTTCGCGGAGCGCCCGGACGAGCGTTTCTTGCACCACCTCTTCACAGCAATGGGTATCGCCGCCCACGCGATAGAAACAGAAGGTGTACAACGGTTGTAACATCGCTTCTGCCAGATGATTCACCGCATCGACCTCGCCGCGCAAAGCGCGACGGTGCCACGCCGCATCGAAAAGGATCGGCAAGACGTTTCCTCCCCCAACCCCTCTCCCCCAGGCGAGGCCGCTGCTAATGAATGTGAAGGAAATCCGCCGATCCTTCGCGGATTTCTTTATTTTGAGTCTTCGAGTTTTTTGTCGCCGCCGCGGCGCTTATCGTAGCGGACGTAGCGGAACGAAGATTTCTTGAATACTTCGTCGATTAACTCAAACAGAATCGGATCGTACTTGGCCAATTTCTCGCGCGTGTCGATGTCGTTGTGAACGCCGCCGACGGGAGCGTTGCAATCGAAATACGATTGAACTCCTTCGGCCCAATACTCCTTTTCGTCCGTGGCCGCGTAGGTCCCCTTCCACAAACCTTTGTCGCGCGCTCGAGCGTAGGCGGCCCGCAAGCGGCCGTCGAACTTGGGATCGACCTCGCGCAAGCCCCACCGATGGATGCAGTGGGCGAATTCGTGGATGAGAATGTTTTCGTTGTAGTAGCGGTCCCCCTTCAGATTCAGCAGGTTTTCCTCGCCGCACGAAGTGATTCGACCGCCCAAGCCGCGCGCGCGCTTGTCCCAGTAATCCTTGGGTTTCATGTTGCGTTGTTCCGGTACGTCGGTAGTCATCTCCCTCGGCGACATGACCACAAAACGACATTTGCTTTTGCACAGCGCTCGGACGATGTCTTCTCGCCCGTCGAGCATGCGGCCAATGAGGTAACGCGCTTCGAGCAACGCCGAATTGGAGACCGTCTTGGAAGCGAGGATCGGATACCCTTTGAACTCGACATATTTTGCATAAAAAGGATCGAGTTTCAGCGATTCGCGCAGCTCTTTTGGGACCGCTCCCACTCGGTGCGCGGCGTCGGTTCGTTCGTTGGAGTCGCCGACGCAGCGTTCGCTCAATCCCCAAACGAGAAGGAGAAGAAAGAGGACGAGGACGAAAAGACGAGGTTTGCGCAACACGATCGTGGTCTCCCTTCTGGCCGTTCGGAAGTGCCGAATTGTGAACTTCCATGCACATTATTTCCTCCGGCTTTCTCGACGTCAATTCTCTATTCCACGGAATCGCTTCAATCGCTCCAATCGCGCGCTTGCCGAGACTGGAGAATGGGCAATCGGAGCGAGGCGCGGATGCGAAAGTCGAGTCATTTCGTATAGGATGATGTGTTCGATCCTGGTGGGTCGGGCTTTCTGCCGCCCGAGCCGCGAAACGAGGCCGATGTTATGAAGCCGATGCGATGGTCGATTGTCTGCGGTATGCTGGCGGGGAGCTTCTGCACCGGCTGCCAACCGCCGGAACGTCCCGTTCGCAATGTGGTGATAACCGGCTCAACCGGCATGATGTCGTTGTTGCGCGACATCGGCAAGCGGTTCGAAGCCGATCGCCCCGATGTGCGCGTGGACGTTCAGGGGAACGGATCGGCGCACGGGATCACCGACACGCGCCTCGGCCTGTCGGACATCGGCATGGTGGCACGGTCGCTGAAGCCGAACGAGGCCGTGCTGCACGCCACGCCTATCGCTTACGACGCCGTCTGTATCCTCGTCCATCGTTCCAACACGGTCCCCGCGCTCAGCGACGATCGGATCGTCCGCATCTACACGCGGGGCATCACCAATTGGAAGGAGGTCGGCGGCCCCGATTTACCCATCGTGCTGATTCACATGGCCGATGGCCGCTCTTTACTCGATTTGTTTCTCGATCATTTCAAATTGCGATCCACCCAGATACGCGGCGACGCCATCATCCGAGACAGCGAGCAAGGCATCCAGGCCGTCGCCAGCCGCCCCGGAGCGATTGGCTATGTCTCGTGCAGCCACGCGCAGACGGTGGCCACGACGATCCCCATTCGTGTCCTCCCCTCGGAGGGCATCGCGGCAACGACCGAAAATGTCCGCGACGGCACATATCCCCTGTCGCGCCCCCTACAATTGGTGACGCGCGAACGGCCGAAGGGGCTGACCGCCGAGTTCATCGACTTCGCCGGTTCCAACGCGGTCCTCGATTTGATCGAAAAGCATCATTTCGTATCGCTTCAGAAGTGACTGCCCTTCCCGAGCAGGCTCGCGCCCATCGCATTCCAAATGGAACGGGCCTCTCCTACTACCCGTCGGTTCAGCTGGCATCTCAAGCGATCGCGCCTTGACAAACCGACAAAAAGGCGATGAACTGAGCGTTCGACCCGTTGACGAAAAGGATTTCGTTTATGCACACTACCCATCGACGCGCCGTCGAACAGTCGTTCCACGATCGGCAAGCCCACGAGCGGTCTTCCTCTTTTGACGATCTCAAAAGTTTTTATTTTACGGACGACGCCTATCTCGATCACGAGACGTGGATTCGCCCGGCGATGGATCGACTCGGTGGTGTGTGCGGCCTGTCGGTCCTCGACTATGGATGCGGCCACGGCATGGCGGCGGTGGTGCTGGCGCGGCGCGGCGCGCGGGTGACGGCATTCGATCTGTCGCCGGGCTATCTGCACGAAGCGAAACGGCGCGCCCAATGCAATGGAACGTCCATCGAGTTCGTCCATGCCGACGCCGAACGCTTGCCCTTTGCCGATGGAAGTTTCGCGCGTGTGTGGGGCAATGCCATTTTGCATCATCTCGATCTGCGCCGCGCCTCCCAGGAACTAGATCGCGTCTTGCTGCCGGGCGGAATCGCCGTCTTCTGCGAGCCGTGGGGCGAGAATGCGCTGTTGTCGTGGGCGCGCCGGCGATTACCGTATGCCGGGAAGGAACGCACGCCGGACGAGGAGCCGTTATGCCGCCGCCATCTGCCGGCGCTGCGCGAGGTGTTTCCCACGCTGGAAATCGAAGGCTATCAATTCTTGTCGATGGCACGGCGGGTGCTTCGTCCGGGCCGTTTGGTTTCCGGGTTGGAATGGTGCGACGCACGGCTGCTCCGCTGGTCGCCGTCCCTCTCGCGCTTCTGTCGCTACGTCGTACTGACTCTGCGAAAATCGGCTTAAGCGATCGATCCATCTTCCTGTCCCCACTTTACGCCGTGTTGTCGTACTCCGACTGGACGAAGCGGCGTTCTCTCGCTACAATTGAATTTGAAACCTTGCCAAAAGTGCGCCATCCCTCCTGCCCGACAATGCCGACCTGAGAGATTCCACCCATGCGAAGGAAGTCCCTCGTCGTAATCGTAGCCGCGATCCTCTCGACGGCTCGGCTGTCTGCCGCGACGCCGAAGCCGGTCAATTTCAGCCGCGAAATTCAACCGATTCTCGCCGCTCATTGTTATAGCTGCCACGGGCCGGACGAGGGCAAACGCAAGGCCAAGTTGAGGCTCGACCAGCGCGAATGGGCAGTCGAGAAAGCCGTGAAAGCTGGCGACGCCGCCCATAGCCCGCTCATCGACCGCGTCGCCAGTAGCGACGCCGACGAGAGGATGCCGCCGCCAGCCAGCAAAAAAGATCGACTCACTCCGGATCAAATCCAACTGTTGCGCCGCTGGATCGACGAAGGAGCGAGGTACGACATTCACTGGAGCTACGTCAAGCCAACGCAACCCGCCCTGCCTCCGGTAAAGAACAAGGCGTGGGTCCACAACGCTGTCGATGCTTTCGTTGCTGCCGAACACGAGGCGAATGGGCTTGCTCCCGCGCCGGAGGCCGACCGGATCGCCCTCGTTCGTCGATTGTCGTTCGACCTGACCGGCCTGCCTCCAACCCCTAAAGAGGTCGATGCCTTCGTCGGTGACAAGTCTCCCGATGCCTACGAAAAGCTGGTGGATCGACTGTTGGCCTCCACGCAATACGGCGAGCGCATGGCGATGTTTTGGCTCGATGCCGTGCGCTACGCGGACACGGCGGGGTATCACAGCGATAACCACCGCGACGTATGGCTATTCCGCGATTACGTCATCGCCGCCTTCAACGCGAATAAGCGCTTCGACCAGTTCACCATCGAGCAGCTGGCCGGCGATCTGCTGCCTAACCCAACCGCCGAACAACGGATCGCGTCGGGGTACAACCGTCTGCTTCAGACGACGGAGGAGGGCGGCGCTCAGGCGAAGGAATATACGGCGAAATATGCCGCCGACCGAGTGCGCAACGCTTCGACGGTATGGATGGCCAGCACGATGGGCTGCTGCGAATGCCACAACCATAAGTTCGATCCCTTCACGAGTAAGGACTTCTACAGTTTCAGCGCCTTCTTCGCGGACATTCAAGAAAAGGCCGTCGGACGGCAAGACCAGACGCCGATTCTGTTTCTCGAATCGGCGGCGCGCGTCAAGTTGTTCGACGAACAACTCGCATCCCTGCGGGCAACGCTGAATAAGCCGTCCGCCGAGTTGGATGGCCTCCAAGCCGAATGGGAGAAGAAGACCCGCGCCGAGGGAAGCAAGGGACTGCCCAAGCCGGTCGCCGCCGCCCTCGCCGTCGATCCGGCCAAGCGTTCGCCGAATCAGAAGCAAGCCCTCAGCAATCACTATCGCGGCATCGCGCCAGAGTTGGAAGCGATTCGCAAGGCCGCGGCGGATGTCCAGCGACAGCGCGACGCGCTCACGAAGAACGTCCCAACGACGTTGGTATCGACCTCGGTTTCGCCGCGTGTGGTGCGCATCCTCCCTCGCGGCAACTGGCTCGACGATTCCGGCGAAGTCGTGAAGCCAGCGGTGCCGGGATTCCTTCCCGCGATGGAGGCCCAAAGCCAACGCGCCTCGCGTCTCGACCTTGCCAAATGGATCGTCTCGACGGAAAACCCGCTGACGGCGCGCGTCTTTGTGAATCGCGTCTGGAGAATTTGCTTCGGTCAGGGGATCGTCAAGTCGCAGGACGATTTCGGCATCCAGGGATCGCTGCCGTCGCATCCTCAATTGCTCGATTGGCTGGCCGTCGAGTTCGTCGACAACGGTTGGGATGTCAAGCATGTTGTGAAACTTCTCGTGATGTCGAACACATATCGACAGTCCTCGGCAGCATCGAAGCCGATGCGCGAGAAGGATCCGGCGAACGTCTGGCTGGCACGTCAAGGGCGATTTCGTCTCGACGCCGAGATGGTGCGCGACAACGCCTTGGAGGTAAGCGGTCTCCTTTCGCGCAAGATCGGCGGGCCGAGCGTGAGACCGTATCAGCCGGCCGGCTACTGGTCGTTTCTGAACTTCCCGAAACGCGAGTGGCAGGCGGACCAAGGCGAGAGTCTCTATCGCCGAGGGCTTTACACGTACTGGTGCCGAACCTTTCTTCACCCAAGCCTGCTGGCTTTCGACGCGCCAACGCGCGAGGAATGCACCGTGGAGCGGGCGCGTTCCAGTACGCCGCTCCAGGCATTGGTACTCTTGAACGATCCGATCTACGTCGAGGCGGCCCGGGTCTTTGCCGAGCGGATCGTGAAGGAAGGCGGTTCGGACCCCGCCGCGCGCCTCAACTGGGCCTATCGTCGCGCGTTGTCCCGCAGCGCCAATCCCGTGGAAGTCAAGCTGCTAACGGAACTCTACCGAAAGCATTTGGCCGCTTTCCAAACGGACTTGGCGAGTGCCAAGAAAGCGGTCGCCGTCGGCCAGTCGCCGCTACCCAAAGACATGGATGTTGCGGAATTGGCCGCGTGGACCTCCGTGGCGCGCGCCATTCTGAATTTGCACGAGTCGATTACCAGGAATTAGCGTTTTGGTTTCGAGCGCGTCCCCTCATCGGGTCGCGGCAAACCGGCTCTACTGCGAGAGAAAAAGCCATGAACTCCTTTGTCGACCGCGTCAATCGCCGTGCTTTCCTCGGACAGTCCGCTTGCCGACTGGGCTCGCTCGCTCTAGCCTCACTCCTCGATCCAGGGCTGCTGCGCGGAGGAGACGGCGGCAAGGTGCAACGCTGGAACGGTGTCATCAATCCGCTGCATCGCGCGCCGAAGGTCAAGCGCGTCATCTGGTTGTACATGGCCGGCGGCCCCTCGCATTTGGAGACGTTCGACTACAAGCCGATGTTGGCCAAGATGAGCGGCAAGCCGATGCCCGAATCGATTACCAAAGGCCAGCCGATCGCTCAACTCCAAGGAGCGAAGCTCAACTGTCTCGCGCCGCAACACGACTTCAAGAAATGCGGCAAATCGGGACAGGAAATTTCCTCGATCTTCCCTCGATTGGCCGAAGTAGCAGACGATCTCGCCATCGTCCGCTCGCTGCACACCAACGCGATCAACCACGACCCTGCCCATACACTGATGAATACCGGCACGACGATTTCGGGCCGTCCCAGCGCCGGTTCGTGGGTGTGGTACGGCCTCGGCAGCGATTGTGAGAATCTTCCCGGCTTCATCGTCCTCACTTCGACGGGGGCTTCGGGACAGCAGCAGCCCATCGCCCAACGACAGTGGCACAGCGGCTTCCTTCCCGGCAGCTTCCAAGGGGTACATTTTCACAGCAAAGGCGATCCGGTTCTCTACGTCAAAAGTCCAGACGGCGTCTCCGCCGACAAACAGCGCGACATCGTCGATGCCTCCCAGAGTTTGAACCAACTCTTCAACGAGCGAGTGGACGATCCGGAAATTGCCACGCGCATCAGCCAGTACGAGATGGCCTTCCGAATGCAATCGAGCGTGCCAGGTCTGATGGACCTTTCGGGCGAGACGAAGGAGACGCTCGATTTGTACGGGACCAAAGGAGGCGACGGCTCGTTCGCCGCCAACTGCCTTTTGGCCCGAAGGCTGGCCGAGCGCGGCGTCCGCTTCATTCAACTCTATCACCGCGACTGGGACCACCACGGCGGAATCAAGAACGACATTCAGAAAGTGGCCAAGGAAGTGGACCAAGCGATGGCGGCGCTACTAAAAGATCTGAAGCGGCGCGGCCTGCTCGACTCGACGCTGGTGATCTGGGGCGGCGAGTTTGGCCGCACTCCGATGGCGCAGGGCAATGGCCGCGACCATCACATCAAAGGCTTTTCCATGTGGCTGGCGGGCGGTGGCATCAAGGGAGGCGTCACTTATGGGGCAACCGATGAATTCGGCTACAACGCCGTCGAAAAGGTGGTTCACGTCAACGATCTGCACGCCACGATCCTCCATCTTCTGGGCATCGATCACGAGCGACTGACGTTTCCTACTCAAGGGCGAAACTTCCGCCTTACCGATGTGGCGGGGAAAGTTATCGAGGGCGTACTGGCATGATGTCCCATCGACCGGAGGAGATGCCCGGCCGCCGCCGAAGATTTCGAGCGCGCGGGATGTTGCCGCTGACACCGGGATCCCAATGAACGGAATACGATTTGTCTTCCCCCTTCCATCGCATCTCTGCTCCGGTTACACTCATTTCATTGGGAGCGCGAGCTGTTTCTGGATCGATAACCCCGACGAAAAGGGTTGCCCCATGCCCTATGCCGCTGAAATTACTCGTACCAATCCGACCTGTTTTGTCTTTCTCGTCGATCAATCCAGCTCCATGCGGGAGCCATTCGGTGGACAGGTTGAGAAACAGAAGGCCGAAGGTGTGGCCGACGCCATCAATCGCTTGCTGCAAAACCTCATCCTCAAATGTGCCGAGTCCGACGGCATCCGCGATTATTTCTACGTCGGCGTCATCGGCTACGTCGGTAGCGTCGTTTCGGCGCTGGGCGGCGGATTGGCGGGACAAACCCTCGTGCCCATAAGCGCCATTGCCGGCAATCCGCTGCGCGTCGAACAGCGGACGCGCAAGCTAGACGATGGCGCGGGCGGCATCCTCGAACAGAAGTTCAAATTTCCCATCTGGGTCGAGTCCAAGGCGAACGGACGAACGCCGATGTGCGAAGCGAAAAAGACTGCCAAACCGTATCTGCAAGTGTTACTCGGTCGATTCGCCAGCTGTCATTCGCCGTTGGTCGTCAACATCACCGACGGCATGGCCACCGACGGTGACCCGCGCGCGGACGCGCAAGCGTTGCGAGAGTTGGCCAGCAACGACGGCAACGCGATGTTGTTCAACGCGCATCTTTCGGTGACGAATGCGTTGCCGATCGAGTTTCCATCGGCGGAGGAGCATCTGCCGGACAACTTCGCCAAGCTCTTATTTCGCATGTCGAGTAAATTGCCGCCGCGTCTCTTCGCGTCCGCTCGGGCCGCTAAGTCTCCGGTCCAGCCCGAGGCGCGCGGCTTCGTCTTCAATGCCGACTTGGTGTCGGTCATTCGCTTTCTCGACATCGGCACCCGTGTCGCCCAAATTGTACGGTAAAACATGGCCAGAAGAATCTCCTCACCGCGATGGCACGCTTTTCACACGCACAAGCGTGGCAACGCTCCCGACGAGTACGAGGACGCCTTCGCCGGCGATGCGGGCAAAGCCCGCTTCGCCGTGGCCGACGGAGCATCCGAAAGCTCGTTCGTTTCGATGTGGGCGAAATTGTTGACCGAGGGGTTTGTGACCGCCGAGGGCAAACCGTGGCGCGAACTCGATTGGCTGACTCCGGTGCGCGAACGTTGGGCCGCGGAGGTCGATCCGCGATCGTTGCCGTGGTACGCCGAGGAGAAACGCGAAGAAGGAGCCTTCGCCACGCTGCTCGGCATCGCCTTTCATAAGTCGAAAACGAACGAGGGGGAATTCATTTGGCGTGCCGTGGCTGTGGGCGACAGTTGCTTGTTTCGCGTTCGTGCCGGGAAATTAATGAAAGCGTTTCCTCTGTCGCACGCTTCGGATTTTGGCAACCAACCGCCGCTGTTAGGGTCGCGCGGTCGTTCCAACGATACCCCCCAAACCGTCGAACGCCTCGTCGGCAAAGCTCGAGCGGGCGATCGTTTCTTGCTGATGACCGATGCCTTGGCCGAATGGATGTTGCGGCAGACCGAAAACCAGCGTCGGCCCGCCGACGATATTCAACGCCTGCTAAAGCAGACCAAGCCGCACGACGCCTTCGCGGCCTGGATCGAAGAACGCCGCCAACGGCAAGGGCTGCGAAACGACGACGCGACGTTGGTAATTGTCGATCTCTAAAATCGTTTTCGCGACCCAGGGAGTGCCCCCCTATGAGGTGGCCGCTATCTCAGGATTTCAACGAAACGATTCAAGATCGGCACAATAGTTTCAGCGATGCCGAGCTGAAAACGGGCGAGGCCGCCGCCAATGCCTTGGGCATTCCCATGCCGCGCTCCGGCAACTTCGCCGATGTGTACGAAGTGCGCTGTCCCAACGGCTCGCACTGGGCCGTCAAGTGCTTCACTCGCGAAGTGGCTGGTCTGCGCGAACGCTATGGCGAAATCGGCAAGTATCTGCGCCGGGTCAACCTTCCGTTCATGGTGGACTTTCAGTATCTCGAACGGGGCATTCGTATTCGAGGTCAATGGTATCCCATCCTGAAAATGCAATGGGTCGAAGGCTTCGTCCTCAACGAGTTCGTCCGCGACAATCTGGATAAGCAGCCGATCTTGAACGCCTTGGGGCAGATCTGGCTCCGCATGGGCAAGCGCTTGCGCGAGGCGAACCTGGCCCACTGCGATTTGCAGCACGGCAATGTCCTTTTCGTGCCCGGCAGCACGGCGAATTCGCTGGCCGTCAAGCCGATCGACTTCGACGGCATGTGCGTTCCCGCCTTGGCGGGCACAAAAACCGGCGAGCTGGGGCATCCGGCATTTCAGCACCCCGAACGGCTTCGCACCGGGGCATATAACCGAGAAGTGGATTATTGGTATCAGATGGCAGCGGGGCGGTTGAAGGGCGACAAATTGCGCGAGGTCCACCGCGCTCTCGACGTATTGGCCAAGAACGGCGGACTGCAAACTCCGTGGTGGCCGTTCGGCATTTACGAAAACATAAAGTACGACGGAGACGCGCTTCGAATCAATCCACCGTTCGGCATCAAACCGCGGGAATACTATAGAGACCCCATCGAGCTTACCGCGATGGCTCGCTCCACGAGTACCGAGATCCGTTTACCAAAAAGATCGCCTTCAAGTTTATCATCCCGATCGCAATCCGGAATCGTCTGGAACTCTTGGTAAAGTGCAAGAAGTGGAGCTGCCTGCGAAGAGACCGTTCATCCTGCGTTGGTTGGCGGCATCGTCCGGAATGAAGGTTTGGCTCGACGATAAGTTGCTGTTGGACAAAAGCGGCAGCGGAGACAATCTAGTCGACAAATATGCGGTCTCCCTAAGCGCCGCCAGCAGCCCGATCGAACTGAAGTGGGCGACGATAAGGCGCGTAGCCGAAAAGTAGCATCGTGACAGTTCAGAGCCTTTTTCTTTTCGGGTTGCAGACGACGAAGGGACTCGATTGGCCGCGACGCGCAGCGGAGCGCGGGGGAACGCGCTTCGCGTCGCGGCTATCCAAGACGTGCGCAATTCGCAGGAAAACCGTTTGAGATAAGGAGCTTGGCGCATGATCGACCGCTGGTATTACACACACGGCGGCAAGACCCTGGGGCCGGTGACAACGGCCGCGCTGCGCGACTTGGCGTCGAAAGGAGGACTTGATGGAACCGATTGGATCTGGCCGGAGGGACGCCAACAAAGTGAGGCCATTGAGGCTCGGTGCGCTCTCGATTTCGCGTCAATGCCGGTCGTCCTCGACAAGAAACCCGCTTGGTTGGACGACATCCGAAACGCCGTCCAGACCGAGTCGAAATCGGCTGGGAAGTCGAGCGAGACCGTCCAGCCGGATTGGCTCGAAGATGTTCGCGCCGCCGAAGAGATCGAGCAGAGTTTCCTCACCACATTCGAGTTTGACGCCGAGAGTGGGCTAGTGCCCGAGGAGGAGATTTCTGTCGAGTTGCTCAAGGAGCCGGAGGAGGTTGTCGAGGTCGAGCCGGTGAAACCTCCTGTCCCCAAGCGCGCTGCCACCACTCCGCGCCGTCTCCTCGTCGGCAGCGCTACCTCGCCGGGCCGATTGCGCGATCGCAATGAAGATAGTCTCCTCGTGCAACAGTGGAGTTGGAGCAATCGGGAAGAACGGCACGATGTCGCCGCGATCGTCGTGGCCGACGGCATGGGCGGCCATGCCTCCGGCGACAAGGCCAGCGGCCTCGTCGTTCGCGTTCTCTGTGGCGCGTTGACCCCCTTGGTAACGGAGGTCATGACGCAGACCGCCCCTGCAGTTCCAGACCTCGCCGAGATCTTGTCGAACGCTCTCCGCGAAGCCAATCGTGTGGTGCGTGAGGCGGCTCAGGAGAATACTGCTTGCAAGGGGATGGGTTCGACGGCCGTGGCCCTATTGATCTGGGACGGTCGAACGTCGATCTGCTTGGTGGGAGATTGCCGCGTCTATCACTGGCGCACCGGAAACTTGCGGCAAGTGACGGTCGATCAAACCTTGGTGGCGCGCATGGTCGAATTGGGACAACTGACGCCGGAAGAAGCAGCTAAACATCCCCGTCGCAGTGAGGTGGCCCAAGCGATCGGCAAATATGCGCTTATCGAACCGGGAAGCTATGAGTTGATTCTAAAGCCCGGCGATTGGCTTGTGGCCAGCAGCGATGGATTGCAAGCGCATGTGGACAACCTTGTCCTCGGCGAGACCATTGCCAAGGCCGGTTCTTCCGCCTCCGCTCTGGCCTCGCGCCTCGTCGAATTGGCCAACCAAGCAGGCGGCAGCGACAATTGCACCGTCGCGGTTGTCCGTTGTGTCTAGGACGCCTCCCTCGTTCCCAGAGGGAGTCTGGGAACGAGAAAGAAGCCAAGACTTTACAATCCACTCTGCTTCCGTCCCCACGCCTTCCATGCGGCCAACGCGCGCTGCCGTTCGGCGACATCGCCTTGGGAAACCGAACCGAAATCCTGGTTCGTCAGGCTCTTGAGGGCGGCACGGGCCGCAGGCGGCACGGCCGGTTCCGGATCTTCGAGCATCACGATTAAATCCGCGATCAGCGCGTCGGTCTCTTTCATGGCCACGGCAAGCGCTGCGGCTCGACGTACTTCGGGGTTTTCATCGTCCAATTTGTCGCGCAGCGTGGCGATGGTCATGCGAGTGAGGCGTTCGGTCAACGCCTCGCGCGCCTGGGCGAGCGCCGGGCCGGTTAGCTGGGGAATGGATTCCGCCAGCGCCTCCGTATAAACCGCCCCCTTTCCGTCGCGCAGCTTGGCCAACACTTGGTCGCGCCGCGTCGGTGTCGCATCTACCAACTCCTTCGTTAATTTCTCACCATCCTCGGCGACGACCGCCGGAGCGACGAGCAAGTCTTTGGGAGGAGCCGCGGGGCGGGCCACGGGCTTGACCGGCTTGGCTGCGATGGTCTTGAGCGCCTCTTCGTTCTTCTTTTGACGCTCGAACCACGATTGCCATTTCCGCACGGCGGTACGTTGTGCCGTGTGGCTGGCGTTCGACGCGGGGCCGAAATCGACGCTGCGACGCTTATTCGCTTTGCCGTCGCGGGTCGTGCTGAGGCTTATCAAGGCCCGCCGCGCCGCCTGTCGAACGATGTCGGCATCGTCGGTCAGCCGGGCGAGTAAATCTTCCAATCGCGACGGATCGTTCTTGACGAGGGCAAGGACGGCGGTAAGGCGCGTCTCCGGGTTCGGATCCTTCAGAGCTGCCTCAATCGCTCCCGGTCCATCTTTCACCAGATCGCGGACCTGCCGATCGAGCTGGACCGTTTGTAACTGTTGTTGAAGCTGAACCTGTTGCATCAACTGTTGCTGCTGCATCAATTGTCGTTGCAGCATCATTTGCTGCCCGGCCAGTCCCGGCGACATGCGCGATCCCATTCCGCCGCCGTGTGCGCACTGAGCCGAAACGACATTCGCCCAAGCATCGAGCGCGACTGTCGCACACAGAGTGGAGAGGAAAACACGGAATCTCCCACTTCCAGACATAAATCGCATTCCTCCAAGATAGGCGTCCTGAGATGTGGTGAAGGCATATGTAGATTAGACGATGCGTCCGCAAGGTGTCAAGCGATGCGTTCGTCGAGAATTTGTTGCACCCGATCGGCGATGGCTTCGACGCTCGCCATCGCCCCAACGCCGACATCGCCGCAGGCCAAGCGACGATCCTCTGGCTCAACAATAGCCAATCGACCGAGACATCCGTTGATCCAAACGAGCATTTTGTCGAGCGACAGGCCGTCCGGCGGATTTACACCGATGTCAGAAGCTATTTGTCGCAAATGACGCGCCGTCGCCGGATGCTGCCACATCAGGGTGTTCATCGCCGGAGCCAAGGCGATGGGTCTACTCGGCTCCCAGGCGCGCCAGGCGCAAGTCAAACAGTTGTCGGCCAAGCCATTGGCAAACTTGGCGAGTGTATTGGCATCCAAGGGGGCGACGAGGAGAAGGTCGGCCCCTCGTCGCAGTCGAATGTGCAACACCTCGTCGTCGCGTTGCCAGCGCCGTCCCTCGCGCCGCCCCGGCCATTCGTCTTCGTCGAGAACGAGTGCTTCGCGCGGCAACGCGACGGGATCGAAGAAATACAGCGAGGCAGCCGTGGCCACGACCGTGACCGCATGGCCGCGCCGCGTCAGTGTCTCGTAGAGCAGCGGCGTTTTTACGGCGGCCACCGAGCCGGTGACGCCGAGCAAGAGGTTAGCCATGCGTTTCTTTCCGAGAATGTTGCTCCACCGTTCGCACCAATTGTTCCGCCAACTTACCGCGCTCAAGCCGAACGTACTGCCCCGCCAACGGACCCAGATAAGCCCATTGACTCGCGCCTTCCAACGTGTTCGCCACCATGAGATCGGCGGCTGAGTGCAGGCGCGAACGCTCGGCGATCTCCAAAAGCCGTTCGTCGGAGACGCCAACTTCGAGCTTAAATTTAACGAGCAGGCCGCGAAAACCCCAATCGCGGCGGATGGAATCGACCAGCTTGGGAGCGCGCACGAGGCGCAGCCATAACTCCGGTTCGTCGCTCTTGACCTTGGCGGCCGATCGATCCACCATTGCTGGAGCCGAGTTATCGTCGCACTCCCAGACACCCGCCTCGGAACGAAAGTGCGTTCCCGACTTCGGGGCATATACCCCGCCGGCCAGATAGTCGCCGACAGCCGCACAGTGTACCACGCCGTCCCATTCGTGTGCGACGAGACGCTCTTTCATCATCCTTTGGAGATCGTCAAATGTGCCATAATGCGACATCGTCCATCGGGCGTCCAGCGGCGCATTCACCACTTCGGGATGCGAGGTCAGTAATGCGACCGTGTGACCGCGCTCCCAAGCAGTGCGGGCGATGGCCGCCCCCGTTCGACCGCTGAAGATATTGGTGAGGCAACGCACCCGGTCGATGGGAACGAGCGTGTTGCCCGCCGTAATGAGAAGGTTCATGGAGATCGCGCACTCGATAACCCGCCGGGAAATACAAGACCTCGAGGAAACGAGAGGGAGTGGACTTTTCCCTCTCGTTCGCACAAGAGTATTGTACCGCGTTTTCCAAGAGGATTCACTTCTACAGCTCGCCGTCGATAGCCCAAGGGTGCGGAGACGGGGGCGAGGTTTTGAGGAAATCGCGGAAGCGAAATAGCTCCATCAAGCGATAGCCGGTATAGCGGCCGATCAACAATTGCGCGGCCATGACGAACCCCAGCGTTTCCGGGAAGCGGAGCATGTGCTTTCCGACGTCGGGAATGCTTAGCACCAAGGCGATGACCATGGAGATCAACATTGTCTGAAGTAAGGTTTTGAACGACGCGCTGGTACTGTCTTCCGTCTCCAGCGTCCAAAAGCGTTCCACCATGCCGCACAAGATAATCATGGGGAACAATGAGATGTAGTGCGCCGTCTGCGCGCCGTAGACGTTGGCGGCGACGATGACGGAAATCAGCACCATCATAATCAGCGTCAGTAGCGTGGCGACGCGCGGCACCTGAAGCAGGTGATAGGCATCGAGAACGCGCCGCAGCAGCCAACCGATGAGCAAGATGGCCACGAACACGAGGATGCCCGGCAGACTGTGTAGGTCGTGGAAGGCCAATCCGATCAGTGCCGGAGCGAACGTGCCGAAGCTGCGTAGCCCGACAATATTCCGGAAGATGCAGATGATGAGCGCCGCGATCGGCAACAACAGGAGAACCCCAACGAACTGCCTCTCCGCGGTTGGTAGAGCATACAGCGACAGATGGAGAAAGAAACGCTTCAGGGCGGAGACGCCGGCCGCGTTGGGATCGGGTGCGGGCAGACGTTCGGCGAGAAAGGCGTAGTCGAGATCCTTGACGTGCCAGCCGCGCACCAGTGGTTTATCGCCGTAGCCGAAGATCAGATAGGTCAATGGCACATGGCCGGAGTGCGAGTAAAAGGGACAGAACGAGAGCCAATGAGCGTAGGTGGACAGCCAAGCTTCGACCCAATAGTGCGGCGGTTGCTCCGCTCCCTTGGTCAGAGCCAAGCCATTCACCAAGCGTGCGGGGATGCCGCGATTGCGCAACAGGGTCAACAACAAACGGCTCTTGGCCAAGCGATCTCCGTGCCGATTGCGCAGGCATTCGACGGCGGAAGTGGACGGCCCGCCCACCGGATCATTTTTGATCTCATGGACCACGAACCCATAAAGAGCTTCTGCCACATCGCGCGGATTACTGGGGTCGTCAAGCGCGCCGGTGAGTTTGCGTGCCGTCTCGGATATAGTTTCGTCGTTGACATCGGCGGTATCCACGCCAAGGTATTCGCCGGGGCCTGGCGCGGCATACAGGCTGCCTTTTGCATGATTCGGCGAGGCGTGGGGATCGAGGTCGACGGAACATTCGTACCGCGCGCGGAAAGGACCGTCGGGAACGCCGCCGCGCTGAGACCAGACGACAGTTCGGCGATCCGGGTGCTTCGCCTCCGGCGGTTTGTAGGAAAGCCGTTCGCTGGTAAACGTCTCCTGGACCACCGATTGTCGCTTGAGATTGAGCGGCATCGCGGTGGCCAGACGGGCGTTGCCTTGACTGACGCCGTGAACCGCCAGGGTGATTTTCCATGCTCCGCGCGGCCGGCCCAACTCCGCGCCGAGGACTCGATAGCGCACCGCCATCCATGTCCCCGATAGCAACGTCAACGCCACCGCCGTCCATGCACACAACGTCGTCCTTGACATCGTTTGCCTTTCGTTTCTCGAAACATCCGAGCGGGGGTCGAACACCCCCCTGAGACGCTCACTCCGGAGGCTTACGGCCCCCGCTCGAAATGAGATTAATCCGCGCCATTGGCACTTCGTATTTCTGCCTTCGCTTCCACCGATTCCCAGCGAACGTGGAACCGCATCTCCTCGGTGTCCGAGGCGCGCGGCGCGACGAGAAGATAGCCGCATCGCCGCCGCTCGTCCCAACAGAAAACCCAACGGTTGGACGGCAGGCGACTGCTGAGACTCGGTGTCTGTCCCAGCCGCGCTTGGGGTAGATGCACTTCGGCGAAGACGAACGGCACCAATGGCCGCTTCTCCTCGATCTTCTCTTTTTTCACCAAGCCGGCGGCGCGCTCATTGGGGAGTAGTTCGGTGCGATATTTCTCGGTCAACACGGGAGTCTTGGGCTTCTCCGGAAGGGAAACGACGATGGTATTCCCCCGGACCTCGTGGCGCACGAAAGGCGCACACGCCGCCTCCTTGGCTCGGCGTGGCGGCAACGGCAGCTTCAAGGACGGATCGCCCCATAGCGTAAAGGCCCACGCCGAGCGGATGTTGGCTCCGCCTCGCTTGGCCTCTTTGCCGAGCCGCTTTTCTTTCAAAAGCGAGTAAAGGAGAAGGAAATTCTTCGCTTGCCGCAGCGCGTCGCCGGTCGTTCGATCCTCGTAAGCCACCGAGTTGAAGAAGGCCAGCGAACACGCGCCGCCGGAGCCGGAATAGGCGCGCGTCGAGGAACCCATCGCGGCGAACGCGCCTCGCTGCAAGAGCGAACCGACGCGCGGTTCCGTCAGCGACAGGCAGCTTTGCAAGAAAACGAACGTCGGCGGCAGAGCGTCGTCCCAGGTTGGAAACTCGTAATCGTTCATCAGCGTGCCGGAATGGCCTTCCCACAGAAACAAATTGTGACGCGGCATTTGCTTGCGCACTTCTTCGCGGCTCACTTGTTTGCCGATCAACGTCGTCGTCTCCACGCCGGCATGGCGCAGCCCCTCAATCGTGTTGCGCGAAAAGGTTTCCAACAGACTGAGTCCGCCGCCGGAATTGCTGGCCACCAACGCCTTGAGCGGTTGCTTCGATTCGAGAAACATTCGTTGCCGTGCCAACATCAACGGCACGACGGCCCGATCTTCGTGAAAGAGGCGTCCGATGGAGTAGCTGAACGGTCGATTGCCGGTCGGCGTCAACGGCTCCATCTCGATTTCTTGATCCTTGTCGCCGAGGATTGGATTGGGCCGACGCCACACCGGAATCGCTTTCAAATTGGCCAGATACAGAAGACAATCGAGACGACGCAGCACCTCGCGTCGCTGGGCGCGCTCCATTACCTCGGCGACGTTCGATCCTTCGGCATTCGTCAGTAACAGCGCGGCGCGGCGTCGACACGCCAGCCACGGAGCCAACGCCGACATACTTCCCCATTCGTCGCGGGTGTCGGCGGGATTGGCGACGATGGCATTGTCGATGCGGCCCATGCGAGCTACTTGTTTCTGATACGCGGCGGCGACGGCGCTTTCGCCGGAGAGTGTGATGCGTTCGATGCCGCCTATTTGCTCCGTCCATTTTTCCGCCTTACCGACGAGATAGACGCGATGGGTATTCCAAGCGCCGAGACTTCTGGCCAACTTCTCGCGCTCGCTCTTGCGACCGTGAAGCACATACAACGGCGCTCGTAACGATCCAGCCAAACATGCCGCTTGGAGTAACATGCCACGCGGGCGATCGGGACAAACGACGACCTCCTCGGTTCGATGAAACAGGGAACCCCACAACATCGCCGGCCGCTCGAATGCCCCCGCGTCCATCGTTTCCGTCTTCACATCGAGCCGAGACTCCAAATCGGTTAGACCCTCTAAATCGCCACCGACCGTAACAACGCGCGTTGGCTTATAGGCGGCCAGGAACGCTTTCAGATACGGTGCGGCTTTCAGAGAATCGAGCAGCAAAACACTATCGGGCCGCCAAGCCGACAATGCCGAGCCGACAACGATCAATTGTTCGTCCGACAGATTGCGCGCTAGGTAGACGGTTCGTTCGCCCGATGGAGCGAGGGGAGCGGCGGGACCGAGAGGAGCCAGAGCCAAAAGTAAGACGACTGAACATATGAGCATTCGTATCATGAACAACATCGCTCGTGTCCTCGCAACAAGTCCGACTGACATCGTGTCGGGGTTCGCCGCGGCCAGATAGGGAACGCCGCCCGGCTGAGGTGCCGTCAAGCACGGCGACTATCTTGCAACACGCCGACTAAAAATGCCAGAGCATTCGTCGAGCCAAAGGAGGTTGGGGGAGGATGGGAAAGGCGGAGATGGTGGAGAAGCTCGCCTCGCCTTGTGGGGGACGAAGCCCAGCCGTCCCTCGCTAAGCGAAGCGGTATTAGCGGCTATCCGAAAGGCCCCCTCTCCCCTGTACGCGGGGAGAAGGGCTGGGAGGTGAGGGGCGAGTGTCTGCGGAAAACCTCCCCTTCACCCCAACCACTCTCCCCCTGAAAACAGGGGAGAAGGACTTTTCGGATCGATTCTTACTTCTCCGCGCAGGCCGTCAGAGCCATGACGGCGAAAGCGGTGCCGGCATTAGTGATGAAGTGTGCGCCATTCGAGTTGAGCGACCGCGTGAACCAGCGGCCGGAAGCACGCTGATTGGTCCGCAACCAATCGACGCCGCGTCGAATCGCCTCGTCTTTCGCCGGAGTGCCGGCTTGCCGCAATACATAAACGACAAGGCCGGTCGCATATCCGTCGCTCGGTGCGTTCTTGTCGTTCTCTCGGCCATCGTGACCTTTCCAATCGCCCAGCGACGGCAGACTCCAACCGCCGTCATCGCGTTGGAGGGCGAGCAGTTCCTTCACGGTTTGCAGCTTTTGCTCGTTGGACATCAACCCGCTTAGCTTGGTCGCCCCCCAGAGGAGCCACGTTTTGTGATGGAGTGCAGGCGGCGGATTTTTGGCGAGATAGCCTTTGAGTTTGGCGATTCCAGCGCTGGCTTTCTCGGTTCGCGCATACGCTTGCGGAGCCGTGGCGACGGCGAGGGCGGCCAGGAGCGCGCCGTAAGAATCGTCGTGTTCAAACGGAGGCCAGCCGCATTTGAGCCAACTCCACGACCCATCGGCGCGTTGCAACGTCCACATGCGGTCGAGTGCCTTGCGCGTCAGCGGATGCAGCTTGCCCGTCGTCTGGGCATCGTCGAAAGCCAGCGCGGCAGCGGTCACGACAACCTCGGCATCCCAACGCGGCTTCGCCGCCTTGTCCTCGTCGTCCCAATGCGCCACGCGCCCCTCGAAAAATCGGCGGACCAGCGCTGGTCCTTCCTTGGGAGCATCTTTGATCGCCGAGCGCGCGAACAGATAGGGAACGTTGGTATGACAAGTGACGCACTTACGATCGCGCGTCCAATTGACGGCTGCCGCGTCAAGAAAGCGGGCGGCGGCGGGCAGCGATGGCGTTTTGGCGCGAGGCTCATCCGCCGTCGTCGCCGTCGGTTTAGGAAAATCTTCGGTTTTGTCCCCGGACGCGGCCAACGGAACCAGAATGGGCGCGGTACACAGAACCAACGTCGCAAATCGTCGATGCCGTCGCATGGTAAATGGTCCTCTTTGGATGTCTCGTATCGCTTGAAAGAGAGCATCCAAAGAGTACCACGTTTCGTTTCGTCGAGCGAGTCTTTATTCGCTCAACAAGCGGGACGGCGACACGGGCGCATCGGTGTTCGGAGTTCCCTTGAAGAAGACGGCAGCGAGTGGCGGCACCGTCAGAATGAGGGAGTACGGTTGCCCGTTCCTCGGTGTCGCGGAAGCCCACTGACCACCGGCATTATCGATGCCGCCGCCGCCATATTGCCGCGCGTCGCCGTTCAACACCTCTTCCCAGAAGCCGCCGAACGGCACGCCGACTCGATATTCTTGTCGCGGGACCGGAGTGAAGTTGCAGAGAACCAGAATCGTCTCTTCGGTGTACGCGCCTCTGCGAATGAAGCTGATGGTGCTGGCTGCCGCGTCGTCGCAGTCGATCCATTGGAAGCCTTGCGGTTGGCAATCGTAATCGTGGAGGGCCGACTCGCTCCGATACAGACGATTCAAGTCCGCTACCCACTGCATCGTTCCGGCGTGAAGCGGATGCTCGAGTTGGTGCCAATCGAGGCTCTTTTCGTGATTCCACTCCGCGCCGTGGCCCCACTCGCCGCCCATGAACAGCAGCTTCTTGCCGGGTTGGCCGAACATATAGCCGTACAGGAGCCGAAGATTGGCGAACTTCTGCCAGTCGTCGCCCGGCATTTTCGACAAGAGCGATCCCTTGCCGTGAACCACCTCATCGTGCGAGAGCGGCAACGCATAATTCTCGGAGAAGGCGTAGATCATGCGGAACGACAACTCGTTGTGGTGGTGCTGTCGATGGATGGGGTCGCGCGCCAGATAGCGGAGCGTATCGTGCATCCATCCCATGTCCCACTTCATGCCGAAGCCGAGTCCGCCCTGCGACGTGGGCCGCGACACCATCGGCCACGCCGTCGATTCCTCGGCGATGGTCTGCACATCCGGATAATTGCGATAGATTTCTTCGTTGAGTCGCCGTAAGAACGAGATGGCCCCCAGATTCTCGTTGCCGCCGTGGATGTTGGGCACCCACTCGCCTGCTTTGCGCGAATAATCGAGGTACAGCATCGACGCCACGGCATCGACGCGCAAGGCGTCGATGTGGAAGCGATCCAACCAAAACATGGCACTGGACATCAGGAAGCTGCGCACTTCGTGGCGATCGTAATTGAAAATAAGACTATTCCAATCCGGATGGTAGCCTAGCTGCGGGTTGGAATGCTCGAACAAGTGCGTGCCGTCGAAGTAGCCGAGACCGTGTTCGTCGCTGGGAAAGTGCGACGGGACCCAATCGAGAATGACCCCGATGCCGCGCTGGTGCAAATAGTCGATCAGGGCCATCAGATCTTGGGGCGTGCCGTAGCGGCTCGTCGGCGCGAAGTAGCCGGTCGTCTGATAGCCCCACGAACCGTAGAACGGATGCTCGGTCAGCGGCAAAAACTCGATGTGGGTGAATCCCATCCGTTGCACATGATCGGCCAGGAGCGGCGCTAGTTCGCGGTACATCAAAGGACGATTGTTCTCTTCCGGCACGCGCATCCACGATCCGAGATGCACTTCGTAAATCGACATGGGCGCGGACAAACCGTTCTGATGTCGGCGCTGCTGCATCCAGGCGCGGTCGCGCCAATGGTAGTCGAGATCCCAGACCAGAGAAGCGGTGCGCGGCGGCACTTCTTGATAGAAAGCAAACGGATCGGCCTTATCGACGGAGTAATCGTTGGCGCGCGAAACGATGTGATATTTGTAGGCTGCTCCGATGGGTATGCCGGGAAAGAAACCACTCCAAACGCCGGAGCAGCCTCGCGGATGCAAGCGATGGCGATTCTTACTCCAACCGTTGAACTCGCCCATGACGGAGACTTGCTCCGCTCCAGGTGCCCACACGCCAAAATGCACTCCCGGCACACCGCTACGCGCACACGGATGCGCGCCCAACAGACGGTACATGCGATAGTGGCTGCCTTCGTTGAACAGGTACAGATCCTCTTCGCTCAGCAGCGTTTCCCCATGCAGAACCCGCGTGGTAGGGAGATAAAGTTTTTCAATCATGGAGCGTTCTCGTGTCAAATGCGAGCCGGCGGCGTCAGCTGCCGGGTGAGATCGAACGGTCGGCAGCTAAAGCAGCCGATACGTCTTTTTCTTCGGCGGATAGGACGACAGGGATGAGCGCCTTGGCCTCGTTCGCAACGAAGTGGGCCACGGCGAGTCGATAGGATTGATAAAAAACGGACGATACCGATGACTGCGGACTCCGGCTGTAGGGGTTGTAGCGATTGCACGAGGATGCGCGTTTGTCGTGGCGATTTTTCTAGCGCCACCCGATGACAAGCGTACAATGATGCAGGATAATTAAGGGCGGAGATGCGGGCCGGAACCTCGCCTCTCGCCACGGAAGGGAGCAAGGAAGATGCGCCGAATTCTGGCGTTAAGCCTGTTGTTGTCGTTCGGATGCGCTGGGACGACGGGGCCGCGCATGCGCGATGCGCGCCTCCAAAACGTAGCGCCTCCAGGCATGCCGATCCCCGAACAACAGGATCGAGCAAATGGGTACCTATCGTATCCGAACCTACGTCCCGGCATGGGCCCTCGGACGTGGATGGAGCTTCCCGAACAACAATACGGCCAACGCAGCCAATAATCGCCGAACATCCACCAGCGGAGTATCTCTTCGAGGTGCATCATGAGACGCGAATTGCTTCTTGGGTTACTGGTTTTACCTCTCGGCTGCGCCGTTCCGGCCGAACGCATGCCGTTGCAACCGCTGCCTGAGAACGGCCAGGTCTTGCCCTACGCGGAATTACTGTCCCGAGCGCGCGGTCAATCCCGCGCCGCGCTCGACGCCTACTATCTCGATCATTGGGCCGAGGTGGAGGATTTGGCCAAGGGGATCGAGCAAACGGCTCGTTTCCTGTCCAAAGCAGACGATATTCCTAAAACGAAGAAGGACGTGTTGACCGAGGTAAGTGGCGATCTGGCCAAGAATGCTCAAAAGCTGAAGGCGGCCGCCGCCGCCAAAAACGTCAAGGATACCAGCGCCGCGCTGCAACAAATTTACGACAAGGTGCGCGAACTGCGACTGAGCGAATGAACGAGCCGAACCAGGAGATGCCGGATGTCACCGATCGTGCCGTTTTGGTTTAAACAGCGTCAGTGCAAGGCAGAAGCAGCCGGAGAGGACTCGGTGCTGAGGGTGAACGGGCCTAACCTCGGCGAGGCGTTCGTGGGCATTGCGCGCGGCGAAAACGGCAGTTGGCGCGCCTTTCTTCGCCAGAGTGTGGACGGCCCCGAAGCCTTGGGCACCGATTTGGAGTTCGGCAGCGCCGGAGATGCCTGGCAAGTCGCATTCGAGTTGTATCGAACCAGTACCATCGTGTGAGACTTGCCAGACCTCATCGGAAGCATCGGCGGTGGAATCTTACGCCGACGCTTCCGATGGGAAAGTCGTTCACTTCTTGATCTCTTTATCTTTGTCCGTCCCGCTGCGAATTTCTCGCAAGCGCGTCTTTTGTCCGGCGGTCAGTACGTTCTCCACATCCACCTTGGATTGTTCTTTCAATGCGGCGATCTGATCGTTGAGTTTCTTGATTTCAATGGCATATTTCGCCTGAATCAAGTAGATGTCCTTTTTCTGTTTGTCGTTGAGACCGAGCTGTTTGAAGTAACGCGGCAGTTGTGCCTTGACGATAACCGGCTCCTTATCCGTCTTCTTATCCTCGCCCGTGAGGTATCCCGTCGAAAACAGACTGAGGGCGAACAACGGCAGCACAAAACGCAGGCGAGACATCGTTTACCTCCAAAAAATGGATGAAGGGATGCAAGGACGTTCATACTCTCTCCAATAAGTATCTTTCGTCGCGCCGCATTCTGCAACAGAAAAAGCGACATTTTCTCGGTTTTTTTTCGGACGGACTTCCCTCAATGACACGGGGGAAGTTCCTGGCAGTCGATAGAGTTGGCCTCTCGTTCCGACGTTTTTCCGACTTTGTGAAAACTTACACAAAAGACAGATTGACTTTCCTCGCTAGGGTCTGAAAATACCCTCGCACGAGTGAATGGAGCGCGGAGCGACAAGGATCTCGAGTCCGTCTCGACATCCGATGAGGAGGTTCCATGCTTCCGCAAATGCCCGATTCCCGCGAGATGGGGCGCTATGTCGCCCTCAGCCAAATCGGGCTGGAAATGGTCGTGCCGGTGGTGGTCGGCGTGTTGCTCGATCGTTACCTCGGCTGGAGTCCGTGGGGCGCGGTCGGCGGCGCGGCGTTGGGCCTCATTGGCGGTCTCGTGCATTTGATACATTTATTGAACAGGATGGACTCGAAGGATTCTTCCCAGTCCGATCGGGAGTCCCGGTGATTCGTCGTTTGTCGCTTCTTGTCGGCGGCTCGGCCGCGTTCTGGTTGCTAGTTGGATTGCCCGCCCGTCATTTTGGCGGCGGCGATGCGGCGGTCGTGTATCTGGGCACGGCCCTCTTGCTGTGCTTGATACCCGGCGTGCTGACGCTCCTGTGGGGCGAAATGGCATTGCGGCAATCGCCGGACCAACAATTGATTATGGTTTTGGGCGGCACCGGCATTCGCATGGCCTTCGTGCTGGCGGGCGGTTGGGCGTTGTTTGCCTGGCTGCCTTACTATCAGCAGCAAAGTTTCTTGATCTGGTTGGTCGTGGGTTATCTGTTTACGTTGACTTTGGATTTGGGCCTGCTCTTGGCCGGTCGGCCCGAAGCGCGCGTGTGATCCGGAACATCGGCAATCGTGGTGAGTGTGAATATGGCGGAACATAAGCCCGACCCATTCGAGCATGTGCAAGACTCTTCCGTCTGGGAGTTCTTCACCACCCTTTTCGGTGACAAGCAAGAGTTGCAGCTGCCCGCCTTCTTCATCCCCGGAAGAGATAAGCCGTTTCAGATTACCAAATTCATGGTTCTGGAATTGATTGCCGCCGCGCTGATTCTCATGATCTACCTGCCGCTCGCGCGTCGTGCCCGGAACGGCGAATTGCCCAAGGGGCGATGGTGGAACGCCTTTGAATCGTTGCTAACCTTCGTGCGGAACGAAGTGGCCAAGCCGAACCTCGGCGATAAAGACGCCGATAAATACGTTCCTTATCTATGGACGCTGTTTTTATTCCTGTTGTTCTGCAATCTGCTTGGCATGTTTCCGTTCATGGGGTCGCCTACAGCCAACATTTATGCCACCGGAGCGTTGGCTCTCGTCAGTTTCGTCATGCTGCACGGCGCGGCCATTGTGAAGTTAGGCTACGCGCCGCCCGGTAAGCACGGACACGGACACGGACATCACGAAGAATCGGGGCATCACGACGAACACCACGCTGCCGACGATCCCTACGCCGGGTTGCGCTCGGTACCGATCCTAGGCCCGCTTGCGATCGGCTCGATTCGCTACGTCGGCTCGATCTGGCCCCATATCGACGTGCCCTACGTCGGCTGGTTTTTCAGTCTCGCCATCTTCACGATTGAAATGCTGGGGTCGGTCATCAAGAGCGGTGTGTTGGCCGTGCGTTTGTTCGCCAATATGTTCGCCGGCCACATGGTATTGGCGGTCATTCTGTTGTTCATCGTGAGCGCCGCGCACTCGAAGAGTTGGCTCTTGGTTGGCGGCGTGTCGCTTGCCAGTGTTCTCGGCGTGGCCGCGCTCAGTTTGTTGGAGCTGTTTGTCGCCTTCTTGCAGGCGTACATTTTCGTCTTCCTGACGGCGCTGTTTATGGGGATGTCGCTGAATCCCGAACATTGAGTGTTCGTCGATAGCGTGTGTGACCTGGATCTCTTTTGGGCACTTTGAAACCGGAGTGAATTCTTCCATGAAAGTCTTGAATCTGCTTTGCCTGGTGTTGGTTGTTCTCCTGGTGATTGCTTCGCCTGCCTTCGCGCAACAGACGACGCCGACCTCGGTAACACTTGCCGGCGCGGGTCTGGGAGCGGGTCTTGGCGCTGCAATTACCATCGTCGGCGCGGGTTGGGGCTTCGGCCGCATCGGTGCGGCGGCTTTAGAGAGCATGGCACGGCAACCCGAAGTTGCCGGACGCATTCAAACGGCAATGATCGTCATCGCAGCCCTCCTCGAAGGCGCGACGTTCTTCGCTCTGATTGTCTGCATCAGCTTGAGGGCCACATTCTAAATCAATGGTTTGCTGCTATTCCGCCGCGCTTGCAAGGGCCGTCCTTGCCGGCGCTGCGGGCCGGCGAGATCACGAATGCTTTTCGTCGAGGCGATGAGGTTGCTATGTATCGCGAATTGTTGATCTTGGGAGTCGGTCTGCTCGCTTCGGTTTTGTGCGCACCGGCGTCGCTTCGCGCCTCGGAGCCGGAACACGGCGAGGTTATAGCCGCCGACTCACATTCCGACAAAGGCCACGCCGAGGAAGCGGATCACGATCTCTTCGCCAAGGCCACGGACCTCGGCATCTGGACGTTGGCGGTCTTCTTAGTCCTGCTTTTCGTGTTGAGCAAATTCGCCTGGAAGCCGATGATGCAGGGATTGGAGCAGCGCGAACGCGCCATCCACGCCGCCCTGCACGAAGCACAACAAGCGCGCGACGAGGCGGGTCGGCTCCGCGCTCAGTTGGAAGCGCAAATGCGTCAAGCCAGCGAGCAAGCCCGGCAAATGATTGAAGAAGCTCGCCGAGCCGCGGAACGCTCCGCTGCCGAGTTGACCGCTGAGGCACACAAGAAAATTCAAGCCGAACACGAGCGTTTGCAACGCGAAATGTTACTCGCTTACGACCAAGCGAAACGCGATCTTCAAACCCAGGTGGTGCAACTCTCAGCTTTGGTGGCGAGCAAAGTCATTCGTCATCAAATGAACCCCGACGACCATCGCCGGTTCGTGGACGAGGCCATGGTAGAGTTGCGCCAGGTCGGCAATGGCCGGCAACAAACCGCCCTCGCCTAATGCCGGGTAGTTCTTTGGCGAGCGGGGGCGTCAGCCCCATGTTAGCGTCAAAACAGAGGGCCGACACCCCCTCGCCGGGTTTCGACTTGGACGGATCATTATGACAGAGACCGAACAATTCCATCACGCCACCGTCTTCGACGATGCCACGCGACACGTCGCCCGCATCTACGCGGAGGCGCTTTTGGACGCCGCCGACAAGCACCGGCAAACGCAAGAAGTGCTGGACCAAATGGAGTCGCTGATTCACGAGGTTATCGCGCGCGATAAGGTCTTCGCAGTCTTCCTCGCCAGTGCCGTCGTCAGCCGCGAACACAAACGCGCAGCGCTGCGCCGTGTTTTTGAGGCCAAGGTCAACCAGGTTCTGTATCACTTTCTGCTCGTACTCAACGATCACAATCGTCTCGGCGTTCTCCGCGAGGTAGTCGTGCTGATGCGCGAACTCTACGAGCAACGGGCCGGTCGTATGCGCGTCGAGGCGACCTCCGCCGTTGCGCTCGACGACGAGCAGAGCGAACGGTTGCGTCGGGAGTTACGCGAGAAGTTTGGCCGCGAGCCGGTTCTCTCCGTTCGCGTCGATCCCGATTTGCTCGGCGGCTTGATCGTGAAAGTGGACGATTGGGTCTACGATGGCAGCGTGCGGGCGCGATTGGAACGAATTAAGAATCAACTCATCGAGAAAGGCAACTATGTCCACGCGCATCAACGCCAATGAAATCGTCTCGGTGTTGACCGAGGAAATCAATAATTACCGCGACAAGATCGAGCCGAAGGAAGTCGGTCAGATTCTGGAGGTCGGCGACGGCATCGCCCACGTCTACGGTCTCTCGAACGTAATGGCCGGCGAGATGGTGGAGTGTGTGCGCACCGGCGTGCGCGGCTTGGCCTTCAATCTCGAAGAAAACTCGGTCGGTGTCATCGTTCTCGGCGATTACAAGAGCATTTCCGAAGGCGATGAGGTCCGTGCGACCGGCAGCCTGTTGCGCGTTCCGGTCGGCGAAGCGTTGATTGGTCGAGTCGTCGATCCGCTTGGCAATCCACTGGATGGCAAAGGCCCCATCGCCGCCACACACACGCGCTTCGTCGAATCGATTGCGCCCGGCGTAGCCGGGCGTCAGCCGGTGGACGTGCCGCTGCAAACCGGCATCAAGGCCATCGACGCCATGACGCCGATCGGTCGCGGACAGCGAGAACTCATCATCGGCGACCGGAAGACCGGCAAGACGGTCATCGCCCTGGACACCATCATCAACCAGCGCGACAGCGGCGTGATTTGCGTGTATGTGGCCTGCGGTCAAAAAGAATCGAGCGTCGCCCGCAACGTCGAAGTTCTCCGCGAACACGGCGCGATGGATTACACCATCGTTGTCATCGCTTCCTCATCGGACCCCGCTCCGTTGCAGTACATCGCCCCTTACGCCGGTTGCGCCATGGCCGAGTTCTTCATGTACGAGCAAGGCCGCGATACGCTGGTCGTCTACGACGACTTATCCAAACAAGCGGTGGCCTATCGTCAGCTGTCGTTGCTGATGCGACGTTCGCCCGGACGGGAGGCGTATCCCGGCGACATTTTCTATGCTCACTCGCGTTTGCTCGAACGCTCCGCCAAGATCGCCGAACGCTACGTCATCGTGCCCAAGGACGCCGACGAGAAAAAGGTCGGCGACGACTGGGGCGTCAACAACGAGCAAGGCGAACCGCGTCAACACGGGGAAAAGGGCAAGGTCTACCTCGGCCCGGTGGACAAGGAACACGCGGAGAAGCACGACTTGCCGAAGTTTCCCGGCCACAAACTGGCCAAGGTGGCAGCGTCGGGCGGTTCGCTAACCGCATTGCCCATCATCGAGACGCTGGACGGCGAAGTATCCGCCTATATTCCGACGAATGTTATCTCCATCACCGACGGTCAGATTTACCTGCAGCCGGACTTGTTCAACGCCGGCATTCGTCCGGCAATTGATGTTGGCATCAGCGTGTCGCGAGTCGGCGGCAAGGCACAGATTTCGGCCATGAAACAAGTGGCCGGCGGTTTGCGTCTGGACTTGGCCTCGTTCCGCGAACTGGAGGCGTTCGCCCAGCTCGGCACCGAACTCGACAAGGCCACGCAATCGCAACTCGATCGCGGCTATCGCATGGTCGAGATCTTGAAACAGCCGCAGTTTAAACCGATGAACGTAATCGATCAGGTAATGATTATCTTTGCCGGTACAAAAGGCTTTCTCGACAAGGTACCCATCAAAGAGGTCCGTGGCTGGGAGGAGCAATTCCTGCATTACATGCACGAACGCCAGCCGCAAGTTGTCAACGCGCTCCGCAAGGAACGCAAGCTGACGAAAGAGATCGACCAACAGTTGGCGGCGGCGATCACGAACTTCCAGGCGCAATTTCGTCCCGCCGGAGCGATACCCGCTCCGCGCAGCGATGCCATCAAAGCGCCACAAGATAAGATCAAGGCGGCGAAGTAAACACATGGCGAGCGGGGGGCGTCAGCCCCCTGATATTGCACGAAGAAATCAGGGGGCTGACGCCCCCTGATATTGCACGAAGAAATCAGGGGGCTGACGCCCCCTGATATTGCACGAAGAAATCAGGGGGCTGACGCCCCCTGATATTGCACGAAGAAATCAGGGGGCTGACGCCCCCCGCTCGCCAGATTACTGTGAGATAGTCGAGACATCATGGCCAACACCCGAGCGCTCGTCAAACGCCGTAAGGCAGTTCGCAACATCAAGAAGATTACGCGAACGATGGAACTGATTGCTACGGCGCGCTTTAAGAAAGCCTTCGACCGCGCCACCGAGGCTGCGGCGTACACGCGCAAGATCACCGAATTGGCCGCCGACCTGAGCGCCTCAGCAACAAACCTTTCGCACCCGCTGTTGCAAAAGCGCGCGGAGGTGAAGAAAACGCTTTTCTTGGTGATCGGCTCCAATCGCGGTCTATGCGGCGGCTACAACGCCAGTATTCTCCGCGAGGCAAACCAACGCCTTCGACTAATTCAGGCGGAAAATGCGGCTCTGCACCTAGAGCTATCCGGCAAGCGTCCCATTAATTTCTTTCGCTATCAGGGCGTTAAGGCCGAACGCACCTACACACAATTCGAGGACAAGCCTCGCTTCGACGAGGTTGAGGTAATCGCCAATCACTACCTCGAAGCGTTTATCGGCGAAAAAGTGGATCGCGTCGAAGTCGCTTACATGAAGTTCCTCAATGCGGCTCGACAAATTCCCGTCGTCGAGACACTGCTGCCGTTGTCGCCGTCGGCTACCGCCGAGACGCGGCCGGAGCAGAAGCCCCGCGTCGAATACGAGTTCCTGCCCAGCGCGGGCGACATCTTGCAGGAACTGCTGCCGGTGTCGTTCAAAGTACGGCTGTTTCAGTGTTTTCTCGACGCCGCCGTCAGCGAGCAAATCGCCCGTCGCGTCACCATGAAGCAGGCGACCGAGAACGCCGACGACATGATCAAAAGCCTGTCGCGCGAGTACAACCGCGCGCGGCAGGCGCAGATCACGAAGGAAATCGCCGAGGTCATCGGCGGGGCGGCGGCGCTGGAATAGAATCGAGGCTGCATCATGGCCCTGCAATACTGTCCGCACTGCTACAAGTTAGGGATGACGTGGTACTGCGAAGACAACGATCAAACTTTTTGGTACTGTTCTCACTGCAATTACGAAGCAGAAGAGATTAAATTAGATCGTTGTGAAATTTGTAACGAAAGCAGTGTATTGGTCCTAAAGGATAAAGAACGGCACTATCGTTACTGTTTGAGACATGAACACGGAAGCACCTATGGCAACAGCATCCGTTATACGCCACGGCGAAGCGCTGAGACGAAGTAGCCAGATAGCGTGGAATCTGCTTCAAATGTATAGGCCGGAGTCGAGAATGATCTCTCCGGAAGACGTTATTTCTGCTCTGAGTGAGGCAGGCGTGCGTTTTATATTAATGGGCAATTACGGCATCACGGGCTGGAGGTTAGAGAGGCGGGCCTCGGAAGATGTTGATGTTCTCGTGCGAACTCGCGATCACCGCAAGGCCGTGGATGTTATCCGCAAATCGTTCCCGGACTTACAAATGAAGGATTTTCCCGTCGTCACGCGATTTATCGAGGCAGCAACGGAAATCCCACTGATCGATCTGATGAAGCCGAATCAACCGTTATTCAAGGATGCCTTTAGACAGACTGTTCTCGTTGAAGAAGGTTATCTTATTCCTAACTTGGAGTTCGCCCTGGCCAGCAAATTCGCAGCGATGGTCTCTCCCAATCGCGCCGATGAGAAAAAATTTCTGGACGCCGCCGACTTTACTTCGATGGTCAAAAAAAATCAGTCCGCAATTCATCTACGCCGCCTGAGGCGGTTAGGGGAGTTGGTTTATCTCGGCGGGGGGACAAAGATCGTGGAACTTGTGGAGAATATCAAGGCCGGTCGCCGCATTGAATTTTGATACTGGGGATTTCACCGTCACGGAGCAAACTATGATTACCGCTACCGAACCTCACCGCAACGGCCAGCGCGCCGGCCATATTGTGCAAGTCATCGGCTCGACCTTCGATGCCGAGTTTGAAGAAGGTCATCTGCCGGAGATCTACAACGCGCTCCGCATCGACACCGATTTCAAGGGCGTGCCCATCCATCTGACCGGCGAAGTACAGCAACAACTCGGAGGCAATCGCGTCCGCTGCGTCGCGCTGGGCACAACCGACGGCCTGGTACGCGGCATGAAAGTCACGGACACCGGCAAGCCCGTCACCGTGCCAGTCGGCAAGGAGACGCTGGGCCGTGTCTTCAATCTGCTTGGCGAACCGATCGATGGACGCGGTCCCGTCAACGCGACCGAGTATCGGCCCATCCATGCCGAGCCGCCGAGCTTCTCCGAATTGTCGTCGAAGACGGAATTGTTCGAGACGGGCATCAAGGTCATCGACTTGTTGACACCTCTGGTGCGCGGCGGCAAAGCGGGACTGTTCGGCGGGGCCGGTCTGGGCAAGACGGTCATCCTCACCGAGTTGATCGCCCGCATCGCCAGCCAACACGGCGGCTACTCGGTGTTTGCCGGCGTCGGCGAACGTACCCGCGAGGGCAACGATCTCTGGCTCGAAATGCAGGAGACGAAGATCGGCAACACGGGGCGAGAAGTCCTGTCGCAGACGGCGATGGTGTTCGGCCAGATGAACGAACCGCCCGGCGCGCGTCTGCGCGTGGCACTGTCGGCTTTGACCATGTGCGAGTGGTTCCGCGATGCAACGGGGGCCGACACGCTCTTGTTCGTCGATAACATTTTCCGTTTTTCTCAGGCCGGCTCGGAAGTGTCGGCTCTTTTAGGCCGTATGCCCAGCGCCGTCGGTTATCAGCCGACCTTGGCGACGGAAATGGGCGAATTGCAGGAACGCATCACCAGCACGACCAAGGGGGCCATCACCAGCGTGCAGGCCGTTTATGTGCCCGCCGACGATCCGACCGATCCCGCTCCGGCCAACGCTTTTCAGCACCTCGACGCCTTCATTTATCTTGAGAGGCGTATTTCCGAGAAGGGCATCTATCCCGCCGTCGATCCACTGGCGTCGTACAGCAACATCCTGCAAGCGCAGTATGTCGGCGAGGAACATTACGCCGTCGCCAACCGCGTCCGCCAGATCTTGCAGCGCTACCGCGAGTTGCAGGACATCATTGCCATCCTCGGCATCGAGGAACTGAACGAGGAAGACAAGCAGGTCGTAAACCGAGCGCGTCGCATCGAGAAGTTTCTGTCCCAGCCGTTCATCGTAGCCGAGGTGTTCACCGGCAAAAAGGGCAAGGTGACGCCGATCGCCGACACCATCCGCAGCTTCAAGGAGTTGTGCGAGGGTAAATGGGATCATTTGCCGGAGTCGGCGTTCATGTACGTCGGCGGCATTGAGGAAGCCGAAGCCCAAGCCAAACGCATGAGCGAAGGAAACTAACATGCCCCAATCGCGCGAATTGCATTGCGTCATCGTCACGCCGGAAAAGGCGTTATTCGACGAGGCCGCCGATTTCGTGGCCGTGCCGATGTTCGACGGCGAACTCGGCGTGTTGCCGGGACGTATGCCAGTGATTGGCCGTCTCGGCTGCGGCGAGTTGCGCTTGCGCCGCGGCATGGAAGTGCGTCGCTTCTTCGTCGATAGTGGCTTCGTGCAGATACGCGGCAACACCGTCACGATATTGACCGCTCGCGCCCAGCTCGCGGAAGACATTGATGCGGAAACCGTTTCGCAAACCCTGCAAGCGGCACTCACGCCGGCGACGACGCCGCAAGCGAACGACGAGAAATTCAAACTCCAAGAACGCGCGCGCGCGCAGATGCGCGTGGCGCGTCACCGCGAAGAAAGCGCCCCGCGCGGATGAGGCAAGTTAGCCGTTGTGGACGAACGGCAGATGGCAGGCCAAGAGCCAAGCGGCGGAAGCGGCTTGACAGACCGCTCGCGCCGCCGTCATTCCGGGCCGATCCTTCAGAAGCCACAGCGGCAGGGGCAAGATAAAAGCTGCCCCCAGCAACGAGACGGAGATGCCGAAAAACGGATGCAAGCGGTTGAATAATTCGTTGCCCAGCCAAACGACACCGGCAATGGCCAGCCAGATCAGACCGCGATAGAGGGCGCTCCTCTTGCCCTCGTTCGGAACGGTGCGTTGCACGCCGCGAGCCAGAACGAGACTCCAAGGCAAAAGCAACACCAAAAGCAACGAACCGAGGACGATTCGCTGAGAACAAGGCACTAAATCCATCCACGTTGAGCCGAGGGGAACTCCCAGCCACATCCCCCCCGCAACCGCGCCGAGTATGCCGAGCGCCGCTCCGCGAACGTGTATCATCTCGAACGCGGCACGGCTTCCCTCATTGAGGGCGATCGTTCCCGCCGCCGCCATCCACGCCAGCGCGAGCAGAGCGCACAGCGCCAGTGACGCGCCTGCGAACAAGACGCCAAGGTTCGGCATCAGGTCGCCCAAAAATGCGGCGACCGGCACGGCCAAGCCGCACAGCGCCAGAGCAATGGCCGAGCGACGCAATGCACCGTGAGGAAGAGTTAAACGCGGTCTGGGGTCATGGTTCTCGCTCGGCGCGGACAGCAGAAACTGCCTCCCTTTCGATAGAAAGACGGCCGTGGCGACGCCTCCGGCCAACAGAGACACCAGTACCAAGCAATCGATAGCGATCAAGCGTTTGCAAGGGATGAAGCCCGGTTCTCGACCCACGGAGAGCGTGGCCCACAGGACGGCGCGGCGACTGGCGCACGGATCGAACAACGGCGAAAGATGGCTGACCCAATGGGCGACCCACAACTCCCGCGCCGTCCCCTTTTTGAACCGACCGAAAGGGATCGAACACTCGTCCAAACGACCGCCGGTGGCTCTGCTGAGCGCGCGTTGGAAGCGCGGCGGCGAGATAAGTCGGTCCAGATCGCCGGCCAATAATAAGAGATTTCGTGGATTCTCAAGATCGCACATCTGCGGAGCGACACTAATTGCCACCACGGATGCGACGGGTTCGCCGGAGCAAGCGGCATTCACCGCAGCCAGCCCTCCCAAGGAATGCCCCAACAGACAGATTTTTTGGGCGTCCACATCGGGCAGCGCTCGCAAATACTGAAGCGCCACCGTCACTTCCGGATGCTCGACCCGCTGTTCCAAGATACGGTCGAGGTCGTCGAACCAACTCTGCGGCAAACTCCCTCCCGAACGCGCGTGGCCCCGCATATCAATGGCCAACACCACGAAGCCGGAACGAACGAGGGGTTTGGCCAGGGCAACTTCGCAACTTCGATGGGACGTTGCTAATCCGTGTAGAACCACGGCGGCGGGCATGGGATACTCGGGAGGAGAATCGGTGGGACGATAGAGAACCCCGTGAATGGGCGTGCCGTCGGACAGCGAGAGACAGACCGTTTCTTGACGGACGCCTTCCGAATGGAGCAGCAGGGCCGTCGCCGTTCCTACACCCCAGAGCATCAGACCGCACAGCCCCCAACGCACGCGCATGGACGATCTCCTATTTCCAAAGAGAGGAAGGTCCGTTTGTCGCTCGTAAACGAGGAAAGAATCGTCCGGTACGGCGGCAGTAGCCGGCGTACGATTCACCGTGAACGCCGAGGAGAAAGCGCTCCTCGTTCCGCGCTTTGATCGCCATGAAGCAACAATGGATCGCGGCAACGGCCAGCATCGGCCACCACGGGATCACCACAAGCGAGCAGAGCATGAGGGCGATGCTGAGGGCGTAAATGGGATGGCGAACGACGGCATATAGTCCGGTTTGCACTAACTCCGTCCGCTCCTTGGGCACGACGGCCATGCTCCAACTTTTGCCCATGTGCTGCCAACAGGCGACGGTGGCGACGAAACAAATGAACCCCAAGAGAGCGGCAACGAGACGCGGAGCAAACAGTCCCGATTCTCCCAAAGTGGGATTCGCCAACCCCAACCAGCGCTGTCCGCAGAAAAGCGCCAGCCACGGAAGCACGATCCACAGCCCGATAACCGGAGTCCAAAATGGCCAAACGAGTCGTTCGATTCGATCTTTCGGCCAGATGCCCGCCGACCGACCGTGACGCCAACGATTGACGAGCGACTTCACGATCACGCCCGACCAATAGGCGAACAGCGTGGCGCTCAATAACGCACTCGGCAGATCGCTCACCATTCTTCCTCCTTACCTTTTCCTTCCTCCGCGAATGGAGACATCCACGAAACGAGAGGTATAACAGATTCTCGTTGCCGAGAATAGAGAAGCACGGCGGGCTGGAGCTACCGCTGGTAAAATATCGCGGCAAGTCCTCTAGGAAGGCCAAATCATTTCGGGTATGAATACGACCTTTGCGCACGGAGGCGATTCGTATGGCTCAGGTGTCGCAAGTATCGTCTATCCGGTCGACCGACGAGGCGGATTCGGAGGACCGAATCGCCGCCTTGGACGGACTTCGCGCCGGGGCGATGTTGTTGGGCGTCTGTCTACATGCCGCCGTCAGCTACATGCCCAGCCGAATGCCGGGACTCATTTGGGTGATACACGACGGCGTCGGCCATTCGTTTTTCGACTTTCTCTTCTGGTGGTTCCACGGCTTTCGCTTGCCGTTATTCTTTTTCCTGGCCGGATTCTTCGCAGCCCTCGTCGAATCCAAGCGCGGGCCGAGCGGTTTGCTGGTCCATCGCGTGCGCCGGGTGCTGGTGCCGTTCGTGGCCGGCTGCCTGTTTCTGTTGCCGATCGCGTTTTACATCTGGTCGGCCGGGTGGCTGGTGAGCGGGCGCTGCACCGTAAAGGAAATCTTGGCGGTCAAGTTCGGGTCTGAAGTTCAAGGCGAGGTCTACGGCCCCTTGCACTTGTGGTTCTTGGAAGACCTTTTCTTGCTCACTCTGGTCTATTGCGCTTTCCGCTTTGGGAACGGGCGAAGGCCAAAGATCCAAAACCCTAGCAGACAAACAAGCCAGCTGGTCAATCGCCCTTGGACTCGCTGGCTTTTACCTTTAGCCCTGTCGGTTCCGACCGCTCTTGTCCTGATGGTGAATCTCAAGCCGGTAATCGCCCATCACAATTCGTTCGTGCCGGACGGCTGGCGTCTGTCGTACTACGGATTGTTCTTCCTCGCGGGGGCATTCGTCTATCCGAAGCGAAGCCAGCTGTCCCCAATAGGCGATTCATGGATTCTGTATTTGTCTTTATCTCTATTGCCCGCCGTGATCCTGCTGCCTCTATTACAGCATCACCTTCAAAATCCGCACGATTGGGGGCTTCGGATGGCGTTGGCCGCGACGCTTTCGCTGTCGGCGTGGCTGTCGTTGTTCGGCTTTCTCGGACTCGGATTGCGTTGGGGCAACGGCCCGCGACCGGCATTGCGTTACCTGGCGGATGCCTCGTATTGGGTCTACCTCTGCCATCTGCCCTTGGTCGGCTTGATCCAACTCGATCTCGAAGGAGTCGATTGTCCCGCTGGAATCAAGTTCGTCGCCGTCGTGGCACTAACGGCGCTGCTGGCGTTGGCGAGCTACCATACGCTGATTCGCTACACATTCGTCGGCACCTGCTTGCACGGTCCGCGCCGGCGATCCGTGGCACGAAGCGATGAAATCGCGTCGCGCCGCGCTGCTTAGCGTCTCAAGGCACCGTATGCAATTCGATGGTGCCATCCTCGACCGTCACATACGAGGCCGGTTTCTCGGTCCAGCACCCCGTGTTAGCGTAACGTAGTCCGTCCGACAATTCGGCGACGCTTGCCAAATGCGTATGCCCCGTCGCCACCAAACCGCAGCGCTCGCGCCGCGCCTTGCGCACCGCGCCGGCGGCCACCGCCTCGGCGCAAGCCAACAGAATCTTCGAGCGGCGTTTCAAACAGCGGGCCACGCGGTGCGTCGAATCGACCGCCTGGGCTAAACGATACCCAACATCGCCCAGCCAAGTCAGGATGGGATGCGCGCGAATGAAGTCGTCGTACTGATGCCCGTGTTGGCACAGCACCGGCACTCCCGCCGATACGAAACGATATTCGTCCACAAACGGTAGATCGAGAACGGAATGCGCTTTGGCGCTGCTTTCTTCGTGGTTGCCGGCGATCCATACGACTTCCGCGCGCTCGCTCAGCCGGCGCAGACTGTCGAGAGTTGCAACGTGTTCGCGCGGCCAACGGGCCAGATTCCAATGATCCACGAGGTCGCCGTTGAAGACAATCCGATGCGTTCGAGAAACGAGTCGCCACAATAGCCTCTCGATTTCTCGATGGCGGCTGTTGACCGCGCCAAGATGCAAATCGGACACGATGACGGCATCGAGCATGACGCCCTCTCCTCCCACCCGTTCCAGGGGCGGCATTGTCGCAATAATCGGCCTTAAGGCAAAGGTCAATTAGTCGAAAGCGATAGGAGGGGCGCATGCGCCTCGTCGAACGGAGTGGATTGCAGGCCCTGCTTCGATGTTCTTCTCGATCCGCCGATTCTGCAATCGGGTTGAGGATTTGAATAAACTGGGTGAAAAGGATGAGAGTCTTGCCGAAATTCGCCTCTCCCACAGAGTACAGGGGGACAGGGGCCTTTGGGAAAGGCACGAGGTTGGTGGGGCGAGAAGGAGGGAGGTAAGGCGCGCAAAGAACCTCCCTTCTCTCTTGGGAGGCTCGATTCTCCAAGCGACTCAGTGTTTTAAGCCATAACTCTTAATTTTGCGGTCGAGGGTTGAGCGCTCGATATTGAGAATGGTGGCGGATTGACTTTTGTTCCACTCGGTATAATTCAGCGTTTTTAGGATGTGATCTTTCTCGATTTCTTCCAACGACACCGGACGATAGACCGCCTCGCCGCCCAATGCCGGCGCTCCGCCGATCTCCAACGAGGACAGCCAAATGTCGTTCACGTCCAGTTGCGGCCCCGTTCCCAGGGCGACGGCCCGTTCGATGACATTGCGTAATTCGCGCACATTGCCCGGCCAATTGTACTCTTCCATCTTGCGCAGTGCGGCCTGTGTGAAACCGCGAATCTTGCGGCCCGTTTCTCGAACGAAGCGACGTAAGAAATGCTCGGCGAGAATCGACACATCGCTCTTGCGCTCGCGCAGCGGGGGCACACGAAGCTCGACGACTTGGAGACGAAAGAAGAGATCGCGGCGGAACCGCCCCTCCTGAATGGCTTGTTCCAACGGTTGATTCGTCGCCGCCACCACGCGCACATCGACGCGGATCGGCACGCTGCCCCCGACACGCTCGAACGGATGTCCTTCGAGAATGCGCAATAGCTTGGCCTGCGTGCCGACGTTCATCTCGCCAATCTCGTCGAGAAAGATCGTGCCGTGATTGGCGGCCTCGAACTTGCCGATTTTTTTCTCCGTCGCTCCGGTGAACGAGCCTTTTTCGTGGCCGAACAACTCGCTCTCCAATAGAGTTTCGGTCAGTGCGGCGCAGTTGAGGCAAACGATGGGACCGTCCCTGCGCGGGCTAGAATAATGAATGGCACGGGCTACAAGCTCTTTTCCCGATCCGCTTTCTCCACGAATCAGACAAGTGGCATTCGTGCCGGCGACGCGGGCGATTTGCTGTTCGACATCGCGAATGGCGGGACTCTCGCCGATCAACTCGCTCTCGACGTGCAATTGTTCGCGCAGCGAGCGGTTCTCGGCGGTCAGCGATACTTGCCGTTGCATCTGATGGATGACCCCGCCGAGTTGCTTGGCGACGGCGACGGCGAATTCCAGATCCTCGGCATCGAGCGCTTTGTGGGGGTCGGTGCAGTACAGATGGATCAGTCCAAGTACCGAGCCGTCGAAAATGATCGGCGCGCAGATCAGACTGGTCGCGCCGAGATCGCTTAGGCTCTCGCGGTTGCGCAGGTAACGATCTCGGGCCACGTTCTCGGCGAGGACGGCTTCGCGCGTGTCCAGCACTTCGTTGCTGACGTAATCGGAGACTCGGATGTAATTTTTGAGACTCGGATCGCGGTGGCGTTGGGCGGTGACTTCTAATTCCATGCCCCGCAACGATTTACTGGCCAGGAGCGGAGTCTGAGGAAGACGGCGCGACGAAAGCCCCGTAGGTAGTCCCTCCCCGTCCCGAGACGGGGATAAAATCGCGCCGACCTCGGCGGGGATCGCTTCGAGCAGAGCATCGAGAACGATGCGGCACAACTCGTCGTAAGTGCCGGCCGAACCCATGTCGAGAGCCAGCCGATAGAGCAGGGACAGATCGCGGCTCAGCGCATGCCGTTGCGTCGATCCCGTTACGGTATCCTCGACTTGAGATTCGCTCAGTTGCGGCACGGGCGTCACATAACGCGTCTGTCCCAACCGCTTGCGGATCGACACGCCTTCCGCCTTCGCTTCTTCCTTCTGCTGCGGAACGTCCGGCAGCTGATTCATGTCCTCGACGAAAAGCAGATGCGTGCGCCCAAGATACACGTCGTCGCTGGGCGATAGTTCCCATTCGCCGTCCAAACGCACATCGTTGACGCGCGTGCCGTTGAGGCTATTGAGATCGCGCACGCGCCAACGTCCGCCGCTGAATCCGACCTCGGCGTGTTCGCGGCTGCACAGATCGTCCTTGAGGACGATGCGATTGCTCGGCGCTCGCCCCATGGTGTACGTCTGCCCGGCGACGAGTTGGAATACATCGCCGAAGCCGTCGTCGCGGCGAACCACAAGATACGCTGTCGTGCCGGCCGGCATGGTTGAGCCAAGGTTAAGGCGAACTTTCAACCGTTTGGTCGAAAATCGAGTCTCGCACTACGTTTGGTTGTTCGTCGTTCGCATTCGGTGATTTATCTTATCTCAGTATGGCACGATGTCACCGTTGTTTCAAGAAAGGCTTTCACACGGCGGCTTCGAGAAACGCCGCGGTGGCGGCATCGCCGAACGCGGTTCGTTCGCTCCATGTGTTTGTGTTTGAGGGAAAAATGCTAGGCCGCTCGCGCCTTCGTCAACGGAGGGAGAAGGCGCGAGCGGCCGAGGGAGAGAGGGCAAGTTAACGGATGGGCTGGGCCGCTTCGTTGAGGGGCGGCCATTCTTTTTCGATGCCTTCGTCCTCGATCTGCCTCAGCTGTGCCTCGGTGATCTCGAACTGCTTAACGACGTGCTGCACGGATTCGGACACGGTCATGATGCCGAGATCTTGCGTCGCTACCAAGTTGTGGAAAATCTCTTGGCGTTGCTGAGTGGTCAAGCGTTTGGTGCGCATGATTTCCTCCTTCGGGGTAGTGGGATTACGTCGTGCTTTCCCTGGGCAACTCTGATGTAATCACTGACACGCCAAGTGGTTCGGCGCGCAGTACGCAACGAGTACCTCGCGCGGCATCTCCATTGTTTGCCGCTCGTGGACTCCGTCTACACGGGGGAGGGCGAAGAGGGCGCGTGGGTGTGAGACAGGATTGCGACAATCGTTCCGGCAGTTCGCGCACAGAGGCAAACTGCATGTCTCATTTCCTTTAGTATACGCAGCCCAAGGGTAATTCGTATGCCCAAATCCGAGATTTTTTTCTGGACGAGCGGTCCTCCCGCATTACTCTGGAAGAATGGACCGGCGAAGACGATTCACCGGCGAGAACCCCGCGACTCGAAACCGAGGAAACGACCGTGCAAACTTGCCGACGCTTATTCTACCCATTTTTGGCTCTCGCGCTCTCGACGGCTGGATTCGGGCACCTCCGTGCCGACGAGGAGGGCAAGGACCGAACCGCGGCCATCAAAAAACGTGTCGCCGCCGACTACGACCACTTGGAGGCGTTGTACAAACATCTGCATTCCAACCCCGAATTGTCGCTGCGCGAAGCCCGCACGTCGGCGCGCCTGGCCCGCGAATTGAAGGAGATTGGCTTCGAGGTGACGGAGCGCGTCGGTGGCTACGGCGTGGTCGGCGTGCTGAAAAACGGCAAAGGTCCGGTCGTCATGGTCCGAACCGACATGGATGCCTTGCCGGTCGTCGAACGCACGGGTCTGTCCTATGCCAGCAAGGTTCGCGTGCGCGACAAGAACGAGAATGAAGTCGGTGTCATGCACGCCTGTGGCCACGACATGCACATGACGTGTTGGACGGGTGCGGCTCGCGTTTTGACGAATATGAAAGAGCGTTGGAAGGGTACGCTCGTATTCATCGGACAACCGGCCGAGGAGGTCGGCGCGGGCGCTCGAATGATGTTAGAAGCGGGCTTGTTTACCAAGTTTCCGCGCCCCGATTATGCGTTCGCCTTACATTGCGCTCCCAACATCCCGTATGGAACCGTCGCTTACACCGAAGGCTTGGCGTTGGCCAACGTCGATTCGGTGGACATCGTGGTGCGCGGCAAAGGAGGACACGGCGCGTCTCCTCACACGACCGTCGATCCCATCGTGTTGGCCGCTCGCATCGTTCTCGATCTTCAAACTCTCGTCAGCCGCGAGACCAATCCCGTCGATCCCGCCGTCGTCACCGTCGGCTCGATTCACGGGGGGAGCAAACACAACATTATTCCCAATGAGGTGCGTCTACAATTGACCGTTCGCAGCACGAAGGATTCGGTGCGCAAACATCTGCTCGAAGGGATTCGCCGTATCGCGGAATCGGCGGCCAAGGGCGCGAACGCGCCTCCGCCGCAGGTCACGGTCGCTCCCGATGAGTTCACGCCGGCGTTGTACAACGATCCGGGACTGACGCGCAAGACCGTGGCCGTCTTGAAGGACGCCTTGGGAGCAGAGCGCGTGTCGGCGCGTCCTCCGGTTATGGGTGGCGAAGACTTCAGTCGTTATGGACGGGCGAGTGTGCCGGTCTGTCTCTTCTGGCTGGGCACAATCGATCCCAAGCGCGTGGCCGAGTCCGAGGGGGAAAACGGTAAACCGCTGCCGTCGTTGCATTCCGATCGGTTCGCGCCCGTCCCCAAGCCAACGATTGAGACGGGGGTGCTGACGATGACCTCGGCGGTAATGAACGCGTTGAAGGCGGGCGAAGTCGGCCAGCGTTGATGTTTGCTGACGCGCCCGTTAAGTTAGCTTGTAGGACGACCACCGCATCCGTCGAGAATCACCGCCATGAGAAAGCAATTGCTCGTTTCTGTCTGTCTCTTCGGCTTTTTACCGTTGGCTGCCGCCGCGCCGACACTGAAGGAGGCGCGCGAGAACTGGCTGCGCGGCAACTACGGCGAAGCTCGTGAGATGTACGAGACCTTGGCCAAGGACGTGAAACAACGCTCGGAGGCCACCATCGGGATTAGTCGGGCGATGGAGAGCGCGGGCGAGTACGACAAGGCAGTTGAGGTTGTGACGGCGGCGCTCAAGGACGCGCCGAAAGATGCGGCTTTGTTGGGACGTCAGGCGGAGATGCTGTACGAGCGCGGCCGTTGGGACGAAGCCGAGAAGTCGGCCAACGCCGCGCTCGATGTCCATAAGGAGCAGTTTCTCGCGCGCTGGGTACGGGCACAAATCTATCGCGATCGCGGCGACATTCCCAAGGCCGACGCCGAGTGTAAATGGTTCGTTCGCACCTATACGCAACGCGATGAAAAAGATAATCCCATCAAAGATCCCGAAGAACTTGTGTGGGTCGGCTTAGCGGGGGCGGAGAACGCGCGCTGGAACAAGCTGCCCGATCAATTCGAGTTCATCTTGAACGACGTGTATAAGGATGCCATCAAGTACGACAAACAATACTGGCCGGCGGAGTATCAGGCCGGCATGTTGCTCCTGGAGAAATACAACCGGCCTGAAGCGATCGCGGCTTTCGACAACGCTTTGAAGATCAACTCCAGCGCCGCCGAGGCGCTCGCCGCCAAGGGCACGTTGGCCTTGACCCGGCTCGAAATCAAAGACGCCGAACGACTTGCCGAACAGGCCCTGAACGTCAATCCCCAACTGCCCGCCGCCTTGCGTCTGCGCGCCGATGTGCATCTCGCCGTCGAAGATGTGGCGGCGGCATTGAAAGAGTTGGAGCGAGCGCGCAAGCTCAATCCGCGCGACGAACGCACGCTCGGACGCATCGCCGCTTGTTTCGCGTTTCAGAAGAAGAAAGAGGAACTGGCCGCGCTGACCAAGGAAGTCGAGAAGTTCGATGCTAAGCCGGCCCTCTTCTATTTTGCGATGGGCGAACGGCTCGACGAACGACACTATTTCGACGATGCCGAGAAGTGCTTTCAAAAAGCGACGGAACTACGCCCACTGGTGCCGGACGCACTTAACAGCCTCGGTCAATTGTACATGCGCATGGGGCGCGAAGAAGAGGCTAGCGCGATTCTCGACAAAGCGTTCAAAGCCGATCCGTTCAACGTCCGCACCAAGAATCTGCGAATCGTACTCGGCCATTTGAAGAAGTACGAAACGATTGACACCGAGCATTTCAAATTGCGCTACGACCCGAAGAACGACGCGCTCCTGGCGCGCTACATGGCCCCCTATCTGGAAACGATTTACGCCGATTTGGCCCAGAAGTTTAACTATAAACCGAAGGGGCCTATCCTCATCGAAGTGTTTAACAGCCATCAAATGTTCAGCGGTCGCATCGTCGCCCTGCCGGACTTGCATACCATCGGCGCATGTTCGGGCAAGATGTTCGCGATGGCCTCACCCCATTCGCGCGATCTAGGCAACAAACCGTTTAACTGGGGCCGCGTCTTGCGCCACGAGATGGTCCACATTTTCAATCTCGAACAGACGCATTTCCTCACCCCCCATTGGCTGACCGAAGGGCTGGCCGTCAATAACGAAGGCTTTCCGCGTCCGCCTCAATGGAACGAGATATTGCTGGAACGAGTTGCCGCCGACAAACTTCTCAATCTCGACAACATCGAGTTGGGGTTCATTCGACCGCGCAATCAAGATGAGTGGAACCTCGCCTACTGCCAGAGTCAGCTGTACGTCAACTACATCAAGGACAAACACGGCGCGGCGGCAATCGGCGAGATGCTGGCGTCATACCGAGACGGCTTGAACGCGACCGAGGCATTGCGGCGGGCGTGCAAAATAGACAAGGAGGCGTTTGAGAAGGGCTATCGGGCCTATCTCAACGAAGCGATCGAGCCGCTGAAAAACGGCAAACCCGTTCCCAAGCAGCGGACGACGGCCGAGTTACAGAAAGCGTATGAAAAGGACCTCGATATCGAAGCGGGAGCCGAACTCGCTCTTCGTTTGCTGCAACGCGATCGCGTGCAGGCCCGCAAGTTCGCCGAGGAAATCCTGGAGCGCAAGAAGCATCAGCCGACCGCTTCGTATGTGATCGCGCGCCTGGAGCGCTTGGCAGGAAACGTCAAACGCGAACGGAGCATTCTTGAGGAAGCCCTCAACCGCGAGGATGCCAACCCGCGCATCGTGTTGGCTCTGGGCAAAATCTACTACGATGCTCGTGAATTCGACAAGGCGACCGAGATGTTCGAGTTGGGGCATAAAACCGAACCGTTTCAGCCGGACTGGCTGAAACAGTTGGCTCGCGTCCACGCACAGAAGGACGATAAGGCCAAGTTGATTGGCGTCCTGAAGGAGTTGATTCCGACCGATCCGGACGATTTGGAGGTGCGGTTGCGCGTCGCGCGCCTCTCGCTGGAAAGCGGTGACGCCGCCGAAGCCGAGAAATACGCCCGTGAAGCCTTGGAGATCGACGTTCGCGGCAAAGAAGGCCGCGCCTTGCTACTCAAGGCGCTTGAGACGCAGAAGAAAGAGGCGGAGGCGGACAAGCTACGTCGCTTATTCGATGCGAAATAGCGTTTCTTGCGCCCTCGAAGCCCGAACGGATCGAACTTCATAAGATGAAAAAGTCTTGCGTGCCATCGATACAGATCGAGACGCGCTTCAGCATAAAGGGGAACGAACGTGAAACGGCAGCGCCGGCGGAACGGGTTGATCTTGGCGGCGGACGATCTGCAAAAGGGCCTCTTGGTCACCATTCATCACTGGCGCGATCGGCGCGAGTGGGGGATGGGCGTGGCCATGCGAGTCGACGCCATCAATCTCCCCTATGTGGTGGCCCAGCCGCTCAACGATGCGGAAGCGCGCGCCGCGATTCTCGATCTCCGCCGCCTGCGTCTCATGCGCGTTACCGAAGAGTTCGCCCGCGCGCAAGCGAACGGGTCGTCCGCGCCCGCTCCCGCGCCGATGGACGACATCCCGTTCTAAGCCGCCGCCACCCCGTTCGGTCTACCTCAAATCGTCGAGAAAGCTCGCCATCTCCTCGGCGGCGTGTGGATCGTTCGTTTGGCGCGCCGCGGCGATGCCGGCCGCATAGACCGCCTTTGCTTCGTCCACTCGGTCTAATCGCGCGAGAACCCTTCCGGCTTGCATGTATCCCGGCACATAGTCCGGCGACACTTTCAAGAGGTGACGAAAGCAGCGCGCCGCTTCTTCGTCCTCCCCCGCGCTGACGTACTCCATCGCCAAGCCATATTGCAAAAAGGGATCGTTAGGATCGTCGGCCAACATTTCTTCGATCCGTTGTTTGCGCGTTTTCTCCAACATCTTCGCCACCTCTTTTTGTGAGAATCGGACACCATTCGTTCTACGTTGCCGCGCCCGGCAGGCAATGTCGGCATCCTCGTCGCTTCCTTTGCAATCGTTACACTCGCTAGGAGGCGCGTCGCCCCTCTCATCCGCCCTTGGTTGGAAAGGAGACAGAGATCCGGACGAGTCGGTTTACAGCCTTCGTCGCTTTACGGTCGAAAAAACCGCCATCGGTAGGGCCAACCGCCAATAGCCGATAGCCGATAGCATAGTCGAGAGGCGACATGAGCATGCAACTTCCCCTGACGGCTGAGTTCGCGGACAAGGACGTACTCCGAAGGTTTGCGAGGCGTTGGCCTCGCTGGCTTCTGGGCGCGGCATTGGCGCTAGGAGGCGGCGAAGCGATCTTCGCCGCACCGGATGGCGCGGCTTTGCCTCCCATCCAGGCGACGACAACGGCCAACAATCTTCGCACCTGGAGTCTTCGGCAAACGCCGGTGGTCGAAGTCGTCAAGCGCGTGCGCGACGCCGTCGTCAACATTCACAGCGAACGCACGGTTCGCCCTGCTGGCGCGGACGATCTGATGCCCAACGCCAGCCCGCAAAGCCGGGTGAACGGCATGGGCACCGGCATTATGATCGACTCGCGGGGTTACATCGTCACCAATCAGCACGTCGTCGATGAGGTGGCCGTAATCCGCGTCCGCCTGGCCGACGGAACCTCGGCACGCGCCAACGTCTTGGCGCGCGACACGGAATGCGATCTGGCTCTGCTCAAAATCGAAGTGGATCACGCACTGCCGACCGTACCCCTCGGCGCGACGCGCGATCTGATGGTTGGCGAAACCGTGGTCGCTATCGGAAACGCCTATGGCTACGAGCATACCGTTACCGTCGGCGTCGTCAGCGCCGTCAGCCGCGATGTCAATCTGAACAAAGAAGTCTCTTATAAAAAGCTCATTCAGACCGACGCCAGCATCAATCCGGGCAACAGCGGCGGCCCGCTGTTAAATGTTCACGGCGAACTGATCGGAGTCAACGTGGCCATCCGCGCGGGTGCCCAAGGCATCGGCTTCGCCATCCCCGTCGATACCATGATTCGTGCCGCGAGCCGAATGCTAGCCTCCCGCGCGCCGATGGGCAGCGCCCGCGCTCGCTTGGGTTTTTCGGTTAAGGACGAAGTTCGCCTTGCCGCTCAAGGTAGCGGCCCCAGCGAAACCGCCTCGTTGCGTTCGACAATCGTGGATCACCTCGATTCGGGCAGTGCCGCCGCTCGCGCAGGTCTCGAACGCGGCGACGTACTCCTGGCCGCCGCGGGATCTCCCATTAGCTCCAGTCTCGATCTCGAACGCGCGCTCTTCGATCGTCCCAGCGGCGAGCGGATCGCGCTTCGCTATCGTCGCAACGGCTCGGAGAAGACGGCTGAGGTTGCTCTCGAAGCAGGACAAGGCGATCTGGTCTGGAATCGTCTCGGCCTGCGCTTACGTCCGGTGGGTGCCGAGTCCGTCAAACGCGCCATGCCACAATTCCGCGGCGGCATGGTCGTCCTCGAGATTCGTGCCGAAAGTCCTGCCGAACGCTCCGGTGTCCAGCGCGGCGACATCCTCGTCGGTCTGCAGCGCTTTGAGATGCTCAGCAACGAGAACGTGCATTATGTACTCAGCCACACCGAATCGGGCGCTGGGCAGGGCGTCAAGTTCTACGTCATCCGGAACAATCAACTGCAAGACGGAAACTTCCAACTCGGCGAATAATTGCCTGGCAAGACGGCAGCGTTTGGTTCGGCCCCGCTCCAAACGCTGCCGTTTCCATTAGCATTCGCCAATCGAGAATAGATTCGCCGAAAGCCCGTTCCTCGTGGATGCCGGACGCGCCTCTGGTGTCCAGATCCCGTCGCACCGCGTAGGCGCAAAGATCCACGAGTCGCAGCCCGCAGACACGCTTGCTCGATGCGAAGAGTGGCACATCGTTTGTCGAGAGCAAACCAAGTTCCTACATGCCCGCACAGTCCGACGAGGCTCCCTTCTTTCGCATTTGGTTCTTCGCTTCGACAAGGTAGATTCGCCCGCCATGTCTAACAATGTCTATTTCAAACCCTATCGAGCCTCGTCTGAAGGCTAACACTGCACCTTTGAGGTAAAAAAATCGAAAAAAGCGCCCATAATCCATTGACTTGGATAGTGGACATATTTACACTAATACAAGAGGATTCTGAGGGACGATGATACGACAACCATTCCAAGCGATGGTCCCAAGGACAGGAGAATGAACCATGAAAAGCTGGCGTAAGGTGTGGCGAGAAGGTTTGGCCCCATTACTGTCCCATGCCGCTCTGGATGCGCTCCAACGGGCGCTTTCCGACGACGACGCGCGCTTGCTACAAGGCACGACGACAGCGCCGCCACCGTTGCCATGCGTGCAAGATTGGCCGGTCGAGGCGGCTTGCGCGGTGGGCTATTGCGGTTGGCAGGGCGAAGGGTTGGAGACGGTCGCCGAGGTCGAGGAGTTCTTCGCCCGCACCTGTTTCGAGATCGATCGACGACTCGGCGAACCGGCAGCGTGCCGTTGGTTTCTCAACTGGTTCGACGAGACGCCGCGCGAAGAGATGCGCGCGGATCTGTTGGCCGAAGTCACGCGCGCCCTGGCCCAACGACGACCGGCGGATTACGACTTGGCGGAGATCGAAGAAGAAGTCGCTGCTGCTTGAGAAGGCAACTTGCGGAGCCGAGAAGAGGCCGTCTTACGGAACGTGGCTCGCCCTTCCCCAGATAGTGAAAGGAACCCGACGATGTTGTGCCGGCACTGTCAACGTGTGAAATCCAACCGTCCCCGAGGTTTGTGCTGGTCCTGCTATTACAAACCCGGCGTCCGCGAGTTATATCCATCCACGAGTAAGTTTGCCCGGCGAGGCGTCGGCGATTTCAACGGCCAATCATCTCTGGCCGCGCTGCCGACACGCGCGCTGCCGGGCACGCCGGAGAAAGTTGCCGTGTTGGAAGAACGCGCTCGTCTCGGTCTGTCGCTGTGGCATCCGCTCGACGCAACCGTCGACGCGGAGTGCGGGGTGCTGGAAGCGGCGGGGTAAATTCAAACGAACGGTCGGCGCATTCGGTTCGCTCCACGAACGGACTGGATGCGCCGACTCGGTTTATAGAGGCCACGGACTGACGACTCCGAAAGTCTTTATGAGATGATCGCGAATGGCCGTATCCGTTCGTCTCCCGAGACGTTGGAAAAGTTTCGGCAGGCCGGTCGCATACCGAGTTGGTATTTCCGGACGATGCTTAACGCCGTGAGCAATCTCGTGCCTTAACTTCAAAGCGTCGGTGAGTTGCTGGCGGGTTTGAGTTGTCGTACAATTTTTCTACGACCATGCGACGGTTACGTCAGCGGAACCGAGCGATTCTTCTATCAGTTTTTTTACATTCCCCACGTTGGGAGTATTGAATCGTTTGATGAAGCTATTCGCGGATGATTCCAATACCTGCCACATTCCCATAGGGGAGCCGGCCGTTGGGCAAATGGCGGCAACCGACTCAAGAACTACTTGTTCCACATAGCCTTCCCAAGCGGAAACACACATAACAACCACCGCACGGTTAAGCGACCCTATTCCCCATTGCCCCTCGCCTTCCGGCTAACAACTGACGCTGCGCATCCAAAAGTTCATCGGCGTCTTGCAAATGGACGAGCAAGTGGTGGGTGAACGCATTGGATGGCATTGTTGCATCCCTAACTTATCGTCCCGGTCAACGATCGTATTTCACGCAAATCCTTTGCATATCTAGTCCCCCAATAATCTGTCCGCGTCGAAGCGCGATTGGATTAGTTTCTTAAGTCCTTGCTCGAGATAATCCGGCAAGGGCAGCTTCTCCATCATCTGTCGGGCGGCCCACTCCCGACCACCGAAACTCTCACTCATTGCTTCGTACTGATCGCGCAAATCCTTAACCTCGAAGTCGCCTCTTCCAAGGTACATGACAGCGGTGAGCAGGTAAACAACCGCCGGAGTCTGGGATTGAAGGAATGAATCGAGACGGCGTTCCTCCGCGGTGCGAGACTTCAATACCGCTGCACTGCTGCCCGATGCCACGATCGGTAAATCATCGGTTCGATTGTGCGCCATACGGGATTCGTAAGCCGCTTTTGCCAGCAGAATAGCCTGTCGTAATATGTCCAAGAATGGCATGGGTATCTCCCGATCATTGCGTTCCTTCGTGGGAAATGCCTGCCGAGATGCTTCAAGGCGCGCGCGAATCATCCATCCTCACTCCCCTCCCGTTGACGGAACGCGGCCAATCAGCACGCGCATGCGTTGACCGATGCGCAGAGGCGGTTGGCCTGGGTCGATGGCAATCAAACATTCGACCGTGCGCACATCGGTGAAGGCCGAGGGATCTTGTGTGGTCGGGCGGCGGCGCTCGTACCAGCCGGCCACGCGCTCGACCTTGCCGAGCCAACTGACTCCGGAGCGAGCGTCGTCGCGTATCTGCGCGGTCTGTCCCACGCGAATGCGATCCGCGAACTCCTGATTCACCTCCGCCCGAACCAACGGCGTTTCGTCGGGACAAAAGCGAACGATGGGCTGCATAGGATTGCCGCTCACAATATCGCCCACACCCACCGAGAGACGTTGCACCGTGCCGGACGACGGCGCATTCAAGGTGCATTCCTCCAGTTGATAACTTGCTCGATCGCGGCGGATCTGAGCGAGACGAAGATCGGCTCGCGCCTTGCGTACTGCAAAGCCGGGATCGACGGTATTCAATTCGTCGAGCTTGGCGCGCTCGGCGAGAACTTGTTGTTCTAGTGCCTTGACCCGATCGCGAGTGATGTCCACTTCTTCCCGCGTGGCAAAATCGACCTTGGCTTGTTTCTCTTTATGTTCGAGCAATTTCCGAGCGCCATCGAGATTAAAACCGGCGGCGTCGAGAGCGGCCTGTTGCTGTGTCCGGCGCGCACGCTGCCGTTGTTCCGACTTCAGGGCATCTTCCAGCTGAATCTCCGCGGCCGACACCGCCGTCTCCGCCTCGTCCACCTGGAACTTAGCGTCTCGATCATCCAGACGTAAAATGGCCGCGCCGGCTTCGATGTGCTGATTCTCTTTGGCGACGAGCGTGGCCACGCGACCGGGACGAAGCGGCGTCAACGAGCGGATGCCGTGTTCCAGATCGACGTAGCCGGTGCAAACCACGCCTTCTTCGTCGGCGGTATCCGGCGTCGTCTGCCGTTTGTTCGCCTCATCCGCTGTCGGCGAAGAGGGCGGCCAAAAGTGATTGGCCACCCAACCCGCGCCGCCGACACCGACGACGAGAAGGACGAGACCCAACAGGAGGAAGAGTTTCTTTGTGTTCATGGCGCACCGAGAACCGCCGATTCTGTTGGAGCATCCGCGCCGAGCAGTCGGCCGTCCTCCAAGCGATAAATACGATCCGCATAGTTCAGAATGCGGGGATCGTGCGTGACCATCACCACTGTCGCGCCGCCGTGCGCCGTTTCGCGGAGCAGTTCGACGACGTGCTTGCCGTGTTCCCAATCGAGCGCGCTGGTCGGCTCGTCGGCGAAGAACAAGCGTGGCTGCTTGATGAGAGCGCGACCGATTGCCACCCGTTGTTTCTCGCCTCCAGAGAGATGCTCCGGCAACAGATGCCCCTTGCGCGACAGACCGAGCAGGCCGAGCATGTCCGTCACGCGCCGATTCACCTCGGACCACGGCAGACGTTCGCCCCAACGAAGCACCATCTCCAGATGATCGCGGGCCGTCAAGGCCGGCATCAGATTGGCTCCTTGGAAGATGAAGCCACAATGATGCAGGCGAAACAACTCGCGCTCGCGCTCCGACATGCGCCACAGATCTTGTCCCAAGACCACAACCTGGCCTTCGTCGGGTTGCAAAAGGCCCGATAACATGCCCAACAATGTCGTCTTGCCGCTGCCGGACGGGCCTAGCAGGAGCGACATCTCGCCGGAGCAAAACTCCAACGACACGTCGTGAACGACGACGGATCGCGTGTCGCCATCGCCGAACGAACGGGTCAGATTGCATCCCTCAAGGGTTACATTGGCGTCGATCATGCGGCTACTCATCGCAATAAGTTGGCCGGTTCCACCAAGCGCAACGAACGCAGGGCCAACAGACCGGAGACCAGAGCAATGGTCATGGTAATGGCAATCGTTGCCGCCAGCAGCCAAATGGGCAGCTGAATCTCGGCACCCACGAAGCCGGCAAATCGTCCGAGCAACAACGCCGCCGGAACCGATGCGCTAACGCCTCCGAGGCCGATCCAAAACGATTGCGACACCACCAGCGTCGAGATGCGCCAGCGCGGCAGACCCAGGGCGCGCAACACGGCGTACTCGCGCAGCGATGCCGCCGTTGCAGCGTACAGGGTTTGGCTCGTTATCACCAGACCGACAATCAACGCCAAGATCGAGGTCAGTCCCAGCGCCACCCCGATACGCGTCCGCGTCAGCCAATAGAGGCGCGTTTGCACCGAGAAATCGCGGTCGGACAGAACCGACATCTCCGGATAGCGGTGTTGCAAGCGTTCGACGACGGCCGGAACGTCCGCACTGGACTTGCACTGAGCCAAGATGTATTGATACTGATCCGCGCCATACATGGTCAGCAAGCGGCGGGCCGTCTCCATCGAACAAAAGACATACGGACCCCAGATACTCTTAAATCCATGCACCAAGCCGACCACGCGGACTTTTTGTCCCATGATTTCCGCGCATTCGCCGACGCCGTGCTTCAGCCCCAACCTATCGAGGTCCGTGGCATCGACGACGATGGCACCGGGTTCGGTCAACCGAGTGCGCATCTGGGGCGAAAGATCGTTCACCGCGCCCATTGACGAACCTTCCAGCCGCGCGCCAATGATGCAACAATGTTCCGATCCGCCGCCCGGTTTGTGCCAATAAGCGAATTCGTAGAGATAGCCTTCCACCTCCTCGACTTCCGGTTGAGCTTGCAGACGAAACATCCAGGCTTCGGGAATCGGATGTCCCAGTTCGATGCTGGGCATGTCGCGGATGCCGATCCAGATCTGCGCCGAGGCATGGTCGATGGGCCGCGAGGTGACGGCCAACGTCCCCAACAAGACGCCGGATTGCACCGCAATCAACACGGCGCTGAACGAGACGGCAAGGATGGCCGGCAAAAACCGATTGCGTCCGTGCCAGAGTATTTTCAGCGAATACGGTTTGCGCATGGTAATGATCGACGCCCGAGCGGGGGAGGTAAGCCCCCTGACTGCACGAAGCTCAGGGGGCTTACGCCCCCCGCTCGGGAGAGTTGTTCGCTCGTCCCTAACAGGCGATCGGCTCCGCTACCGATGGCTTTATGCTACCATAAAGCCGCGTTCGAGTCAGGTCGGGTGGCGTCCAGGTCGGCAGTTCGCACAATCCTCCGCCACAATAGATATGCTGCCACAGCTGCGTCGAGATGACGCCGATCAATCCCATGTCGAGAGAGAAGCGTTGCAGCGACTTCAGAGGCTTGCTCAGTTGCAGCTGCCTCGCCCACTGCACGGCCTTCTCGTTGAAATAGCCGGTCGCTTTCAGCGATTCGTCGCTGAGCAATTGATCGACCCAGCGCGGCCGGTCGGGACCGACAAAGCCGAGTCCCATGTTGGCGCGGAACATGGTCTTGGCGCGTTTGGCGATGGGCGGCGGCAAAACACGAGCGGCCACGCGGCGCAGCAGATATTTATCGGTCATCCATCGCAACTTATAGCGCGGTGCCAGGCCGGCGCAGAACTCGACGACGCGCTCGTCGAGGAACGGATAACGCCCCTCGGTGGCGGAGAAGCGGGTGGCCCGATCTCCCTTGGCGGCCAAGAGCATACCCGGCAACATCGTCTTGTAGCTGGTGTACAACGACTGATTGAGCGGGTGCCAGCGCTTGATGCGGTCGGACACTTGCACGTCGTCGTAGGCCGAATAACCGTCCAACCGCTGCCAAAAGTCCGGCGCGTACAGATATTCGCGGCTCTGGGCCATGAACTCCCAGGCGATCTGCTGCGCCGAACGCACACCGCCGGTGCCGAAGAATGGCGGACGATGCGCCTTGCCGCCGCCGATCAACAGCGACAGCGCGAATTTGCGCGGCAGCTCGTAAACGTGACGGCCGTACTTGTACATGCGATATTGGATGGGGTGGTATTTGTACCAGACGTAGCCGGCCAAGGCTTCGTCCGCCCCTTCGCCGGTGAGCGCCACGATGTTGCCGGCCTCTCGATTGGCCCTCGCCAACAACAGCGTGCCGACGCACGACGTATCGAGAACCGGGCTTTCCGCGCCGAGAATCACGTCGGGGAAGTGATTGACCAAATCGGCCGGCGTGACGACCACGGTGGACAATTTCGAGTTGAGATAGTGGGCCGACTCCTCCGCCTTGCTCCGCTCGTTGGCGGGACCGGAGCCATCGAGGCTGATCGTGAACGACGGAATCGGTTCGCCCTTTTCCTGCGAACTCACTCCGAGGATAACGGTCGAATCGAGTCCGCCGCTGATGTAGCAGGAAAGCGGCACTTCGCCGCACAGTCGGCGGCGCACCGCGCCGCGCAGGATCGCCTCTAGTTCCTCCGCCGCGCGGTCGTCGCTGTCGAAGCGGCGTTCTTGGCCGCAGTCGGGGAAATCGAGATCCCAATAGCGTTGCAGCGCGATTCGCCCGTCGCGGACGCGCAGGAAATGTCCGGGAGACAAGGTGTTCACGCCCTCGAACACGCTGCGATTGGTCGGGGCGCAGAAGAAGTTAAAGAAATAATCGAGACCGCGAATATCCGGTTTGGCGTCGATCATGCCGGAAGCCAACAGGCTCTTAATCTCGGATGCCCACAATAACCAGCCGTCCACCTCGGCATAGAACAGCGGGCTGATGCCGATGCGATCGCGGGCCAGGTACAACGTCCGCTTGTCGCGGTCCCACAGCGACACACCGTATTGACCGAGCGCCGTCTCGAATACCTTCTCGCCGAGATCCTCGTACAGATGCACCCATGCCTCGGTGTCGCAGCGCGTCAATAAGCGATGGCCTCGCGCCAACAGCTGCTCGCGGATTTCCGGATAGTCGTAGAGTTCACCCTCATACGCAACCCAGACGTTGCCCGCCTCGTTGCTCAATGGTTGCCGACCGTTGGCCACGTCGATCACCGAGAGGCGGCGCACGCCCTGCGCCAGACCGGGTTCGCAATGAATGTGTTCGTCGTTCGGTCCCCGATGCGCGATGGCTCCCGTCATGCGCAGGAGACGCTCTTCGGGAAACTCGCGCCGGCCGGTTAGATCGAATGCTCCCGCGATGCCGCACATAGGAGTATCTCCAATGCTGGGTAAATTGGCCGCGCTCCGAGGCGCGCGGAACGAGGGCGCGCCTTCGGACGGTTCGCGGCTAACCTTAGAAATTGTCGCTAAATGCCCGCGATCTCAAGGTGCTTTCCACGCCCAGATCCGCGAACAAAGTCTCCAGCGTCGTCAAATCGAGATGGATGCCCTTGGCGCGCCGTTGGGCGCGGCAGTCGGCAATAATCCGCTTCGCCCCGGGGAAGCCGATCTGTTCCAACATCGCTTCCCACACGTCCAGTTCCGGACTGGCGAACCACATCGACGGCTGCGACAGCGCGCCGACGAAGAACTCACGCTCGCGCGCATTCAGTCCGTGATAGATGACCGCGCCCAGGCTCTTGAACAAGCCGTTGTGCGCCGATTCGTCGCGGCGATGAATCTCGGTCGTGATGCGGTTGAGCGGTTGAATATCGAAAGCGTTGGACAACCGACTCAGGTATTCGCTGACCATCACTTCCGAAACCACCGCCGTCGCCATCTGAATCAGAATCTTTTTCCACTTCTCTGGATGCTTCTCTTGATGCCGCTGCATGCTAGCGACTAAATCGAAGGAGGGCAGCCTCAGGTCGATCAAGTCGCGCCGCTGCCGCGTCACACCCGTGGCCATGACGACGAGGAGGACGTGAAACGATTCGTCGGTTAGCGCCTGCGCCACCGAATCGCGGAAGCTGTGGCGCGGGAAGCCGGACACCTCGCCGTCGATCAGGTGCATGCACGCCGGCGAAACGATCTTCGATTCGATGGCCACCGTCTTTTCGTTGTAGGCAATCCAACCGCACGACAGCGCGGCCCTCTTGAACTCGTCCGGCGCGCTCTGATACAGCGGATGGTCGTGAAAGGGCAAGAGGACGGTGAGAAAGTCCGGTTTGCTCGGATCGTAGACGGGCATCAACTCCGGCTCCATTTTTCGCACGTTGGCACGGCCAAACCAGGAGTCGGTGAACCGTTCGATACGGCCGTGATCTCGTTGGAGTGTTTCTTTGTCCGTCAGCAAACTGCGCGCGAGATCGATCCCATCCAACGTGAGATGGTGCAATCCATTGGCATGAGGTGCCACTTCAACTTCGACGGGACTGGGGGGAGTCATAGACATCGCTCCTGCCGGGCCAAGGTCGGCTAATTTCGTGCTTCCTTGAGCCAAATCGATTCCAGCGCTCTGATACGATTGCTCGCGTGGCGTTATCTACAGTCGGCGTAGCGAGCCGGCATCCATTCCTCTTTACCCACTTTATATATTTTGCCCTGTTTTACCAGAGAGATAATCGAAGCGCTCCATGCTTTTCCGCCAAATTTACGTCGAAAGAGACGATTGAGCGGAAGATTCGCGGTATAGCGGCCGCGCCGTCTCGGCACCCATCGTCAGGCTCGCTTCTCTTTTTGCGGGCCTACCATTTGTAGGGTGCAAAATCCGTGCCAGCCGCGGGGCGAATCGACCGATCGACGATTGGACGGATGGAAAGCTCGACGCGCGGTCGCCGCCTTCAAACCTTATTCATAACCTGAACTGCGCCCTTTCGCCACGTCGAGAACGCTTTTCATTTCGGAGGAGGCAACGGTATGCCCGACGACTTCGTCAGCGCGCGCCATGCGGAACCGGATGTCAGCAAGTCGCTGCTGCCGCAATCGTGTCAGCTAATCATTTTCGGCGCTACCGGCGATCTGTCTTGGCGCAAATTACTCCCGGCGGTTTACAATCTGAACATCGACGGCGTGCTGCCTTCGCACTTCGCGGTAGTCGGCTTCGGACTCCCGGCCGAGGGACAAATCGCCGGCGATGCCGACGACTATATCCGCCAACGCGCCAAGGATGGCATCCGTCGCTTCTCGCGGCAGCCGCTCGATGAAGATCACTGGGCCGATTTCGCCCGCGCGCTTTTCCTGGTACCCGGCAGCTTCAACGACGCCCGCGCCTACGCGCTGCTCAAGGCCAAGATCGACGCCGTCGATCAACAATTCGGCATCCCCGGCAGCCACGTCTTTTATCTCGCCGTGCCGCCGACATTGATCGGAACCTGCGTCGAACACCTCAAGACGGCCGGGCTGATTAGCGATCCCAACGAGCCGCGCGCCTTTACCCGCGTCATCGTCGAGAAACCGATCGGCCGCGATCTCAACAGTGCCGTGGACATCATGCAGGTCGTCGGCGCGTGTTTCGCCGAAAGCCAGACCTATCGCATCGATCACTACCTCGGTAAGGAGACGGTACAAAATCTATTGGTGCTGCGTTTCGCCAATAGCATTTTCGAGCCGCTGTGGAATCAGAAATACATCGACCACATCCAAATCACCGTGGCTGAGGAAGAGGGGCTGGCGCAGTACGACGCCACCACCGGCGAGATGCTCGCCACGCGGGCCGGCTACTACGAAGGCATCGGCGCGCTGCGCGACATGGTGCAGAATCACATGCTGCAAGTGCTATGCCTCGTGGCGATGGAGCCGCCCTGGTCGCTGAAGCCGGACGTGGTGCGCGACGCCAAGGCCGGCGTTCTCAACTGTCTGCGCCTGATGACTTCGACAGAAGTGGAAAAGAATGTCCTGCGCGCGCAGTACATTGAGGGCGACATCAACGGCAATCGCGTGCCCGGCTACCGCAAGGAGGTGCGCGAATCGTTCGAGGTTATGAAGAGACCGCTGCCCTCCGAATCGGTCCATTCGACAACCGAGACGTTCGTGGCCATGAAACTGTTTATCGACAACTGGCGCTGGGCCGGCGTGCCGTTCTATCTGCGTACCGGGAAACGGCTGCCCAAACGTGCCAGCGAAGTGGCCATCCAATTCAAGGATGTGCCGCAGATCTTATTCAACGATCATCCCGATGTGCCCTTGGAGCCGACGGTGCTGTCGCTGCGCGTCCAGCCGGAAGAGGGATTGGCCATGCGTATCGCCTCGAAGCTACCGGGGCCGAAGGTGCGCATCTATCCGGTGAAAATGGAGTTCAATTATAGCTCATCGTTCGGCGGTACCACGCCGGAGGCCTACGAGCGCCTGATTCTCGACGTGATGGCCGGCGACGCCACCCTGTTCATGCGCCGCGACGCGGTCGAAGCGGCGTGGCGATTCGTCATGCCGATTCTCGATCATTGGGAGCGCGTGCGCGTCCGCGATCTGCCGGAGTATCAGTGCGGCACCTGGGGGCCTGTCGAAGCCGATCGCATTATCCTCCCGGACGGACGGCAGTGGAGAACGCTTTGAGGACGTTGTCAGTAGCGAGCAAAAGATTGTCCTCCCTACTGACTACTGGCAACCGGCTACCGACTACTGGGAGTATGCCATGACGGAAACCCAAGTACATCCGCGCACGGTTCCGTTGCGCGAGGTGGAACGCGAGTTGCTGCGGCAGATGAAACATTTGCAGGGGGAGGACGAGCGACCGATTCAGCGCGCGCGCATGGCCAATCTCGTGATTTATTGTTCTCGACAGGAGCGCGCCGTTCAACTGTACGACGAGATCCCCGAAGTGGCCGCCGTGCATCCGGCGCGCGTGCTGTTGTTGCTTGCCAACGAGGATTCGCCGAGTACCGAGTTGAAGGCCACCGTATTGGTTCGTCCGCTGCGCAATGATGGGAGAGGCTTCGGCTTCTGCGAGCAAGTGACGCTGGAAGTGGGCCGCGGCTCGGTGCATCACCTGCCCTTCGCCGCACGGGCGCTGTTGATCGGCGATCTACCGACGAATCTATGGTGGGCCGCGCCGATCCCTCCGCCGTTCGCCGGTCCCATCTTGCACGACCTATCCGAATGCGTGCAGCAAATCGTTTACGACAGTCTGGGATGGACCGATCCAGCTCGCGCCGTCGCCGCCGCCGCCACATGGATGGATCGGGTGGAGCGCGCCGAGAAATCGGGGCGCTGGCGCGTCGCTTCGGATGTCAACTGGAGGCGTCTGAAATACTGGCGTCGCATGTTGACGCAAGCGCTGGAGGGGGCCGAGGATCGCGGCCTCTTCGATCGTATCGGGGAGATTCGCGTCGAACACGGTCCACAGGCCGTCGTACAAGCGTGGATGCTGATGAGTTGGTTGACGGGCCAACTGGGTTGGAAAGTGCGGGCCGGCCAAGTGGAACCCGGCGTCGAGATGGCCTGGAGTTGTCACAACGCGACCGGCGAGCCGTTGGTCCGCATCGTTCGACGCGAGGAAGGTCCGCACGAGATTCAGCGCATTCGCATTGGCTTTCACGTCGATGGCCGCGATTCGTTGCTCGACCTTTTCGTGCAAGATGGGCGGCGTCTAGCCGCGCGGGTCGGCGGAGTCGAGGAAGAGGCGCGGACCATGACCATCCCTCCGCATTCGCCGGCGGAACTGGTCGGACGTCAACTCTCCGACCGCGAGCGCGATCCGGTCTTCCGTGCCAGCATGGGGGTTGCCCAGGTCATGGCGCGGAGCTTGTTGGAGTGAATCCTTTTGGGTTCGGTTGGCCGCGAGGCGCAGCGAAGCGCGCGACTCCACGCTCCGCTGCGCGTCGCGGCCAACCAAAAATCGACTCCCCTCAGACCCCCATAACATTGTAGCCGCAATCGACGTACAAAACGTGTCCGGTGATCCCCGAAGCGAGCGGGCTGCACAGAAACGCCGTGGTATTGGCTACTTCTTCCGGCGTGATGCCGCGCGGCAAGGGCGAACGCTCGGCGGCGTAGTCAATCATTTGCTGAATGTCGCCGATACCCTTGGCCGCGCGCGAGGCATAAGGGCCGGCCGAGATGAGATTGACACGGATGTTCTTGCCGCCGACGTTGTGGGCCAGTTGTTTGGCGTCGATCTCCAGTGCCGCCTTGGCCGTAGACATGCCGCCGCCGTAGTGCGGCACGACGCGATCGCCGCCCAGATACGTCAGCCCCACCACCGAAGCGCCGTTCGGTCGATTCTCCATCAAAGGCAATCCCGCGCGTACAAGTCCGATCAACGAATAGGCGCTGATGCTGATGGCCGTCCAATAACCGGCCCGCGTGGTATCGACGAGTTTACTCTTGATCTCCGGGGCGAAGGCGACGCTGTGGATGAGAACGTCGATGCCGCCGTGCGACTCCTTTACCGATTTCATGAGTCCTTCGATCGAGTAATCGCCGTGTTGCTCTTCGACGCGCTTGTAGCGACGATCCGAGCGGGTGGCTTCGGGCACGTCGGCCAACGTGTCGAAACCAACGTCGCAGGGCAGCAGTTTATCGACCTGGAGCATGCCGCCGGAGGGCAGTTTACGGCCTTCGAGATCGTGTGGAGCGTCGCCGGTCAGGAACCCTTCGACGATACGAATCATGCGCGGATGGACGGCGAAGATCAGCCGTGCCCCCGCCGCTTGAAGCGTCTTGGCGATGAACCATGCGAAGCTCTCGTTATCGCCGACGCCGGTGATCAGTGCAACCTTGCCCGATAAATCGATTGGAATCATGTCCCTCTCCCCTGCATAAACGATCGTCTCGACGAATGACGTAAGGTCTAGCAAAAGAGGGGGATTGGGGCAAGGTGAAAGGCGCGGCGCACCCTATGGTCCTAAGGTGAACCGCGATCCGAAGGGGAACGCGCGGCAACCGCGCGCTCCCCCCTTCAGAAAGCGAAAGATAAGTTGAGTCTACCGCCGAAGGACTGGCCCCCCCTCGCGGGAGAAAGTACGGTTTCCAACGAGTACCGTTATGCTCCCCGAGGCGGCCTAGTTTCATCCTTCGCTCAAAAGACGGGCTTTGCGCTGTCGGCAAAGCCTTCCATTTTTCACTCGTCGTGGAGGACGACCTCGCTATGGGTTATCATCGCGCCATCCTGAATGTAGGTGGCGCTGCTTGAGATGCCAATGGCCTTCAAGGCGTCGAGGATCGTGCGGACGTGGAAAAAGACCACTTCGCGCTGTGTCTTTTTGGCGTCGCCGCCTTCCTTCTTTTCCGCGTTGCCGGGGGTGGGTAGCTGATCCAGCGGCGCTTGTTCGACCGCGAACATCACCCACGGTGAGAGCGCATCGACGAAAACGGGCCAGTTGAAGTACGAAGCGCCGGTCAACGGCCTTTTCGTGTTGGCTAAGGGGCCGCCTTCGACTTTGAGCGGCTTAGCGCTCAGGAGACGTTCGGCATGTTCCGCGGAGAGTGCCACCGCTCCGACCTTTTCCGACAGTCCCGCCGCCACCGCAACGCGAGCATCGGCCTGCAACTCTTTTGGTAGACGCCAGAGGTAGATTTTTCCGGCCTTGCCTTCCTTGACTTCCGGCACGGGCAGCTTGGTGAACGGAGGTTGCGAATCCGGTGGCGAGTGCTTCTTCACTTCGACCAAGACATCTTCGATCAACTTGCCGTAAGATTTCATCGCTTTTTCCAGCAATTCGCGGTCGCTGACGCCGACGAGAACGGCCAACTCCGGCATCGGCAGTGTTTTACCTCCTTGCGGCAGCTGGGGATGCCATTGCTTGCTCTTCCATTTGGCGTCGAGGACGAGGCCGGCTTGTCCGTCGGCCAGCGCCGGCAGCAGCATCTTGGCATTGATCTCATCGAATCGTTTCAGCAACGGGAAGACCAACTTGCTTATTTCCTCGTACTGCTTCTTCTCTGCTTCGCCGATCTTCTCCAAAATCAACGGCTCGGCGTGTCCGAAGGCGATTTTGACCCATTTGGACATCTGTTGATACTGTTCGAGCGAGTTTTTGGAACGGCCGACCGTCGCCAGGATCGGATCGCCGCCGACGTGTTGAAGAAGCGTCAGGGGTTTGGAACTATCTCGATCCGGAAACTCGCCATATTCGTAGCTGTATCCTTCGTAGCCGCGCTCGCTCAGGTAGGAGAAACGCAGCGAAGCGCCCGGCGCGGAGAGGCTTTTCTTAAACTCGGAGGCCAAGCCGGTTAGATCCTTCATGATAGACTTGCGTTTGCTCTCCGCGACGCCGGCGGCGTCGAGAGCTTTCTCGGCCATGACGGTCAATTGATCGATGTCTTCCTTGCTCATTTGCGAGACGACGGCCAACGCCTTGCTGTTGTAGCCGATGCCCGTGAAGCGCTTTTCGGCGAGTGCCATCAAGGGTTTCAGTTCCGCTCGACTCGTGAGGCGAGGCCCCTCGCCCCCCAACGCCGTCAGACCCTCCGCCGTGGAACCGATGGCGAAGAGGAGAAATCCCTGTCGGATACCCAAACTGATTGTCAGCGTGAGTTTCTTCAGATTCTTGCGCACGCCATCGAATTCGCCAGCGGCCTCCTCGACATCTTTCCAGTCGATCTGGTCCCACGGGATCATCTCGCCATCGAAGTTCAAGGTGAGGAAACTGTCTTGACCGACCTTCGTTCGTTTGACGCGATCCTTGAACATCGGATTCAAGGTGGAGAGGAGTTGGGCCATCGCTTCCAAACGGGCAATCTGCGCATCGGCTTTCTTGGCGTCCTTGACTTTGAAACCGAAGGCGAGGTCGGGAAACTTGATCTTCTTAGGATTTCGTGCCAAGACGCGAAGCATGCCGCGAATCTGAGCGTACTGCATCGCTTTTTGATCCTTGAAGTTGGGATCCTTCAAGAGCTGCTCGATGGGGCCGGTGTAACGCATGCCGCTATACATCTGTTGGCACAGATCGATGAAATCCACCCAATTGCCGCTGCCGTAGCAGAAGATGTCGTCGGAGACGGCATCGGTGAGCATGGCGAGCAGATTGCGGTTCTCATCCTCCTCCATCCAGGCGCGGACCTCGGCGAATTGTTCGCCGACGAACTGTTGCTGAATGGCGATGCGCGCCAGTTGATAAAAGGGGAGCTTGGTAATCTTCGCCCAAGTTTTGCTGTTGGCGACGGCTTGAACCTGCTCCCGATTGCGAAGCATGGAACCGTAGAAGGCGGCGTCGGCAGGGATAAGCCCCAGCGACGAATCGAGTTTTTTCTCCTCGGCCCCTGCGGGCAGAGTTAGGGCCAGCAGCAACGCCGCGGCCAAGAGTGGACGGATTCTGGATGCGGATGGACTTGCCTGGTGCGACATCGTGCTTCCCCTTTGTTTGGAATGTAATGAGAGTCGCGGGATCGAGTTTTCCCAAAGGTTCGGACATTGTAGTCAAGCGACGGCGCATCCACAAGCGTCGGAATTCGAAGTGTCGTAGCCCGTAGCGTACGCGAGGGAACTATCCTTCCCTCGCGTACGCTACGGGCTGCGACACTTTATTTCGGTGGCGCAATGGTTTTTTTCGATTTTCCCTTGCATCGCGCGAAAAGAAGGATATGATCGATGGAAACGGAGCGCGGTGCGCGAACGCATCGTTTTCCTTCTACCCTCTACTCAGTTGTGGATCGTCGATGGGCAAATCCATTCGGCGTTTGGCTTGCGTATCCGTCGGCTTGCCGTTGGCATGTCTGGCGGTCGCTTTCCTTGCGCCGACGCCGGCACGCGCCGGTTGCGATTACACCACGAACGCCGCGCAATCGCCTGTCGATCCCTTTGCCGCACCGCACGGCGCAGCCAATATCCTGAAGCACGACACACGGCAACCGAGTAAACCTTGCCCCTGCAACGGGCCGGGCTGCTCGCGCCAACCGTTCGCGCCGCTGCCTCCTCCGTCGATCCGGACGTTGACGACGCCGGAGTGGGGCCAATTGATTCTTCGACTTCCGCTCGTCCCGTCTTTGAGCGAAGCGTATCTATCGGAAGACTCGCCGCTGCTTCCTTTTGGATGCGCTTGCTCCATCTTCCATCCTCCACGTCCCATCTCCTAATCGGCCCGTTCGCAGTCCGTAATATCTTTCTTTCATCGCAACGCTCATAAGCCGCGCTTTCTCGCGCTTCATCGCGTCTTGCACGATGCGGAAGGAACGTCGGCTGTGTCTCGCAACGCACCTCGTCGTTCGCTCGCGCGCCCCTGCGGTGTTCTGGTGGTTCATTCCGGTTTCCCCGGATTGTGTTTCGTGTTCCATACCTAGAGGTCATTCATCATGAATCGTACTCGTTTTCGTTCGGCGTTCACGCTGATCGAACTGCTGGTCGTCATCGCCATTATCGCTATCTTGATCGGCTTGCTTCTACCGGCAGTTCAGAAAGTGCGCGAGGCCGCCGCGCGGGTGCAATGCCAGAACAATCTCAAGCAGTTGGGATTGGCGGCGCAAAACTTCCACGGCACTTATTTGCACTTCCCCTATGGCAAAAGTCCTCCCTACCCCGGCGCACCGGTGTTCGCGCGCTGGTCGGCTCTTAGTCAATTGTTACCGTATTTGGAACAAGGCAACGTCTACAACCAACTCAACTTCAGCGCTCCACCCAACACCGGCGACATGTTCAGCGGCGGCTGTGGCTGAATGCAGGCCTACACGAATCCCGGTGGGATTAACGCGGCTTGCTTGACCTTGATTAAGAACTTCCAGTGTCCGTCCGACCCGTCGCCGCAGATGGTGACGGCGGCCAACGGCGTGGCCTATCCCGGCAACAACTATCGCGGCAATCAAGGAACGGCGTTTATGTGCGATCTCGGCGATGCTCCCGGATTGCAAAGCACGCTCGCGCCCGGACTGACGCCCAACGGCATTTTCTACCATCAGAGCAGCGTCTCCATCGCCCAGATCACCGATGGCACGAGTAATACCTCGATGTTCAGCGAACGGCTGCGCGGCGGCGGGGTGTTCAACCCGCGCACCGTCATGCTCTTGATGCCGGTGCAAACCACCATCACCGGAGTATACCAGGCCTGCCAATCGCTCAATCCGACCACGGCCATTCCGATGTGCTACGATGGCGGCGTGTGCTGGGCGATGGGCGAGGATTGTTGCACCCTGTACAACCATGTGTCTCCGCCCAACACGAACAATTGCGGTGCCAAGGGATTTCCCGGCGGCATGACCAACATGGCGATGGATAGCCCGCCGTCGAGCTATCACACCAACGGCGTCAACATGGTGTTCTGCGACGGATCGCTGCATTTTGTGACCAATGCAATCTCGTTGCCGACTTGGTACGCCTTGGGCACACGCAACGCCGGCGACTTGCTTGGTCCCGATTTCTAGGAGTTGGACGATGATCGATTTGCAGCGCCGCGCAACGGGGCGAACTGGAGTGTGGAAAGCAGTGCGAAAGAATCGCGTTTCGTTGGTCGTCTGCGCCAGCGCCTTGCTCGCGCTGAGCGCCTGCTGCGCGGGCTGCAACCGGTCGCCGAATTTCAAGCCCTCGGCGGCATCGAGCCGTCAAGCCTTGGAATCCGCTCTCGGCGCTTGGGTGAACGGCCAACCGCTCGGACCCGTGCAAACGGTTTCTCCTCCTATCCAGGTCGTTGATTCGGCCTGGCAAAAAGGTCAGCGCTTGGACTCGTTCGAGATCGTCGGCGAGGAAAAGGGCGAGGATGGCCTTCCGTATTTCACAGTACACTTGCACAAGAGCCGGCCTCAAGGTGAAGAGACCGTTCGCTACGTTGTCACCGGCCGCTCTCCCATGTGGGTCTTTCGTGAGGACGATTACAAAAGCACCCAAAGCTGGGAAGGCTACAAGTAGGCAAACGGTGGGTCGAGCGGAGCGAGACCCATCGTTTGCGATCCATTCTATCGGCGCAAGAATGCAATGAGTGATTCTATGTCTACCTCAGAATCTACTGTACCATCCGGCTGGCTGGCGCTCCGCGTACTGATCGTCCGTTTGCGCTTCTTCCTCGTTGTAGCCGTCGTTTTGCTTGTGGTCGGGTATTGGCACTCGGCGCGGCAGTATTGGGAACGCTTGACGGGATCGAAGAACGGCCAAGGGCGGACGATGGCCAACGACGCGGAATTTTGGTGCCCCATGTGCCCTGGGGTCGTCTCGGACTTTCCGGGCAAATGTCCGGTGTGCAACATGGCGCTCGTTCTCCGCAAGAAGGGCGAAGCTGTGGCGTTGCCCGACGGCGTGGTGGCGCGCATGCAATTCTCGCCCTATCGCGTGCAATTGGCCGGCATCCGCACCGCCCCCGTTGAGTATCGCCCCCTGCGCCGCGAGGTGGTCCTGGTCGGTCCCGCCGAGCGCTCGCCTTTCGCGTCCACGGTCAACGTGCGGGCCGAAGTCTTCGATGCCGATGTCCCGTTCTTAACGGAGGCACAGCGCGTGGAAGCCAGCGACGACGCGCTACCGGGACACGCACCCTTCCGCGGCCGTATCGCGCGCATCGAAACCGAAAGTAAATCGGAGCGACGGAGCATCTTCGTCCGGCTAGAATTGGATGATCCCGACCGCGATTTGCATTCGGGATCGCCGATCGCCGCGCGCCTCGAAGCGCCGATCGCGCGCTTGCCGTGGTGGCGGCGCGCCCAAATCGACGAATGGCGGAAGGAGAGCGCTGCCGATGTGGCGCTACACGCTCTGTTGACCCCCTCGATTCCAGGCGTCCCCGGCGGCGCATATTCCTTGCTGGGACTGGCGTGCCAACAGGCAATGCTCGGCGAAGGCTACGGTTTGGCCGTGCCGGTTAGCGCGGTCATCGATCGCGGATCGCGCAAGGTGGTTTTTGTCGAGAAAGGTCCGGGGATGTTCGACGCCGTTGAGATCGCCGTCGGTCCTCGTTGCGGCGATTATTACGCGGTGCTGAGCGGGGTGGACGCCGAGCAGCGCGTGGCGGCGACGGGTGCCTTCTTGCTCGACGCCGAGATGTGGCTTAATCCCGGATTGGCCGCAACCTACTTCGGAGCCTCGCGTGGCTCCAGCACGCCGGCGCACCATCATCCCGAAACGACCCCGGGTTCGTCCTCGGCGGAGGATCGAATCTTGGTGGAAAAACAAAAAATCTGCCCGGTCACGGGCGAGCCTCTCGACTCGATGGGCGGCCCGGTTCGGGTCGAGGTGGCGGGGCGAATCGTGTTCGTCTGCTGCAAGGGATGCGAAGCACCGTTGCGCAAAGAACCCACAAAGTACCTGTCGAAAATTCCGGCAAAGTGATGTGAGACGCCATTTATGATCGAGCGCGTAATCGAATTCTCGATCCGCAATCGTTGGCTCGTCGTGGCCGCCGGACTGCTGCTGGCGCTAGGAGGAGTGTACGCCGTCTATCAAACGCCCGTCGATGCGATACCCGATCTGTCCGAGAATCAAACGATTGTCTTCACGGAATGGCCCGGCCACAGTCCGCCGGAGATCGAAGCGCACGTCACCTACCCGTTGTCATTGCATCTGCAAGGATTGGAAGGCGTCCGCGTGGTTCGATCGTCGAGCGATTTCAATTTCTCGATGATTAGCATCATTTTTGAAGACGGCGTTTCTTTCACGGCGGCGCGCGAGCGCGTGAGCCAGCGCTTGACGCGCGCCCGTGAAGGATTGCCTGCGGGCGTGGTGCCGGCGCTCGCTCCGGATGCCGCCGCGACGGGGCAAGTCTATTGGTATACGGTCGAGGGATTGGGCCTCGATCTCGGCCAACTCCGTGCCGTACAGGATTGGTACGTCCGCCCGCAATTGGCATCCGTGGCCGGTGTCGCCGAGGTCGCCAGCGTCGGCGGGTACAATCGCGAGTACGCCGTCTCTCTCGACCCGCGCCGAATGCGCGCCTTGGGCGTGCAGCTGTCGGATGCCGTGGAGGCTGTGTCCCGCAGCAACGCGGCGGTCGGCGGCGACGTGATCCACAAGGCCAATGCCGAATACATTGTCCACGGCATCGGCTGGCTCGGGCAATCTCCAAAAGAAGACACCGACTTCGACCCGAAGCGCATCCTGCACGATCTGGAAAATACACTGGTGAAGCGCGCCACCGGGGGCAGCGTTCGTTTGACCGAGGTGGCGACCGTGGGTTTCTCTCCCGCTCCGCGCCGCGGCGTCCTCGAAAAGGACGGCAGCGAAGTCACCGGCGGAGTCGTCCTCATGCGTCAAGGCGAGAACGCCTTGGAAGTGACGCGCCGGATTAAAGAAAAAGTTCGAGAACTGCAAACTGGTTTGCCGCACGGCGTGCGCATTGTATCCTTTTACGATCGTACGCCTCTGATTCAGGGCGCGATCGGCACCGTCACCGGCACGCTGGTCGAGGCGATTGCGACGGCAACGGTATGCGTGCTGTTGGTCTTGCTGCACTTCCGCACGTCGTTTGTTATCTCGTTGACGCTGCCGCTGGCGGCGCTGGCGTCGTTTTTCCTCATGTGGCTGCTTCGCCGCTTCGGCATCGCCGATATTCAGACGAACATCATGTCCCTGGCCGGAATCGCCATTTCCATCGGCGTACTCGTCGATTCGTCCATCGTTGTGGCCGAAAACGTCATGCACCGACTGCACGAGGAATTCGGGGATCGGCCCGTGACCGGCGACGTGCGTGCGATAGTTTTATCGGCTTGCCGCACCGTCGGACGGCCAATTTTCTTCTCGGTCGTCATCATGCTGCTGTCGTTCCTGCCGGTGTTCGCGCTGGGAGGGATCGAAGGCAAGATGTTTCGTCCTCTGGCGTTCACCAAATGCTTCGCTTTGGTCGCCGTTGCCGTTTTGGCGGTAACGCTCGTGCCGGCGCTTTGCACCTTCTTCATTCGTGGGCGGCTTCGTAGCGAAACGGATAGCTGGCTGGTGCGCGGCGCGATCGCCGCCTATCGTCCCATGCTCCAGTTTGCTCTCGATCATCCCGTCGCCATCGTTTGGTTCGTGGGCGCGACGTTCGTGCTGGGCTTCGCACCGCTGGGATCGCGCTGGCTCAAGCTGCCGATATTGGCCGTGGCTCTGCTCGGCGGATTGTATGCCGCGCGCAGCACCGCCGCGCGCGTCGCCGCGACGCTCAGTTTGTCGCTCCTCGCCATCCTCGCGGCAGCGTTCATCAAACCACTCGGTTACGAACCCATCACTCCGATCGATGAGGGCATGATCATGGACATGCCCATAACGGTTCCATGGGCCTCGATTGCACAAGCCGCCGACGATCTGAAGGCGCGCGATATGGTCTTCTGTCGGTTCCCGGAAGTCGATATGGTCGTCGGCAAGGCGGGCCGAGCCGAAACCTCCAGCGATCCCGCGCCGCTGGATATGATCGAAACGATGGTGAACTTTCGGCCGCAAGATCTCTGGCCGCGGCGCAAGCTCTCCTCCGCAGACGCCATGCGCCTCGCTCATTACGTTTTCGACGAACTGACGCAAGCGGGGATGATTGCTCCCACCTCCGATGCGGAGCGCGAATCCAAGGTCAACGAAGCGGTCATGGTTGTCCTGCCGCTATTCGATGCACAAATGCGCGAGTACGCCTACCAACGCAACCAAGAATTTGAATCGCGCCTTGGTCCACGATTGCTGCAAACCGGTCGCGAGCAACTTCTTGAGTATCTCCGCAAGAACGACTCGTTAAAAAAGAATATCAGCGATCTTGAAAAAGCGAATCTCGCCGACAGACAGCGGCAAGGCGAGTTGGAGCGCGGCGGATTCCCTCTTCGCCTGGCCCGCGACCTCACGCCGGAAGACGTGGTCTTGCTGGCGCGCGAGTCGGTTCGCCTCATGGACGAAATGCAAATGCTGAAGCCGGGCAGCGATCCCTTCGCCTACCGTCCGGGTCCGCTTTCCCGCGCCGTCCTCTCGATCGACCGTCTTTTCGGGGGAAAGCCCCCCGATCTGTTCGACCGGATGCACGAGAATCTCACCGCCAAGCGTCACGCCCTGTGGCTCGAACACATCCACAAACTCAACGGCGAATTGGCGGCGCGTACACCGGAAATCCTCAACTACTTGATAGTGGAGGAAGCACTCAGCCGTTCGTCGGGAGCCGATGACGAGGCGTTGGCGTACGTGCAGAAACGACGCAGCTATCGCCTCGAGATTCCCACGGACGCTTCGTCGGAACATCATCACGGCGCGCCGGCCGCGGACACCCCGCCGCCGCGCAATTTGCATTTCGGCATGGATATGAATAGCACGCATCAACACATCATGCGTACTCCGACTATCCCTCCCTTGTCCCCTCCTCCTGCGTTGGATCGACTTCAAGAGAAGCTGAAAGCCCATTTCGCTCAACAACTGGACCTTCGCGCTGCCGAGCGCTCCGAATTGGCCGGTTTCGGCGGCGAGTTGGATCGCGCCATGCAGATGCCCGGTTGGACCAACGTTTGGACCATGCCCATCCAAAACCGCGTGGACATGCTTTCGACCGGCGTGAATACAACCGTCGGCGTGCGCGTTCTGGGCCGGCGGCTCGACGATGTGATTCGCGCATCGGAAGACGTGGCGGCAGTCGTGACGAAGATTCGGGGCGCGGCCAACGTTGTCGCCGATCGCCTGCGGGGCAAGGGCTATTTACGCATCCTTCCCGACCGCGACCGCGCCGCGCGCCTCGGCGTTCGTGTGGCCGACATCAACGATGTGGTCGAAGTCGCTCTCGGCGGCAAGGTGGCGACGCAAACTTTAGAAGGCCGCGAACGCCATGCCGTGCGCGTTCGCTATACGGACGAATGGCGCGCCGACGAAGAATCGGCCGGCAACCTGCCCGTCCCTGTATTCGGTTCTGTGGGAGCCTACGTCCGACTCGCCGACGTGGCCGAGGTACGCATCGCCGAGGGTCCGGCGACAATTAAGAGCGAAAATGGTCTCTTGCGCAATTATGTTCGCCTCAACGTGCGCGGACGAGACGGCGTCGAGTTCGTGGACGAGGCGCGCCGCGCGGTTGCCGCCCGCGTGCAACTGCCGCCCGGCGTGTACCTCGAATGGACCGGACAATTTGAACACGAACAGCGGGCTGGCAATACGTTGCGGCTGATTTTACCGCTCGTCCTCGGTCTGATATTCCTCGTCCTTTGGCTGACTTATCACGATTTGGCCGATGCCGCGCTCATGATGTTCGCGGTGCCTGGAGCGCTGGCCGGGGGCGTCTTCACACAGTGGTTGTTTGGTTATCCCTTCTCGGTAACGGTGTGGGTCGGCTACATCGCCTGTTTCGGCATGGCCACGGCCACCGGCATCATCATGCTCGTCTATCTGCGCGAGGCCGTCGAACGCGCCGGCGGACTCGAAAACATGACGCTGGAGCAACTGCGCCGCGCAGTGATGGACGGCGCGGTGCATCGTCTGCGCCCCAAACTGTTGACGGAAGGCACCATGATCCTCGGCCTCGCTCCGCTCTTGTGGAGCAGCGGCGTCGGCGCGGAGGTGATCAAGCCGATGGTCGTGCCGGTGTTGGGCGGCATCCTTATCGCCGATGAAGTGATAGACTTATTTTTACCCGTTCTGTTTTACTGGGAGCGTCGCCGCCGCTGGCAGCGTCTCCATCCACTCGCCGCGGCGGCGAGAAAGTCCCTTATCAGACCGCAGCGCCAGCAAGGGACTCCCGCGCTGGCGGTTGGTGAGGAGAGTAAACGGGATTGTCTGAGCATCCCGAGGGGGTGACGAGAATATGTGGCATTCTTGTAAACACGGTCTGCGTCTTGGACTGGGTGTCTTCTTGACACTCTTTGCCGGAGACGGTCGCTATCGAACCGCCCCCCCTTACGCCCCTATCGAAAGTAGAGAAGCGAACCAGGTGGAGAGGGAAAGGGCACAGCCTCGCGTCGCCATGCTGGGTCATGCGGAAGCCTGGCGGCGGTTGCCTGCCGTGGTTCAAGGCGGAGGAGAGTTCTTGCCCTCATGGGCGCGTGTCTTGGCGGCTACTTTGCCGCGCACCACGGCGGCGATGCTCGAACTCGACTTTCTGCACCGTGCGCGCAGTCCTTTGGAGCCAGCGCTGCGCGGCCAATTACGCTGGGTGGCCGCTCATGCTCACGGCTGCCTCTACAGCGAGGTGATTGCCGCCGCCGACCTGCGCCGCGCCAGGGTGGAGGAAACGGCCATCGAACACCTACTGGCCGGGGAACTCGACGCCTTCCCGCCCAACACGAGGGCGGCGCTTCAGTTCGCCGAGAAACTGACGCGCGACGGTAGCAGCGTTACGGATGAAGAGGTAGAAAGACTCCTCGCGCTCTACGGCGAACGCCAGGTGGTCGCCATGGTGTTGCTACTGGCCCATGCCGAGTTTCAGGATCGACTGGTCGTGACCTTGGGGTTGACGCCGGATTTCTGCGACCCCCTGCCTCCCGCGGACGTGCGCTTCGCTCGGAGCCTCGTTGGCGCGGAGCGGAAGAGACCGCTTCGCAAGAAAGTTCCCCCTGCTGCGGCGACAACGGTGGTGAGTCGAATTGCCGACCGGGACTGGTTGACCTTGGACTTTGACGCGATTCAAACCCAACTGGCGAAACAACGCGCTCGCCGCTGTCGCATCGGGTTGCCGGGCGACAATCCCGATGCTCCGCGTTGGGGACTCGTCTGCCGGGCCTATCAACCGGAATTGGCAGATGCTTGGTCGGCTTGCCTCCATGCTTACGACGACGAAGCCGATCTCGATCCCATTTTCGAGGAGTGTGTTTTCTGGATCGTCACCCGCAGCGTGCGTTGCTTTTACTGAATGGGGCATACGGAAATGGTACTCGCGGTCGCGGGTCTCAACGATAACACCATAGCGGACCTCCATAGGCGTTTGGCTGGCGGAGACTTGTCCACTTTCCGTCCGGCGGAACGCGCTGCCTTCGCCTTCGCCCGCAAACAGGCGCGTAACCCAGCCGACCTTGCCGAGCAAGATTGGCAGCAACTCGCCGCGCACTTCGGTGCGGAGCGCGCGCTCGACGTTCTTTGGTGGACTTGCCGCTGTCATTACATGACGCACGTTGCCAATGCCTTCCAACTGCCTTTGGAACACGAGAATGTCTTCGATGGTTTTCGTCCCGAGAAGGCTTCGGTTGCGAGACCCTAAACGATCCGCTTCTCTTCCGGCGGCCAGAAGAGAAGCGGTTGGACGATCCTCAGGCCGAAAAAGGAGAAGCTGCGATGATTTCATTGTTCATGGCGACCGTGTTTCTGTGCGGCGCGGACGAGAAAAAGGGAGACGCGCCGAAAGTGGAAGGTAGATGGCGGATCGTCTACGCCGAGGAAGGCGGACGCCGTAACAACGCTTGGGAACAGCGAGTGGCGGTAGTTCGAGCCAACGCCATCAGCTACGAGGCCGAGGGCAAAACGCGCTCGCTCAAATTGTCGTATGGAGCGAACCAGACCGTCAAGGCCGTGGGCGAAGGCGAGACCAAGGGTGAATACAGCGGCGTCTATATCCTCGGCAAAGATTACCTGTGTCTCTCGCTCAACGCCAAAGAAGGCGACAAGGGACGCGGCGAATCGAGCGGCTCCTTCATCCTGATTTTGCGCAAACAGCGAGGCGAGGACAAAAAGGAGTAGGGGACTCAAAGTATTTACTTATTAGCAGTACAGCGCTACTCTAGCGAAGCGGACACTTTCCCCCCTCTCCCCTGTACTCAGGGGAGAGGGGTCGGGGGTGAGGGGTGAGCGACGGAACACGACGTCGAAGCTGCTTTTTTCCCCCAAACCCCTCTCCCCCTGAGTGCAGGGGGAGAGGGGAGTAGCGCTGTACGGTTAGCTAACGAGGATGCGGGATCTCTGATGGATGTTCGTACGATTCTGTAACATTATGTGGCGGCACGTTGAAGACGTGCCGCCACAAAAAGTTAGGGCCTCTAACCATCAGAGAACCGGCATTACCTTTTGGCACTTGTATTTGAGATATTCGGGAATTGCTTCATGACGACGACAGGGAACAAATCCGTCAAGTGGTTGGCCTCTGCCTTCCTTGTGTCCGCTGCCCTCGCGGGCGTCGGCGCGTGGGCCAGCCGAGCGCTGTGGATGGTTGCTCCGCCGCCATCGGAGTTGCCCGAAGAAAGGCCGGTCGCCGTCCGTGCCTATTTCCGCGACATGACCGAGGAATCGGGGATTCGCTTCTGCTACCGCAATGGACAAGAGGCCGACCTCTACGCCATTTTGGAATCGCTCGGCGGCGGCGTCGGTCTAATCGACTACGATGGCGACGGACTGCTGGATATTTTTGTAACGGGAGGCGGTTACTTCGATGGAGAAGCCAAAAATCGGATCGAGGCGCATCCATGCAAATTGTACCGTAACCTCGGCGGTTGGAAGTTCCGCGATGTCACGGAAGAGGCGGGATTGACGAACATCCCGTTTTACAGCCACGGCTGCGCCGTCGCCGACTACGACCGCGATGGCAAGCCGGACTTGTTGGTAACGGGCTACGGCCGACTGGCTTTGTTCCACAATGTCCCCGCGACGAGCGGCGGACGGTGTTTCACCGAGGTAACGCACGCGGCGGGATTGCTCGGCAAACATTTCTGGAGCAGCAGCGCCGCTTGGGGCGATCTCGATGGTGATGGCTGGCCGGAATTGTATGTATGCCAATACGTCGATTGGTCTCTGAAAAACAACCCCAATTGTGGAGGCTACCAAGCTAAAATCGAACGCGACATCTGCCCGCCCAAACAGTTTGAAGCCCGCTCCCACGCACTGTATCGCAACAACCGCGATGGCACGTTTACCGATGTCTCGAAGCAGGCCGGTTTACACACCGAACGCACGGAGCGCGACTATGAGCAATTGGATTATCTCAGCCAACACGCCAAGGAACAACTCGTTGAGATGGATCGAGAACGAGATTTTGGGAAAGGGTTGGGGGTGGTCTTCGTGGATGTCAACGGCGACGGCAGACCCGATATTTATGTGACCAACGATACGACGGATAAATTTCTCTACCTCAATCGCGGTCCCAAGGGTCGGCTTCAGTTCGAGGACACGGGCGTACTTTCGGGGGTGGCACGCGACCCCAGTGGACTGCCGAATGGAAGCATGGGCACCGACGCCGGCGATTACAACGGCAGCGGCTACCCTTCGCTGTTGGTGACCAACTATCAGAACGAAATGCACGCTCTGTACCGCCACTTGGGAGATAGTGGTCCGACTCCCGTTTTCCAGTTTATCAGCCAGTCGGTGGGACTGGCGGGTTTGGGCAGGCAATACGTCGGCTTCGGAACCGGCTTTTTGGACTTGGACAACGACGGGTGGGAAGACATCGTCATCGCCAATGGTCATGTGATCCGCTATCCCGCAGGCGCGCAAGTGCGGCAACGGCCCGTGCTAATGCGCAACGCTGGACGGCAAGGAAAGAAAGACGTTCGGTTCCACGATGTGACGGCGGAAGGCGGGCCTTATTTTCAGACCGAACATCAGGGGCGCGGCGTGGCCGTGGGCGACTTGGACAACGATGGCCTGCCGGACCTGGTCATCAGCCATGTGAACGAGCCGATTGCCTTGCTCCGCAATGAGAGCGTCGCCGGCCGGCATTGGTTGGGTGTGGAGTTAGTTGGCGAACAACATGCCGACGTGGTGGGCGCGAAGATAACCTTGGAAGTGAAGGGACGCCGTCTGACGCGCTTCGCCAAAGGTGGAGCCAGCTATCTCTCTTCCTCGGATCGGCGGCATGTGTTCGGGCTTGGGGAGGCGACAAAAGTGGGTCGGCTCACGGTCGTCTGGCCTTCATCGGGGCACGAGCAAACCTGGAACGATTTACCCCTCGACCAGTATTGGCAACTGGCGGCCGGAGAGAAAGAACCGCGTTCAACCAAGAAAAAGGTGGACTGACAGAGTGAGTTTCTTGGCTTGCAAACCTGGCTGGCGTCTCGGACTGGGGGTGTTATGCACACTCCTGGCCCACGGCGTCGCTGCGCCCCAAGCTCAAGCCGGTTGCGGCGAACCCTCTGTCGTCACATGGCCCGATGCCCATGCCGCGCAAACGGTCGAGAACCAGCCGTTGCCGCATTCCTCCGTTCCCGGTCCTCGTCCTTGTTCCGGTCCTCATTGTTCGCGCTCGCCCGTGATACCGCCCGCTCCTCCGGTTACGGTGGCTGCTACCCATTACGAATCGGCGTGCCTAACGGTCCTTGACGATACTCCGAATCTGCAAGGTTCGGCCCATCGTCTCGAAGACGAGGCGCACAAGCCAATTTTCCACACTTCTCGAATCTATCATCCCCCGCGCCGATCGTAGGCCATCACCGACTTAAGGACCGCGGGACAAATCCTTCCCGCCGGAGCCCGCGGCGTAAGCGAGGATTGCATTTCTTTCGCCGACGCTGGGGAAACGGCGAGGCTGTGTCCGGAAGTCCTTCTACCTTGCGGCCGGCTCAACCGGAGCAGTTCGCGCGCCGACGCAATACGCGCCGCCGCAGGAGATACATCACCGTTGTTTATTTCGCATTCTGTTTTTCAGATAGGAAAGGCGTGGAATATGATTCGCCGTCGATCCGCTTTCACCCTAATCGAGCTATTAGTGGTGATCGCCATCATTGCCATTCTCATCGGCCTGCTGCTGCCAGCCGTGCAGAAAGTCCGCGAAGCCGCCGCGCGCGCGCAGGACTCCAACAACTTCAAACAGCAGTTGCTGGCCGTACACAACTGCAACGACACCTACGGCGTCTTACCGCCGGTGTACAACAACTATCCCAATCCCAATGGTTCGATGGGACCGCCAGCAGGTATGGGTACACTGCAATACTTTCTGCTGCCTTTCCTCGAACAGCAAAACGTCTACAACTCGGTGATGATGAGTTCTGACAACGCCGCCAACACCCCGTTGAAAGTGTTTATGGGTCCGTCCGATCCGACCATGCCCGCCAACGGTATCGTCACCATGATGGGTGGCACCTACGGCGCGTGCAGCTATGCATCGAATTATCTGGTATTCGGCAATCAACCCGGCGGGTCGGCGAGGATCCCTTCCACTTTCAGCGACGGCACCTCGAACACCATCGTGTTCGGCGAGCGTTACACCGTCTGCGGCGGTATGGCGGTCGGTTGGCAAATGGGCATGTGCGGCAACCCGCCTACTTGGCCCTATTACTACACCCAGGCCAATTATCTGTCGTTGATGCTGCCGCAATTCGCCCCGAACGTCAACGCCTGTAACTCGATGCTATTGCAGTCGCCGTATTCGGGCGGTCTGATGGTCGGCCTGGGCGACGGCAGCGTGCGCATGATGTCTTCGGGCGTATCGCAGTATTCGTGGAACCTGGCCCTCAATCCCTCCGATGGATTGACGTTCGACAGCAGCTGGTGAATACGGGCGAGTGTAGGAGTTGCAAGCACATGAGGCGTTCTTGTCGGTACGATTGGCGTCTTGGGCTGGGAGTGTTGTTGACACTCCTGGCCTACGGTGCCATCGCGCCCCAAGCTCATGCCGGCTGCGCCGATCCCACCGTCGTCGTTTGGCCCGAGGCCAGCCCGTCGCATCGCGGCCATGTCGATTCGATTTCGCACTCGTTGCCGCATTCCTCCGTCCCTGGTCCTCGTCCCTGTTCCGGGCCGCACTGTTCGCGCTCACCCAGGACGCCGCCCGTCGCGCCGGTAACGGTGGTCGTCTCCATTTCCGAATGGGCTTGCCTCCCGATTCTGCCCCAGAAGGCGATTCCTCAAGGCGCTGCCCATCGCCTCGAAGACGATCCGCATAAGACGACTTTCCCCATCTTCCTTATCTATCATCCACCGCGTTGATCGCGTTCTACGCTCCGTCGATTGCTTCGTACCCGCCTCTACAGGATAGGCTCGCGCACACCCTACACGAATTGCATGGGTGCTTGCAGCCGTGCCTATCCGAGATAGTTCCGGGTCCGACTAGCGCCTTCAATCAACTAGCGGTGTTTTACTTCAGTCCACGATTTATACGGGAGATTTCCGTTATGCAAACTCGGCGTTTGGGTATCTTCAGCGCCCTAATCGTTCTTCTCGCGGTGGCCTTGGTTCTCTCAACTCTCTATTTCGAGAAAAATCGAGCTGTCCCGCCGTCCAAGAAACTGTCCATCCACTACGAACCGCGAAACAACGTAGATGCCAGTGGTTTCGGAATCGTCGTTGCCAGTATTCCTCCGTGGGACGCCAAGGCGTCACTCCAGGAGATCGCCGATATCTGGCAGAAGCCAGGGTATCGAGTTCTGGAGTCCCTCGATCGGTATCTAGCGGTAAGAACGCTGTCCGAAAACGACAAGATTCGATCGCTCTACACGAAAACCACGCTGCTTCTTTCCGAGGGCGAAGCACGTCAGGCCTATGAGGTTTTGGAAGAGGCTCGGTCCAGGGCGGAAGCCGACAACCGGCTGGCGCAAATCCATCTGTTCACGATTATTTATCTCCAAGGCGTCACCGCGCTCCGCATCGGCGAGAACGAGAATTGCATTATGTGCCGCGGTGAGAGTTCCTGCATCCTGCCTATCGCTCCCGCCGCTGTCCATCGCAACCCCGATGGCTCGCGTCGCGCCGTCGAACACTTTAGCGAATACCTTCGGCAGTTCCCCAACGATCTCGAAGTTCGCTGGCTGCTCAATCTCGCGCACATGACTCTCGGCGAATACCCGGAGAAAGTCGATCGCCAATTCTTGGTAAAGCTGGATAGCTGGCTGCATTCCGAGTTCGACATCGGCAAATTCCGAGATGTCGGCCACCTCGTCGGAGTCAACAAGTTCAACCAAGCGGGCGGAGCCATCATGGACGACTTCGACAACGACGGCCGGCTCGATCTTGTCGTCACCAGTTACGACCCGACGGAGCCTATGGCCTTGTACCGCAATCGAGGCGACGGTACGTTCGAGGAACGCGCGGCCAAGGCCGGACTAAAGGGTCAGCTGGGCGGACTACATTGCATGCAATGCGATTACAACAACGATGGCTGGATGGACATTTTCGTCTGTCGCGGTGCATGGTTGTCGAGTCCGGTTCGACCGAGCCTGCTGCGCAACAACGGCGACGGCACATTCACGGACGTTACCGAGAAGGCCGGCCTGGCCGAACCGATCAACACGCAATGCGCAACTTGGGCCGATTACGACAACGACGGTTATCTCGACCTTTTCGTCTGCAATGAGAAACAGCTCCATCGACTGTATCACAATAAAGGCGACGGCACTTTCGAGGAAGTCGCCGCTCGTGCCGGAGTGGCAGGTACCGGCAAGTTTTGCAAGGGAGCCAACTGGATCGACTTCGACAACGACGGTTACCCGGACTTGATTGTCTCCGACTTGGGCGGCGACCCTCAGTTGTTTCGAAACAACCGCGATGGCACTTTCCGAGATGTCACGAGTGCGATGGGCATCAACGGGCCCTCTGAGGGCTTTTCTTGCTGGGCCTGGGATTTCGACAACGACGGCTGGCTCGACATTTTTGTCGTCTGTTACCAAAGCAGTCTGCCCGACGTGGTCAACGGCATGCTGGGACAGCGAACCGGGAGGGGAAGCGGCAAGCTCTACCGCAACCTGGGAGGCAAGCGCTTTAAGGACGTGACGCGCGAAGCCGGACTGGAGGGGAGCTTCGCCTGCATGGGGAGCAACTTCGGCGACTTCGACAACGATGGCTACCTGGACTTCTACCTGGGCACCGGCGCTCCGAACTTCTCCTTCTTGATACCCAACCGCATGTTCAAGAATGTGGGCGGCAAACGCTTCGCCGAGATCACCGCTTCGGCGGGAACGGGGCATCTCCAGAAAGGACATGGGACGGCCTGTGGTGACTGGGACCGCGATGGCAACGTCGATGTCTTCATGGAAATGGGCGGGGCCGTCAACGGCGACAAGTATCACAACGTCCTGTTCCAGAACCCCGGTCAAGGCAATCATTGGCTGAGTGTGAAGCTTGTCGGCAAGAAGACGAACCGAGCGGCTATCGGCGCTCGCATCAAGGCGGTTACCGCGGGGCAGGAGCCGTTGACCGTTTGCCGGCATGTCTCATCGGGTAGCAGCTTCGGAGGCAACCCCTTGCAACAACATCTGGGCTTGGCCGGTGGGAAGCGCGTGGATCGTTTGGAGATCCATTGGCCGACCAGCGGCACGACGCAGGTCTTTCGAGACATTGCCGTGGACCAAGCCATCGAGATAACCGAGTTTGCGGAAGACTATAAGAGATTGAACTGGACGACGATCCCTTTGCCGAAATGATCGTCGGAGTCCACAAATCCAGAAGCTCCCCTCTCCCCTGTACTCAGGGGAGAGAGGCCGGGGGTGAGAGGCGGTTTTTCGCCGGTTTCTGCCCCCTCACCCCAACCCCTCTCCCCCTGAGTACAGGGGGAGAGGGGCTTATGGAAC
>JAKBCS010000201.1 GCA_021807595.1 Planctomycetota bacterium | reverse complement strand
ATCGAACACCTGTACAATCCCCTGAGCGTGTCAGGGGAAGTCATCCTTTACTCGCTAACTCGAACGCTGCGATCTTCCAGTTCAGGCTGAACCATTACAGATATGGAAGGAAGTCTGCTCGCCATGAACTCAGGCTCCCGCTGGCATCGCTGGGAACCGCATATCCATGCGCCGGGCACAATCCTAAACAACCAATTTAAGGGAGACGATAGCTGGGAGGAATACCTCAAGGCGATTGAGGCAGCCGTACCCCCTATGCGGGCTATCGGGATAACGGACTACTACAGCACCGACCTCTACGAACAAGTTTGCGAATCCAAGCGGGAAGGACGGCTCCCAAGATGCGATCTTATCTTTCCAAATATCGAGATGCGACTCGGTATAGGCACAGTCAAAGGAAGGTGGGTAAACCTCCATCTGCTCGTCAGTCCTGACGACCCGAATCATGTTGCAGAACTAAATCGATTCCTCTCGCGTCTCACGCTCAACGCCTTCGACGAGTCTTTCTCCTGCGCGAAGGAGGATTTGATTCGGCTTGGTCAACGGCACGATTCGTCGCTCACAGGCCAAGCCGCTCTTGCACTAGGTTCGGAGCAGTTTAAGGTCTCGTTGGACCAGCTCAGGCAAGCTTACGACGGCAGCGCCTGGGTCAAGCAAAATATCTTAGTCGCGGTTTCCGGTAGTGAAACGGACGGTTCGTCGGGTGTACGCGACGGAGCAGACGCCACACTGCGTCAGGAAATCGAAAAGTTCGCACACATTATCTTTGCCAGCAGCACAGCCCAGCGGGAGTTTTGGCTTGGACAACGTACAGCGAGTGAGTCTGGTTTACGCGAGCGGTACGGCGGATTGAAACCCTGCATGCACGGCTGCGATGCCCATGAACTGGAGAGGGTCGGTGTCCCGGACGGCAATCGCTATTCGTGGGTCAAAGGAGCCGTGGCCTTTGACTCGCTCCGGCAGGCGTGCATCGACCCCGCCGGCCGTGCGTTTGTCGGCAGTGAGCCGCCAATCAGGGCAACTCCCTCGCAGATCATCGAGAAAATTGAAGTTAAGAACGCACCCTGGGCAGCAACGAAGACCATCGAACTCAATCCGGGCCTCGTGGCGATCATCGGCGCGAGGGGATCGGGGAAAACGGCGTTGGCCGACATGATTGCCTTCGGCTGCGATGCAACGTCTGACCGACTCAGCCCGGCCTCCTTTTTAACCAGGGCCCAGGAACTCCTGCAAGGTGCGTCGGTATCGCTGAAATGGCACACGGGCGACCCAACCGAAAGGAATCTTGACCGCTCCGATGAATGGATTTCCGCTGAGTACCCAAGAGCAAGATACCTGTCTCAGCAATTCGTGGAAGAACTTTGCTCGGCTCATGGGATGACAGATGCCCTCCTGCGTGAGATCGAGCGTGTCATTTTTGAGGCGCACCCATTGTCCGACAGGGATGGCGCGATTGATTTCGAGGAGTTGCTGTCACTGAAAGCAACTCGATTTCGCGATGCACGCGTCCGCGAGGAAGAATCGCTGGCTGACATCTCCGAGCGGATCAGCACTGACCTTGAGAAGGACAGGCAAATACCTGCACTCAAGAAGCAAGTTGGCGAAAAGACCAAGTTGATCGAGCGTTACACTCAGGACAGGGGAAAGCTGGTATCGAAAGGCAGCGAAGCCAGAGTTCAGCGCCTGGTGGCTTTGAACGACGCGTCGGAGAAAGTCCGAGGATACCTCCGCCATTTCGCCAACCAGGAACAATCGCTCCAGACACTCAAGGACGAGGTGGGCAACCTACGGACTCACCAAGCACCCGAAGCTTTGAGGAAAACGCGGGATCGCCACAAGGCAAGTGGGCTTCGGCCCGAAGAATGGAATCCATTCCTACTGGATTACAAGGGCGATGTGGACAACCTGCTTACTAACCACCTAGCCAGTGCCCAGAAAGGCATGAGGGATTGGAAAGGAACTCCCCCCGCTGGAAGGCCAGACCCAAACGCGGCCCTGATCCCGGATGACGCCGACCTCACCGATCAGCCACTGGCCCTCTTGGAAGCAGAAATCGCCCGGCTCGAAAAACTCGTGAGTGTTGACCGGGATACGGCCAACAGGTTTGCTGCACTGTCCAAGAAGATCACAGAGGAGAGCACCGCGCTCGAACGACTGAAGGAGAGACTCGCTGACTGCGAGGGAGCAAAGGAGCGAGTTGCCACACTGCGGCAGGAGCGTGAAGAAGCGTATAAACGGGTCTTCGAGGCCATCGTAGCTGAGGAGGCGGTTTTGCGCGATCTATACCAGCCGCTAATGACTCGCTTGGGCAAGGCCGTATCGACGCTGGGCAAGCTTTCCTTCTCGGTCAACCGCGAAGCCGACATTACTCGCTGGGCCGATGCAGGCGAACAGCTCCTTGATCTACGTGTGCAAGGCCCGTTCAAAGGCCGAGGAACACTCCATCAGCTTGCGGAGAAATCACTTAAGGCCGCATGGGAGACGGGCGATCCCAAAACCGTCAGTGCCGCAATGGAGAAGTTTCTCGACGAAAATCGAAATGCCTTGCTAGAACATTCGCCGGTGCCCAAGGCTGACCAGGCGAACTACCGGGAATGGGCGAAGAAGCTTGCCAAGTGGCTTTATGGCACCGAGCACATCGCCATCCACTACAGCATCGACTACGACGGGATCGACATTCGTAAGCTGTCGCCGGGCACAAGAGGAATTGTCTTGCTGCTGCTATATCTGGCGCTCGACGAAGGCGATGATCGGCCCTTGATCATCGACCAGCCCGAAGAAAACCTCGACCCAAAGTCGATCTTCGACGAACTTGTTAACTTGTTCCTAGCGGCGAAGCAGAAGCGGCAGGTGATTCTCGTCACGCATAATGCCAATCTCGTGGTCAACACCGACGCGGATCAGATCATTGTGGCAAGCGTTGGCCCGCACCCACCCGGACAATTGCCGCCAATTAGCTACCTGTCGGGAGGACTTGAAAGCGCCCAGATTCGGAGAGCAGTCTGCGACATTCTGGAGGGTGGCGAGCGAGCGTTCCAAGAAAGGGCGCGACGCTTACGGGTTCACCTGGATCGCTAACCGTCTTGTGGTCCCGGGTGTTCTTATGGTCATCGGTCAAACCGCCGAAGCATTTGCGTGACCCTAGCCCGGCTAACGCCGAGCTAGAGGACGAGAGCGGCGAGGTTCCTCGGACACACCCGACAAACTTGCCATGAATGTGCGGAAGTCCGCCACTGTCCGTAGGCGAACTATTGAGAATGCTGGTAATGAGTTGGTAGAAAGCCGCCTCAGGGATTTGAACCCTGGACCCCAGCTTTACGAAAGCTGTGCTCTACCGCTGAGCTAAGGCGGCAATTGATAAGGACTTACGTCAATTCTATATTTCGGACATCGACCTCCATTTTCGTCTTTCCTCGATCCAGAGCCTACGCTTTACGAAAGCATTGCTCTACCACTGCGCTACGTCGGCACTTACGACAATTCTACGGCTCCGTTGCTTCCCCGTCACACTCAATCGAGAGCCGCAGCCTTACGGGGGCTGTACTCTACCGCTGAGCTAAGGCGGCGAACGGGTCGTCCGACTTGGTGTGACACCAGGCACGCGCGATATTGATTCTCGGCTCGCATCGCCGATTCTCCTTCGGTACGGAGGGAACCAAAAGAGTCGGAAAGGGCCGCGAAGGGCAGCCATCCTCTTGAGGAGGATCGTTGCCGCGACTCCAAAGCATTCTACACTCGCTCTCCCCCCTGACAAGTGCAGCCGTCCAACCGTCCCCTCCGCAGATCGTTTTGCTCAGAGGGCAACAAAGGCCCCGGTTCGCCTCCAGGACCAACTCGTCTTCTCTCCTATGTTCCGGAAGATGCGAATACACTCGCAAACTTTGCAAAACCCCTAGACAAATCCTCACGCTTTCGTATAGAATGATTTTTACTGCTACTTTGCGCCCGTAAGCGGAAGACGAACATGATTGGTTTTTCTCCCGGATTACTTCTTGCCTCTCTCCTTCGTGTGACGCGGTATTGAGCCGTCGCACGGAATCCTTCCCCGGAGATAACCGAAGTTTGCTTGTGGACTGGAAGTGTGTTCCAGTCGCCACAGTTCTTTTTCTCGTTTCAGGAGTGCCTTCCTTAGTTGTTCTGATTGCTGAGTTTTGAGCCGAAGAGAATAACTCAGATCTCGGAACTTATCGGGAAGCGGCTAGGAACCTATGCTCGAAAACCTTCGTAACATTGGCATTATCGCGCACGTCGACGCCGGCAAAACCACGACCACGGAGCGCATCCTCTACTTCAGCGGTTCCAAGCACAAGGTCGGCGATGTCGATGAAGGCAATACTACGACGGACTTCGACCCGCTGGAACGGCAGAAGGGCATTACCATCAACAGTGCCGCCGTCACCATTGAATGGGGCGACACGCGCATCACGCTGATCGACACGCCCGGCCACGTCGATTTCACCGCCGAGGTCGAACGCAGCTTGCGCGTTCTGGACGGAGCGGTCGGCGTCTTCTGCGCCGTCGGCGGCGTCGAGGTTCAATCCGAAACGGTATGGTATCAGGCCAACAAGCATCAGGTGCCGCGCATTGCCTACATCAACAAGCTGGATCGCACCGGCGCAGACTTTTTCGGCTGCATTCAGCAAATGAAGGATAAGCTCGGCATCATTCCCGCCATTTGCGCGCTGCCGGCCGGAGAGAGCAATCTCTTTCAGGGCGTCATCGACTTGGTGCGCATGAAGTTCATCCTCAAAGATCCCAAGGACAAGACGCACGTTAAGTACGATCTCGTGGACATTCCGGAAGAGTTCAAGGCGTTGGCCGAAGAGTATCACGGCCACCTGCTCGAAGCCGCCTCTCATGCCGACGATCATCTGCTCGAACTGGTGCTGGAAGGCAAGCCGGTCTCCGAAGAGATGCTCGTGAATGCTCTGCGCGCCGGCACGCTCAGCGGTAAGCTCACGCCGGTGCTGTGCGGATCGTCGAAGAATTTCCACGGCGTTCAACTTCTGCTCGATTCCGTGATCGACTATCTGCCTTCGCCGTTGGATCGTCCGCCGGTGACGGGCTTGATCCCCAAGAGTAAGGAGAAGGCAGAGGCGTCGCGGAAGCCCGATCCCAAAGAGCCGTTCTCCGGCCTTGCGTTCAAGACTATCAGCGAACCAACCGGCGATCTCGTGTTCGTGCGCATCTATTCGGGCGAACTGCATCCCAAAGACGACGTGCAGAACACGGCGGTGGGCCGAGGCGAGCGCGTGGCGCGCATCTTCCGCATGATGGGCGATCGCCGCGATAGCTTGGAAGTAGCGGGACCGGGCGAGATCGTCGCCGTTGTCGGGCTCAAGCAGACGCACACGGGCAATACCCTGTGCGATAAGGAAAAGCCGATTTCGTTGGAAGACATCCGCTTCCCCGATCCAGTGATTTCGCAGGCCATCGTGCCGGATCGAACCACCGACGAGACCAAGTTGGCCGACGCCATCGGCAAGCTGGTCCGCGACGATCCGACCTTGAAGTGCCGCACCAATCCGGAAACCAAAGAGCTAATCCTCAGCGGAATGGGCGAGTTGCATCTGGAGGTATCGGTCGAAAAGCTGATGCGCACGCCGGGCGTCAAGGTGACGGTCGGTCGTCCGCAGGTGGCGTATCGGCAAACCTTGTCGAAGGCGGTCGAGATCGAGACGCGCTTCATCAAGCAGTCCGGCGGTCGCGGCAAGTTCGCCGTCATCTACATGCGCTACGAACCGCTCACCAAGGAGCAGGTAGCCGAGTGGACAACGTACCAAGAGGAGCAAGGCGAAAAGCCCGATCCGAATAATATCTATTTCATGGACAAGATCGTCGGCGGCGTCGTTCCTACCGAGTACATTCCTTCGGTGGAGCATGGTTTCCGCGACGCCACCGTGAAAGGCGCGAAGTACGGCTTCCAGTGCGTCGATATTCAAGCGACGCTGCTCGACGGCAAGTATCACGAAGTCGATAGCTCGCAGGATGCCTTCAAGCTGGCGGCGATGGAATGCACGCGCGATGCGCAGGTGAAAGCAGGCATCACGCTGTTGGAGCCGATTATGAACGTGGTGGTGCTGGCTCCGTCGCAATACCTCGGCGATCTGACGCGCGACATCAGCCGTCGTCGCGGTGAGATTTTGAACTCGAGCATGGACAAGGGCCGCTGCCAACTGCATGCGTATGTGCCGCTGGCCGAGCTTTTCGGCTACACCAGCGAGTTGCGCAACTTCACCAGCGGCACGGCCTCGTTCAGCATGGAGCCGAGCCATTACGCTCCGGTGAAGGAAGAATTGGCCGATCTGCGCGCGGCCAGCTGAGGGCTGTGTGTCGTGCGCTTGCGAACATCTGATCGGGGCTGCGAGGAATTTCGGAGAAACGCGCGATGATCCAGCAAAGCACGCTCACTTTCTCACAATTGTACGAAACGGACGAAACGGCTTGGCTCGACGCCATGGTGGAACGGATCCAGCAGGAGCGTTGGGACGAACTCGATTACTCTCATCTCGGGGAGTACCTCAGCGACAGGGCACGGCGAGACCGGCGGGAAGTGAAGAGCCGCTTGACGACCCTGCTGGCGCACGTCCTGAAGTGGGTGCATCAGCCGGACCACCGTTCGCGGAGTTGGCGCGGCACCATCCTCGAGCAGCAGCAGGAACTGTCCGATCTCGTCTCGGTCGGCGTCCTCCGAAATCACGCCGAGACGGTCTTAACCGACGCCTACGCCAAGGCCGTCGAGCGTGCGGCCGTGGAGACGGGCTTGGCCGTCGAGACATTTCCGAGCGAGTGTCCGTATGTACTGGAGCAACTGCTGTCTCCAAACTTCCCAGCCGATTGACCGTGGCGGCGAGAGATTGAACTCCAGTATGGACAACTGCCGTTGCCAATTGCACGCTTACGTCCCGTTGGCCGAGCTGTTCGGCTACACCAGCGAGTTGCGCAACTTCACCAGCGGCACGGCCTCGTTCAGCATGGAGCCGAGCCATTACGCTCCGGTGAAGGAAGAATTGGCCGATCTCCGCGCGGCCAGCTAACGCCAAAACCATCCGAGTCGGCAGCGTCAGCAACGGACGTTCTCCGTCGCTGACGCTGCTGGCTCGTTTCGTTTGGTCAACCCGCCGCAACGCCGTTTCGTTGGCCCTCTTTCATTTTTTTGCCCCAAGATTCGGACAAAGTCGCTGCCGAAGCTCGCTCGATTATCAGGATCGCGGATGATGGACCATCCGCATCAACGGGACGCGATTGAGTTCACCGATGCCGAGCAAGTTCGATGTGAGCGACTCGTCCGGTCGTCCCATCGCCTTTGGCAGTACGGCGACGGGCCGGTTCATTGCCGTGGTGTTTGAGGTGCTGAACCTGGCCGATCCGCTCGTCATCCGTCCCATCCCCGCCTACGACGTTCCCGAACCGAAGGAGTGAAGCCATGAAGCCAACGATCAAGTCTCAGCGCAGCGCCGAGCAGCGAGCCGAGGAAGAAGCGATGCCCCGGCACCACTCGGCGAAGCCGATCCACCAACGGCCGGCCGGCACGGTCGATCGGCAGAGTTTCGCGGCGATTCTGCGGTTGTTGCTGCGGTTCAAAGCGGTGCGGGAAAGCCAAGGATTGACCTTGGCGGAGGTGGTGGAGCGCATGGGGATCGACGCGCCGGCGTTGTCGCGTTTGGAAACGGCGAAGATGCTCAACCCCACGCTGGCGACGCTGCACAAATGGGCGGAAGCACTCGGACAAAAACTCGATGTGGA
>JAKBCS010000055.1 GCA_021807595.1 Planctomycetota bacterium | reverse complement strand
AGCTTCTACCGCCCGTCGCTGGCGCTCCGGGTTGGGTAAAGGCGCGTTAATCCACGAACGCGAACTCATTCGCGCTCAGCAACACCTGAGCGTACTGCTCCCAACGGCTGAGCGAGGTTTTCTCTCCACTTTGGAGAAACGCCAAGCCCATCCTCACTTCGCGCTCGCTCGCCGGACGACCGAAGACGCGGACGAAGGCGTTGCGAATTCGTGCGGCGTCGTCCTTCTCTTCACTGGCCAGCTTAGCGGATAAGCTGCGGGCGCGAGCGATCATGAATTCGCTGTTGAGAACAAACAATTGTTGCAGCGGCACAATGGTCACCGGTCGGGCGGCGCTGGTGATGTTCGGATCGGGGAAGTCGAACAGACGGAGGAGGCCATCGAGATTGTGCCGGCTGATTTTGCCGTAGAGGGTACGGCGCTTGTTAGCGAGGTTGCCGAGGTCGACCGGGGCACCGCCGATGGTTCCATCCAATTCACCGGACGCGGCCAACAGCGCGTCGCGCCAGGCTTCCACATCCAGTCGTTGCCGATTCATGCGCCACAACAGTCGATTGCTCGGATCGACGGCGGCATTGCGTTCGTCGTCCGCGCAACTCGTGCGATAGGTGGCCGACAATAGAATCTCGCGGTGCAGTGCCTTGATCGACCATCCGGAGGCGAGGAAGCGCGACGCCAAATGATCGAGTAGTTCCGGATGCGTGGGACGTTCGCCGAGCTTGCCGAAATTGCTGGGCGTGGCCACGATGCCCCGTCCGAAATGATACTGCCAGACGCGATTGACGAAGACGCGCGCCGTCAGCGGATTTTTCGGATCGGCAATGGCATTAGCCAGTTCAAGCCTCCCGCTACCTTGCTGAAACGGCTTCGGGTTGTCTCCGGCGAGGATGCGCAAGAAGCGGCGCGGTGCGACTTCTCCTTCTTTATCGGGGTTGCCGCGCAGGTAAACTTTCATGTTGGCGGCTGATCCCTCGCTCAAGGTATGCACCACGGGAGGCGGGGGCGGAGCGGCTTTCTTGACCTGCTCCAGTTCGCGCCGCATGTTCGCCAACTTCTTCTTGGCGTCGTCGTTCAGTTTCTTCTCGCCCTGCCCCTTACCTTCCGATTTGAGAAACTCCTTGATCTTCGCTTCGCACGCCTTCATCTCCTTTTGGGCCTCGTTGTAGCGCGCGATCGTTTCCGGCGGCCCCATCGGCTTCTCTTCGTACTTGGTACTGTGAAAAACACCCGCTAACGAGTAGTAATCGCTTTGGGCAATCGGATCAAACTTGTGATCGTGACAGCGAGCGCAGGAGACGGTCAGTCCGAGGAAGCCGCGCGTCAACGTATCGATGCGGTCGTCGAGTTCCGTGGCCTCGACGAACTTGCGGGCCGCGCTGTCGCCATAGTAGTGCGGTCCCAGAGCAAAGAAACCGAGCGCGGCCCGATGCGCTTCCGGGTCGCCCTCCGTCAGCAAATCCCCGGCGATCTGCTCGACGATGAAACGATTGTAGGGCATGTCGTCGTTGAACGCTTTCACCACCCAATCGCGGTAGCGATAGCCGTTGGGAAAGACGCGCGCCTGAAACGTATGGGCTTGATCTTCGCCGTAGCGGGCAACATCGAGCCAATGCCGCCCCCAGCGTTCGCCGTAGTGCGGACTCGACAATAAGCGCTCCACAACTTTCTCGTAGGCGTTCGGCGCTTCGTCTTTGAGAAACGCGGCAATCTCCTCCGGTGTCGGCGGCAATCCCGTCAAATCGAAAGTGACGCGGCGCAAGAGCGCGTGTTTCTCGGCGGATCGCACCGGATGCAGCCCGCGTTCTTCGAGCTTTGCCAGTACGAATCGGTCGAGCGGTTGGATGGGCCAGGCTCGATCCTTCACCACCGGCGGCTTCGGATTAGCAATCGTTTGAAACGACCAGAAGGAGCGTTCGGCTGGACCGATGCTCGCGCCTCCCGCTCGGATGGTGTCGCTGCCAGTACGAGTTGCCGGCCAAGCCGCGCCGCGCTTCACCCATTCGCTGAGATCGGCGACGGCGTCCTTCGCCAATTTCCCCTTCGGCGGCATCTTCGTCTCACCTTCGTGGCGAAGTGCTTGCAACAACAGACTCTTGGCCGTATCGCCGGGCACGAGAGCAGGTCCAGAATCGCCGCCCTTGAGAAGCGCCTCGCGGGACGTCAGGCTCAATCCGCCCTTCGTTTTCCCGTTTCCGTGACATTTATAACAATGCTCGACGAGGACGGGTCGAACCTTTTTCTCGAAGAAATCCTGTTCCGCCGAACTCGGCAAGGCCGCGAACAGAGAAGTTGGACCGTACAGTACGGCTACGGTAAGAAGAGGAAACGCTCGCATCGCAATACCCCGTTGTCGTCGGTATGCAACCGTTGAGGCGGATGAGTGCCGAAAAGAGATAGACCTCCTCGGCGGTGGGAGCCGCACGCAACGCAACTCCCGGTAGGTACTATGACTGTACTCGTAGAATGGAGGATCTGCAAGTCTTCTTGTGACTTCAGCTTTTCTCGCTCCCCACGCTCCGCGTGAGAACGCAAACCTGGACGCTCCGCGTCCCGTCTCTTGCGACGCGGAGCGGCGGAGCGTAGATTCCTCGACTTGCATTGCCGCTTATCTGCGATAGAATCGGGCAACACCCCTGCGCTCGCTCCGTATAAGGATCTCTCCATGCTTTGGGCCGTCTATGAGCAGCATCTCGACCCCTTGGCCGGCAAGCTCCCTGCCTCCAATGTGCTTTCCACTCTTTTCGCCGCCGTGCCGGTCGTGGTGCTGTTTTGGCTTTTGGTGCCGCGACGATGGCTGGCACCCAAAGCCGGAGCGATGGCCGCCTTCACTGCTCTCCTCGTGGCCATCCTCGTCTACCGAATGCCGGTACACATGGCCACGATGGCCTTTGTCGATGGGGCATTGTTCGGTTTGCTCCCCGTCGGCTGGACCATCTTCAACGCCATGCTGCTCTACAACGTCACCGTGCTGACCGGCAAGTTCGATATCGTGCGCCGATCGGTGGCTGGGCTGTCCGGCGACGCGCGCATCCAGGCCATTCTCATCGCCTTCGCGTTCGGGGCGTTTCTCGAAGGAGCGGCCGGCGGCGGCACGCCCGTGGCCATCTGCGGCGCGATCATGGTCGGTCTCGGCTTCAATCCCTTTCTCGCCGCTGTGTTGTGCCTGATCGCCAATACCTCGCCCGTCGCCTACGGCGGACTGGGCACGCCGCTGATTACGCTCACCGGCGTCACCGGTTTGCCCACGGAAACGCTCAGCGTCATGGCCGGCCGTCAACTCCCGCTGCTGTCGTTTTTTATTCCCCTATACATGGTCAAATGCATGTGTTCGTGGAAACAAACCTGGGAAGTGTGGCCGGCCCTCTTCGTCGCCGGCGGATCGTTCGCCGCCTTTCAATTCACCTTCGCCTGCATCCACCTTTATGTACCCAGCCTCGTCCTCTATCCCATGACCGACATCGGCGGCGGCATCTTCTCGTTGATCCTGACGGCGATATTCCTCCGCTTTTGGAAGCCGCGCAAGGAATGGCATTACGACAAGACGATTCCCGAAAAATCAACGTCTCCCGCGGCGCTCGATCCGCAAGATCCTCATGCGGCGGAAGCCAAAGCCCTTCTTTCCGGGAACGATGCTCCTCCACATGCCTCGTCGCACGGCTCGGAGCCGCCGTTGACCGTATGGAATGTCACTGTCGCCTGGTTTCCCTTCGTATTGATGTCGATTCTGTTATTGCTGACGGGCCTGGTTCGCCAGCGCGAGGGAGAACGGAAAACGCTTGGCCCCGCGCGGATTGGTCCCCTCGAAACCAACTATATCCTTCCGATCCCGTGGCTCGATGGGCAATCGTTCCGCGATTCGCGCCTGCAGGAAGGCGGCGTCAGCAAGGCGGAGGAGGCGACGTTCAATTTCGCCTGGCTGACCGCGCCTGGAACCGCCGTGTTCGTCGCGGCGATTCTCTCGATGATGCTCTTGCGCATGAATCAAACGCAAATCCGCTGGGTGTTCCAGCGCACTTTCTTTCAAATGAAGATTCCCATCCCGACCATTTGTTTCATGTTGGGGCTAAGCTATGTGACGCGCTACGCCGGCATGGACGCCACGCTCGGCTTCGCCTTCGCGGGCACGGGCAAGTTGTATCCACTCTTCGCGCCGCTGCTCGGTTGGCTCGGCGTGTTCCTAACCGGAACGGACGCCGGCAGCAACGCTCTGTTCGGCAGCCTGCAAAAGATCACGGCCACTCAGATTTATAACGCCGGAGCATTCGGCGGCCATCTCGATTTAGGACAGGCTCAGGTTCTCATCTGCACGGCCAACAGTACCGGCGGCGTCATGGGCAAGATGATCGACGCACAAAGCATCGTGGTGGCGACCGCGGCGACGAATCAATTGGGCAAGGAGGCCGACATCTTCAAGTCCGTCGTCTGGCACAGCATCTTCTTGGCACTCATCGTAGGGTTGATGACGTTGTTGCAGGCATACCTCGCGCCGTTCACCGGATTGGTGCCCCACGTTCCGAAGTGAGGCGGCGCGGCCCATTGCGGCGCGAAGAAATGCGGCCCATGCCGAATGCGCCGCTTGGAGGAGTTTGGCGGACAAAAAAAGCGCGCGAGAGGGCGTCAGTCTCCCTATCTTTTGAATATCAGAGGGCTAACGCCACCCGCTCGCCAGAAGATTTTTTACCCAGAAGGGCATCCAAGACCCAACAGCCTCGCGCGTGTTCCCCCGGTTCGCGGCAGTGCCACAAGATGATCTCATTCTCGCAGCCAGCCTCTTCCAATGCGTCGGCTAGAATCGGCAGATGGTCGAACCGTTGATCCTCGTAGATCGCGCTCGCCATGGCGGCCAGGCAGTTCCGGTTCCAACGCAGCCATGCGGGATCGAACGATTCCGGACAAAAAGGATTGCCAAAGGAATCGCGCAGTAGCGAACACTGCGCCACGCGCTCTCGCGCGGCCTCACTGCCAACGGCGTACTCGGCCGACCGAGCGGCATTGCGCGCCACGTCCCAGCCGGTATCCTCAACGGTGGCCTCGGCGGCGCGCGCCGCCCAACGCACCGTCTCGTACTCGGCCCCCTCGCCGCGCAGCGTCAGCGAATGAAAGTACTGTTCTGCCTGGTGTGCCTCGCGACGCGACGCCATGAGTTGGGTAAAGCCTCCCGGTCGATCGGCGTAGCGCTCGGCCATGTACACCGCCGCTCGACTTCGTTCGTCGCGTAGCAACCGCCAGACTCGCCGCACGCAGGCGCACGCGAAAAGTCGCAGCTTGCGGTCGCAGGTCTTTCCCAACAGATAACGCAGCATCTCTTCCGGATCTTCACAAATGACCCACCTTGCCTCGAACATAACCTTGTCCCTCGTTGCCGCTTGGTTCTTGTGACATCATAACCGATCGCCGAAACGGGGGGACGGAGGCGCGGCGATTCATCTTGGCCGGTTTAGAGTCGGGCGGTATAAGCCGAGCAAATGAATCCGTGCCGAGTCCCTCTCGGAACGGCACAAGGGGGATAGAGGGAGGACAGGACGAATGATCGGGAAGGTTCCAAGTGTGTGGCGACGGACGAAAATCGCAGCCTGCGTTGGGGCGATGTTACTCGCCGCCTCAGCCGGGGTCCGCGCCGCCGACAGCGAGACGCGCGAATTCAGCGTGCGCGTGGATAATAAGCCCTCCGGCAACGCCAAAATGATCATCCAGAAACAAGACGACGGCACGACGGTTGTCTCCTGCGAAACCTCGGTGAAAGTGCGCGTGTTAATCAAAACTTATTCCTACGCTTGCCAAACGCGGGAGACGTGGAAAGATGGGCGCTTACAGCAACTTACCGGCAGCTGCAACGACGACGGCAAACAGTTTCAAGTGCGGGCGGAGGCGCAGGCAGACGGCATTCATGTGCGCGTAAATGGCCGCGAGCATCTCTCCAAGTCCGAGGCCTGGGTGTCGAGCTATTGGAGGTTGCCGGATGCGAAACAGCGCGAGGGAGTGATCCCCGTCATCGATGCCGACAATGGCCGCGACATGCAGGGGCGCTTGCAGTTTATCGGCCAAGCGCAGATCGGTGTGGCCGGACACATGCAGAATGTGATGCACTTCCGCTTCAACGGTCCCACGAAGATCGAACTCTACTACGACGCGACCCAACGGCTGGTGCGACAGGAATGGGTGGAAGATGGCCATCCCACCGCGTTGGAACTCGTTCGCATCGCCAAGTAAAGAATACCGTCTCCATGCCGCACCGCGCGCCGGTTTGCCTTAGCGCGCGGTGCGCGTCCATTCTCGCTTCGGTGAAGCGAGTGTATTTTTGAACCCGCCTAATCGAAACGCGCTTCGCACGCCAACGCCATCCGCAACCGCGCGAGATACTCGCTGCGCGGTATCTCCACCGCGCCGAGGCCAGCCGTATGGTCGTTGAGAAATTGCACGTCGAATAGTTGGTAGCCGCGCTGCCGCAGGCGTTCCATGAGATAAACGAGAGCGACTTTGGAGGCGTCTCGCACGCGCGAGAACATCGACTCTCCGGCGAACAGTCCGCCGACCGTAACGCCGTAGACACCGCCGGCCAATTCGCCTTCGTGCCAGACTTCGACGCTGTGGGCGTGGCCGAGATCGTGCAAGCGCGCGTAGGCGGCGATCATGTCCGGAGTGATCCAGACGCCGTCGTGGGGTCGATGGGCGCAGTCGCGCATCACCTCGGTGAAGGCGCGATCGACCGTGGATGTAAATCTTCCCGATCGCACGGTGCGCCCCAATCGCCGCGAAACGTGTAAGCCATCCAGCTCGAAGATGGCGCGCGGGTCCGGCGACCACCACAGAATCGGGCTGCTGTCGTCGAACCACGGGAAGATGCCGCGCCGATACGCTTCGAGGAGCATCGACGGCTGCAAATTGCCGCCGACGCCGACTAACCCATTCGCGTCGGCGCGTTCGGGGTCGAGAAAAAGTTGCGGTGGCATGATGGCAAAGCGCGACGCGCTTTCTCCCCTCTTGGGATCTCTCGCCAACGATCTTCCTCTATATGATAGCAACAAGAAGGAGGCGGCGATGAAACGAATTGTGGCGTGGTTCGATGCCCGACTGAGCGTGCGAGAAAGCCTGTTGCCGATGCTGACGCATCCGATCCCGCGCGGCGCGGCGGGGCCGATGGGATGGTGGTACGTCTTTGGCAGCGCGTCCCTCACCTTGCTGATCGTGCAAATCCTCACCGGCATCGCCCTCGCGTTGGTATTCGTACCCAGCGCAGATAACGCCTATGAGTCTCTGCTTTATCTGAATTATGAACAGCCGCTCGGCTGGTTCGTCCGTGCCCTGCACTACTACGCCGGCTCCGGCATGGTCGTGATGGTCTTCGCCCACATGGCGCAGGTTTTTCTACATGGCGCGTTCAAGTATCCGCGCGAACTGACCTGGGTGCTGGGCGTGTGCCTTCTCCTCTGCACGCTGGGCATGTTCTTTACGGGGCAGGTATTGCGTTGGGATCCCGACGCCTACTGGGGCGTGGCCGTCGGCGGTTCGATGGCCGGTCGCGTCCCGGTGATGGGACCGTATCTCGTTCATCTGCTCCTCGGCGGCCCGGTGATCGGCGGCGACACGCTGAGTCGATTTTTCGCCTTGCACGTCTTCGTCATACCCGGCGCATTGTTGTTCTTTCTGAGTATTCATCTCTGGTTAGTCCTCAAACGCGGGGTCAGCGAACCGCCCGTCCCCGGACAAGGGGTCGATCCGAATACCTATGACGCCAAGTACGAAAAAGAGGTACAAAACGGCGTCCCCTTTCTCGGCCGGCCGCTGTTGCGCGACGCCCTCGCCTCGTCCCTCGCCGTTGTCGTCGTCGTGATTCTCGCTGCCGTCTTGGGACCGAAGGGACCATCGGGACCGCCCGATCCGACGCTCTCCGGTGCGAATCCTCGTCCCGAATGGCCGTTCTTATGGCTGTTCGCGCTGCTTTCGCTCAGTCCGCCGACGGCAGAAACTTTCATTGTCCTCGTCTTCCCGGTCCTGCTCATCGTGGCTCTCTTCCTCGTACCCTTCGTCTCGCGGCGCGGCGAGCGCGCGCCCAGCCGCCGACCCATCGCCGTGCTGTCGGTGCTGGTGATCGTCACCGTACTCGGCATTCTCACCTACGAAGGCGTGAGCGCGCCGTGGTCCCCCAAGATGACGGCGTGGAGCGGCGATCCAGTTCCTAAAGATCTGCTCGAACACCGTTCGCCGCTCCAGATGCAAGGAGCGGCCGTGTTGCAGGTAAAACAGTGTCGCAATTGTCACGCCTTGGAAGGTCTCGGCGGTCGTCGCGGCCCGGATCTAACCGACATCGGCGACCGCATGAAGCCGGAGCAATTGATCGATCAGATCAGCAACGGAACCCCGGGCGGCGGCAACATGCCGGCTTTCGGCAAACAAATCTCTCCCACCGAGATGGAAGCGCTCGTCGATTTCCTGACCACGCTGCGAGGATTGAGAAGGGATCGAGCGGAAAGAGGAACCCCATGACCGAAGTGCATCCGAAGCCGATGAGAAATTTAAGCGCAAGCTACCGACTCGTCGAAGCGGAGCGAGCAATCCAACGAGCGATGGTCTGGGATAGTAGATAGAGAAGTCGACTCTCGATGTGTTTTTCCTTAAAGAACCACGATGAACCCCACTTTCGATGCGTTTCTGCGATCCTGGCCCTTCGATCCGTGGTCGATCTCAGCGCTCGCCGCGACGGCGGTGGTCTATGGGCGCGGGTGGTTGCAGCTGCATCGGCGCGATTCGGAACGATGGCACGGCGGACGATTGGCGGCGTTTGGAGGTGGATTAACTCTTTTTTTCTTGGCGCTGGAATCGCCCATCGAGACGTTCGCATCGCTGCTGTTGCAAGTCCATATGTTGCAGCATCTCTTGTTGATGATGTTCGCGCCGCCGTTGCTGTGGCTGGGCGCGCCGCTGTTTCCGCTGCTGCGCGGGTTGCCGCAACCGATTCGCTCGTATTGGATCGCACCCCTCTTGCGTTCTCGTTGGCTCCGGCATCTGTTCGAGCGATTGACGCATCCGGCGACCGCACTGCCACTTTTCATCCTCGTCGCATGGGGATGGCACATTCCGGCGCTTTATGAGATCGCTTTACGATCCAAGGTTTGGCATTATGTGCAACACCTATGCTTCCTGAGCGCAGGGATGCTGTTTTGGTATCCGGTGATTCGGCCCGATCCGGGTCGGCCGCGCTGGTCGAGGTGGTTGCTATTGCCGTACCTTCTTCTGGCCGACGTCCAGAATACCGCGCTGTCGGCTCTGCTGACGTTCGCAAACCATGTGCTGTATCCGTACTACGCCGAGGTGCCGCGGTTGGGCGGAACGACGGCGTTGGAGGATCAGGCTTCGGCTGGCGTTCTCATGTGGGTTCCGGGATCGCTGTTATTTCTCTTACCGCTTTTTCCCCTCGGCGTACAACTGATGTCGGGAAGGTCGGCGAACCGGCAGCGGAAGCTGCCGGGCGATGGTTCCGATATCTCCCGCCCGGCAGCTTACGCTGCCGTTTCGCAGAGATTGCCACTGCCGATGGCCGCTATCGAGCCAGCTTCTTCTCGTTCCCACGCTCCTGCGTGGAAACGCGATGGGGACGATGTCCTACGTCTGCCCCTCCTCGGTCGCTTTCTACGCTGGCGACACGCGCGCTCGGTCTTCCAATTACCCCTTTTGGCTCTGGCATTAGTGCTAATTTGGGACGGTCTGTGTGGGCCGCAAGTCGGGGCGATGAACCTTGCCGGAGTGCTGCCGTGGATTCATTGGCGCGGCTTGCTCATTCTGGGTCTGCTCTCGGTCGGCAACGTCTTCTGCATGGCGTGTCCCTTCACTCTGCCGCGAACGCTGGCACGACGCTGGCTGCCGAAGGGATTGTCGTGGCCGCGCCGATTGCGGAGTAAATGGCCGGCAGTGTTGCTACTCGCCTTGTTTTTATGGGCTTACGAGGCGTTCGCTCTGTGGGATAGCCCGTGGTGGACGGCGTGGCTGGCGTTGGGCTATTTTGCCGGAGCGTTCGTAATCGACGGCTTTTTTCGGGGCGGAACTTTTTGCAAATACGTCTGTCCCATCGGCCAATTCAACTTCGTCCAATCGCTCGTCTCGCCGTTGGAGGTGAAGGTGCGCGATCCACAAGTGTGCCTCACCTGTCGCAGCAAGGATTGTCTCCGAGGCCGCGACGGCATACCCGGTTGCGAGTTGCGCCTGTTTCCGCCGCGCAAGACGGGCAACCTCGATTGCACGTTCTGCCTCGATTGCATCCACGCTTGTCCCCATGAGAATATCGGCATCTCCGCGCGTCTTCCGGCTTCGGAACTGTGGCGCGAGGCGTTTCGTTCCGGCATCGGCCGGCTGCATCGCCGTACCGACCTCGCCGCCTTGGTTCTGGTTCTCGTTTTCGGCGCGTTCGCCAACGCCGCTGGAATGATCGCTCCCATCGTCTCCTGGCGCGAGGCGCATCCCACTCGGTGGACCAACGCGATCGGTTATTTTCTGGCTTTGGTCTTCGTGCCGTTGTCGTGCGTCGGCTGCGCGGCGTTCGCAAGTCGTCGATGGAGCGGTCTTCGTGCGGGCGTGGTGGAGACGGCGACGCGCTTCTCGTTCGCGCTGGTTCCTCTCGGCTTCGCCATGTGGCTGGCGCACTACAGTTTTCACTTGCTGACCGGTTACGATACCATCGTGCCGGTGATGCAGCGTTTCGCGGCGGATCTCGGCGTCCGGGTCTTCGGCGAACCATGGTGGGTTCCGGGCTGTTGTCGTCCCGTCGGTGGCTGGCTTCCTCGGCTCGAGATGCTCTTTCTCGATTTCGGATTACTACTATCGCTTTATACTGGATACCGCATGGCACGAGAGCAAACACCCGCCTTCCCGAACGCCATCCAACTCGTGCTGCCCTGGGCACTGTTGATGGCATTCCTGTTTCTAGCCGGGGCGTGGATTCTCCTTCAACCGATGCAGATGCGTGGCACGCCGGGATGAGAGGTTGCGACTTGATCGAGAAGATTCCCATATCATCGGTTGCGATTCTGTGGTTCCTCTGGTGTTCCGGGTTACATGCGGATGGTGGCGCGATACGCCTCTCGGAGCGGCGAGGCGGATTTCGGATCAGCGCGTTCACTTCGCCAACTCCGCCGCGCGCCGGTCTCGTGGATATAAGCGTCTTCGTACAAGACGCCGCAACGGGAGAGCCGATTGCGGAGCGCGCCATCGAAGTATGTGCGACGCAGCGCACCCATCCCCAGGATGCGATTCGACTCTCGGCCACGACGGCGGCGGCAACGAACAAGCTGTTTCAGGCCGCCGTTTTCGAACTACCGGAATCGGGATGGTGGGATGTAACCCTCCACATTGAGGGTCTAAGCGATCCGGTCGAAGTCTCGTTCGAGATGTTGTTGGACGAGCCTTTACCGCGATTGTGGGAAATCATGCCGTGGATCGCATGGCCGATTGTGCCGATCCTCTGTTTCCTACTCTACCAATGGAGGATGCCAGAAAAAAAAAGAACCAGTTCCCACGGATGAGAACTGGCCCTATCACGCTGTCGCCCAATCAACGTGATAGTCTTACTATGCGCCGCGAAAGAGCAGAGTACAAGAGCGATTGGATTACTTCTTCGTAAGGTTTTTCCTCGGTATCCGCCACTTGGGTTTTTCGTTCGATCTTTCTGAAGACGTGGCGTGAGGATGTATCCTTTGAGTTGGCGAGGACGATGGGGTTCTCGACGGAGTCGAGAAAATCGGAGCGATAAAGCTCGTCCACAGAGCAATCAAAACAACCCACCGAAATTGCATCGCACACCGCAATTCCATCGAGCCTGCCGTACGTCACCGGGCGATAGGAATTTGGTGTTCGATTGGATCGCAACCATCGTGCCGAAGCACATCCCATTTCAAAGAGCGTTCGCAACCTTTATTCCTTACGAGGGTTGCGATCATTTCACGACAAGCGTCCACACGGTCGGAGTCGATCTCGGCGTTTCCAAAAGGGAACGATGGAAACATTGGCGCAAACCGATCGAATCCTTTTGGATACATGAAGGGCATCGCCGCCAACGACACTCCGAGGGAGCGATGCGCCTTTGTTTACACTCGGTCATCGCTTCTTTTGCGCGCTGTCGATCTTGGCCCAAGTGTCTCGCAGTGTGACGGTGCGATTGAAGACGAGCGCGCCGGGTTTGGAATCGGGATCGACGCAGAAATAGCCCAATCGTTCGAACTGGAAGCGCTCGCCCACCGTCGCCGACGCCAAACTCGGTTCGACGCGGCAATCTGTCAACGTCACGAGCGATTGTGGATTGAGGTTTGCCTTATAGTCTTGTCCCTCCGGCACATCGTCCGGGTTGGGTTTGGCGAAAAGGTGATCGTACAGTCGGACCTCCACCTTCCGAGCGTGTTCGGCGGAGACCCAATGGATGGTCGCCTTCACTTTGCGATTGTCCGGCGCGTTCCCGCCCTTGGTCGCCGGGTCGTAGACGCAGTGCAATTCGAGGACTTCACCCGTCTTTTCATCCTTGATGACGCCGACGCATTTGAGAAAATAGGCGTAGCGCAGTCGAACTTCGCGTCCCGGAGCGAGTCGGAAGAACTCCTTGGGCGGGTCTTCCCGGAAGTCGTCTTGCTCGATGTAGAGGACGCGCGAGAACGGCAAAGCGCGCGTGCCGGCGTTGGGATCTTCGGGATTGTTCACGGCGTCGAACTCCTCGACTTGGCCTTCGGGATAGTTGTCGATAACCACCTTCAAAGGCCGTAAAACTCCGAGAACGCGCGGGGCGCGGCGGTTGAGATCGTCGCGGACGCAGTTCTCCAAACGTCCCACATCGATCGTGCCGTTAAACTTGGCGACGCCGATCTCTTTGCAAAAGGCGCGGAGCGAATCCGGCGTATAGCCTCGGCGACGGATGCCGGCAATCGTCGGCATCCGGGGATCGTCCCAGCCGTTGACGCGGCCGTCCGTCACCAATTCGATCAGTCGCCGCTTGCTGAGAACGGTGTAGGTAAGATTCAGACGGGCGAATTCGATCTGTTGCGGATGATAGATGCCCAGCGCGTCGAGACACCAATCGTAGAGCGGACGATGGTTTTCAAACTCCAAGGTGCAGATGGAATGCGTGACGCGCTCGATGGAATCGCTCTGTCCGTGCGCCCAATCGTACATCGGATAGATGCACCACTTGTTGCCGACGTGTGGATGCTCGGCGTGCAGAATGCGATACAGCACCGGGTCGCGCATGTTGAAATTCGGCGAATTCATGTCGATCTTGGCCCGCAGGGTTCGCGAACCATCGGGAAACTCGCCGGCCTTCATGCGACGAAAAAGATCGAGATTCTCTTCCACGGCGCGATTGCGATAGGGGCTTTCCTTGCCGCCCTTGAGGTCGCCGCGATAGCGTGCCACGTCGTCGCCGCCCAGATCGCAGACATAGGCTTTGCCGTTCTCGATGAGTTGCTCGGCCCATGCGTACAGTCGATCGAAATAGTCGGAAGCGTAGAACAGACCATCCCACTGGAAACCGAGCCAGCGCACATCTTCCATGATAGAATGGATATATTCAATATCCTCTTTGACGGGGTTGGTGTCGTCGAAGCGCAGATTGCACTTGCCGCCGTACTCGGCGGCAAGGCCGAAATTGAGGCAAATCGACTTGGCGTGGCCGATGTGAAGATAGCCGTTCGGCTCCGGAGGAAAGCGGGTCTGAACGCGGCCCTCGAACTTTCCCGTCTTGCGATGTTCGTCCACGATCTCCTGAATGAAGTGACGCGCCGGTACACTCCCCTGCGATTCCGGCTTCTCGTCGCGCTCCTTGCCTTTGCCCGTATTCGCTGTACTCATGAGATTTTCCTAGCCTTGTCGGCAACTACTTCGTTCACCAATTCCGCCCATCTTAGCGAGGGACGACCGGCTTTCGCAATGCGAGACACCGTCGGCCGCAATCCTCGTCAACCTTTGATGACACCGATGGGGCGCATCCGCGCCACTTTCTTCGATAACCCCGCTCGATGAACCACTTCGACGACATCATCGACGTTCTTGTACGCTTTGGGCTGCTCTTCGGCGAGTCCCTTGCGGCTCTGTGCCCGCGCGATGACGCCGCGCGCCTCCAGTTCCTTGTCGATGCGTCGACCGGCGGCATCTTTGACGGCGGCAGTGCGGCTCATGGCTCGGCCCGCGCCGTGGCAGGTCGTTCCGAAGGTCTTCTCCATGCTGCCCGGCTGCCCGACCAAAACCCAACTGGCGCGGCCCATGTCGCCGGGGATGATGACCGGCTGGCCGATCTTGCGGTACATCGCCGGTATCTCCGGATGCTCCGGCGGAAACGCGCGCGTCGCACCCTTTCGATGCACCCACACCTTCTTGCGCTTGCCGTCGACGGCGTGTTCCTCAAACTTGGCGATATTATGGCACACATCGTAGATCAAGTTCATCTGCAATTCTTGCCACGAACGGCCGAACACCGAGGCGAACACTTCGCGCGCCTGCTGCATCAGCAGCTGACGATTGCACCAGGCGAAATTAGCTGCGGCGCGCATGGTCGCGATGTAGTGTTCGCCCTCCGGGCTGGCAATGGGAGCGCAGGCGAGTTGCCGATCCGGCAACTCGATGCCATATTTCTTCGGCGCGTTCCGCAGGGAGGCCAAGGCGTCGTCGCACACCTGGTAGCCCAGCCCGCGCGAACCGCTGTGGATCATGACACAGATCATGTCCTTCTCCAGCCCCATCGCGGTCGCCGCTACTTCGTCGAAGATCTGATCGACGACTTGCACTTCGAGAAAGTGATTGCCCGAACCGAGCGTGCCACACTGGTCGGTCCCGCGAACCAGGGCGCGATCGCTCAACTTGTCCGGATCGGCACCATCGAGCCGTCCGTGGGCCTCCGTGTATTCGATGTCGCTCGGCGTTGCCAAACCCCGCCCCAGGAGATAGAGCGAGCCTTCGTTCAGAAGACATCGAAGCTCTTTTTTATCGAATGAATAGCGTCCCGATCTGCCGACGCCGGTGGGGACATTGCGAAACAGGTCGTCCACCAAGGCGCGCAGATGCGGCTTGACGTCTCGATAGAAGAGGTTGGATCGCATCAGACGGACGCCACAATTTATATCGTAACCCACACCGCCGGGAGAGATGACGCCGCCTTCGTTTGGATCGGTGGCACAGACGCCACCGATGCAGAAGCCGTAGCCCCAGTGGATGTCCGGCATGGCCAGGCTGGCGTGTTGGATGCCAGGCAAAAATGCGACGTTGGCGACCTGATCGGGCGCTTGATCTTGTTTGAGTTGTTCCAGCAAGCGCTCGTCGGTGAAAATCAGGCCATCGACGCGCATGCCTTGTTTGTAGCTCTTGGGAATCCGCCAGCAACAGGCATCGACCCGTTCGAGCGGTCCATGAAACGTGTCCTTGCCCATGTGTCCGTCCTCATGCCAGGTGTGCGAAGTTTTCCCCGTTGGGATGCTATCGCGCCATCCTCGCAAGGGGTAGACGACGGACACGCGGCTCGACGAATGGGTTCGAGAAAGATAACGAAATAGCGGACATAAATGGTCGGAGCCGGAAGTGTCAGCGACAGAAAGCGCACCGTCGCTGACACTTCCGGCTCCGTTCGGGAGAGGCGAAGCAGGGCAGTGTTCACGCCGCGCGTGGGTACGATGCGTCGGGCAGGCCGACGGGAGGCGGGCCGTCGTAGCGATGGTGTACTGTCTGATGCGGATAGGGTATCTCGATGCCAAGTTCTCCGAATCGTTTTTTGATGCGCCGCAGCATTTCGCGCTTGATCGTCCATTGTTGAAGGGGACGGGTTTTGATGAAGAATTTGAGAATCACCGACGAATCGGCGAGATTATCGACGCCCAGCATCTCTGGATCGTCGAGAATAAGCGATGCGAACGATGGATCTTGTCTCAATTCCCGACCCAAATCGAGCAGGACGGCCATCACATGGTCGATGTCTTCCTTGTAGTCGATGCCAACGTCGAAGAGGGCGCGCGACCAGCCATGCGTCTGATTGCTCACCGTGGTGATGGTTCCGTGCGGGACGAAGTGGACCACTCCTTCCAGATCGCGCAGCACGGTGGTTCGCAACGAGATATGCTCGACGAGTCCGGAAATCGAGCCGATTCTCACCACATCGTTGATGCCGTACTGATCTTCGAGCAACACCATGAAACCGGAAAAGTAATCCTTGATGAGGTTCTGCGCGCCGAAGGCGACGGCCAAACCGAGGACGGCGGCACCGCCCATCAGGGGAACGATGGGGATGCCGACCTCATCGAACATCATCAAACTGCCGCCGCCGAGGACCAACATCGACAGCGCGCTGTTGAAAACGCCGGCCAGGGTTTGGGCGCGGTTTTCGCGGTCCTGTTTGGTGCCACGCTTACTCGTGCCTTGAGCCATGAATTCCATCGCGCGCCGGCTAAAAGCGCGCGACAGGCGATAGAACACGAACATACCCAAGGCGATCAGCACGAGACGCGGCCCGTGGTGTAGAAGCCAATGCACGATGTTGCGCGGGCGGAAAGGATTCTGTAGCTGGGCGATCTTCTCCTCCGCGTCGTCGGCGGCTTGTTTGGCTTGGGCGGCTTGGTTTAATGCCCGAATTTGCGACGCTTGGAGCGCGCTCAATTCTTTCTGCAAGTCGTGCAGATGATCGGTCGTAATGCGGACTTCGCCGAGTTCCTTATGAAAGCGTTGTCCTGCCAAGTCGATGCGGTGCGCGAGTTCCTTCAACTCCGCTTCGGGAGCCTTTGCGGATGTCTTTTGTTTTAATTGTTCTTCCAGGTCGCTCTTGACTTTCTGCTCGTCGTCGGTTGATTTCCGCCGCGCGTCCAAAAGCTGTTTCGTCACGCGAATGTCTTCGTTGAGGACCTCGATGCGCCTGTTAATGGTTTCGACTTGACCTTCGGCTTTTTGGGCGGCGTCCTCCTTACGCTTGGCCTCCTCCTTTGCTCGCTCGACTTCGCGCGATACGCGGTCGGCGGGCACGGCCGAGGAGGAATTCGAGGCCGATGCGGAGGGAGGCGACGAGGCGGTGGTAGGCGGGACGGTCAGCGGGGAAGTCGGGATCGGCGCGAGCGTGGGCGACTCCGGCGCTTTCTCCGGGGCTTTCGTAATCGTCGTTGCCGATGCGCCGGCTTCGGTCGGAGTGGATGGGCCGGTTGGACCCACGTTCGTTAGCGTGGCCAGCGCTTGCTTATCCTGCTGGATTTGGCTCTTGGTGGCGTCGATGCTCTGTTGGAGCGTTCGATGCTCCTTCAAAGCCAAATTGAAGCGCTCTTGGCTCTGCTTCCAGCGCGATTCGATCTCCTGGAGTTTCATCTCGCTTTGTGCCACACCGGCGGCGTTGCCGGACGCTTTCAAATCGTCGATCTCTTGGCGAAGGGACGATCGCTCGTTATCGAGCCGTTGAAATTGTTCCTCGGCTTTATGATATTCACTTTTCGGATCGTTTAATTCTTTATTTAGCCCATTGAGATACTTGCCTTGTTCGTCGATGGAGCGACGCAAGTGAACGATGCGCTCGGCGTCCGTGGGAGGCGGTTTACCGTCGCTAGAGGGCAAGGGAGATTTGGGCTGTTCGGCTTCCGTGAATGGCCCGGTCGGGAAGGCGTCTGGGTCGGCCAACCACAATGCGACCAGAGCCAATAGTCCCAGAGCGAACGAGCCAAAAATCATCTTGCGGGGGGCCAATCTTCCCCAGTTTGCCTCCGTCATGCGATTTATCCTCCTGCTCAAGTCGTGTCGCGGAGAAACACCCAGTCCAAGCGGTGGGATCATACGGACGCCTCGCGCGCACGCCAGAGCAATTTTTGACCGAGCGGTTCTCCAGAACGGAAAGCCGCCGATTCGCCAATGCCTTGCCTCCTTCGATCCTCTCGTTTTCTCTTTGCTAATCTTCTCTCGACTCGTTAGGATGTCGCTTTGTTGGTTTGCGTCCTTTCGGACGCCGATTGCCGACAATTTCAGGGAATAAAAAATGACGGAAAATGGCCCACTCTCTCCCAATCCCTCCAACCTACCGGCTCGAACCGCATCCGCTTCGAGTGTCGCTTCGCCGTTTCCCGCTCCGCGCGAAATGCCCTTGCCCGGCGCGCGATCGGCGTTGATCCTCTTGCTTCTCATCAACTTGTTCAATTACATCGACCGCCAAGTGTTGGCCGCGAACGTGCCGGGGATCGAAAAGCAATTGTTGCCTTATCGCGAATCGGACGCGGTGCGCTTGAGCAGCACGATGGGGTTGTTGGCGTCGCCGTCGGCCTATTCTCCACTGACGGCGGCGGCAGCGCTCAACCCCCAACGGAGCGAATTGGGGAAAGACAACAAAGAGCGTATCGGCGATCTGGTATTGGCTTTTATGCTTTCCTATATGCTCATCGCGCCGCTGTTCGGCGGGCTTGCCAACCGGGTCGCGCGCTGGAAGTTGATCGCGGTCGGCGTGGTGCTATGGAGTCTGGCCAGCGGCGCGTCCGGTTTGGCAGGTTCGTTGCACGGTAGCAAGTGGATGGCTGCCGGCGGCGGAATGTTGTTCCTGGGATCGTTTGGTTTCTTGCTGTTGACGCGCTGTTTCATTGGCGTTGGAGAAGCGGCTTACGGCCCCATCGCGCCGACGCTGATTTCCGATCTGTATCCGGTGAAGATACGCGGCAGCGTCTTGGCGTGGTTCTACGCGGCCATCCCCGTCGGCAGCGCGTTGGGCTATGGCTTGGGTGGATTGCTCGGCTGGCCCGACGCCTTTTACTGGGTCGTGCCGCCCGGTATCCTTTTGGGAATCTGGTGCTGGTTCATGCCCGAACCCAAGAGCGGACAGGCCGACCTCGCATCCAGCCATCCCGTGCGACGGCCTCGGCTGGGCGAGTACCTTATTTTGCTCCGCACGCCGTCGTATGTATTGGACACACTGGGGATGACCGCGATGACGTTCGCCATCGGCGGCATTGCCATTTGGATGCCCGACTATATCCATACTTATCGCCAAGTACCCGATGCCAACCGCGTGAACATCATCTTCGGCGGCGTCGTCGTCGTCTCCGGCTTGGGAGCGACGCTCTTGGGCGGAATCGTCGGCGATCGGCTGCGGTCTCGCGTGGCCGGATCGTATTTCCTCATCTCTGGACTGTCGATGCTCTTAGCCTTCCCGCTCTTTCTCGCCGTGTTGAAAGTACCTTTTCCGTGGGCGTGGATACTCATCTTCCTCGCCTGCTTCTTCCTATTCTTCAACACGGGGCCGACGAACACTATACTTGCCAACGTCACGCACCCGTCTCTGCGCGCTCAAGGGTTCGCCATCAACATTTTAATCATTCACCTCTTTGGCGATGCCTTTTCTCCAAAAATAATGGGGCGCATCGCCGACCGTTACGCCGTAGGAGGTCAGGCGAACATGGACGCCGCCTTTCTCGCCGTCTCCGGGGTGATTCTCGTCGGTGCGTTGTTCTGGTTAATCGGAACGCCGTTCCTGGCGCGCGATACTGCGCTGGCCCCTACGCGATTACACTCCCCCGGCGAACCAGCAGCCTAACAGTACAGCGCTACTCTAGCTAAGCGGACACTTTCCCCCTCTCCCCTGTACTCAGGGGTGAGCGACCAAACACGACGCCGAAGCTGCTTTTTTTCCCCAAACCCCTCACCCCCGACCCCTCTCCCCTGAGTACAGGGGAGAGGGGAGTAGCGCTGTATGGCTAAGCTGCCGAGTTGAAGCGTATACCCGGCGGCTTACGCCGACGGTTCGCCTATTTGCAACGACACCGTACCGGAACCTTCTCGACCACTTCCGCCGGAGTGTGGCCGACCGTTACTTGCAACGACATGCGTTTCTGTTCCACTTTCTTCGTCGTGGTCAACGGCGATTCCGGCGGCAGGACGACGATGTAGGTCGTCGTCGCTTTTTGCATCGCCGTTTGCGGTTGCATCTCCGTTATCGTTCGTCCGGTTTGGGGATCGACGCGACATACAGGAACCATGCGCGAAAAAGGAACTTCGGTCGGTACTTCCTTGAACTTTACGGTGTAACCCTTCTTCTGCTCCACCTCGGTAACGCACTTCGTCTCGGTGATAACCGCATTAAGTATCGTGCGATTGACCGTGCGGCATTGCTCGACGTAGCAGCCGCGGGCTTTCGTTGGCGGACACGTCGGCAAATCCTCGCCTCGGGCCACGGTTGCCAGGAAAATCAACCCATAAGCGAGACGGTACGTTCCACGCACGGTTCGACCTCCGATTCGAGTCTATGGGATCGCATCGCTTCTTTCGGTCGTGCCGATTGAGAGCGTGGAAGGGAAGGGGAGGAAAACGGCGAAGACCACGAGGAATCGGGCCGCAAGATCGCTACAACATTCCCAATGTCTGACGCTTCACCGCTTCCCGAAGGAATGCGGTTTATCGGCGGCGATCGTGTCCAGGCGAGAAGCAATATGCAACCGACGGCCAACCTCAGACGACGCTCCTTCGTCACTGTGTCTCCGCAATCGCACTTCCCACTTGAGAATCTGCCCTACGGCGTCTGTAGGCGGCGCGAGGGGAAAATCTGCATTGCGGTCGCGCTGGGCGACTATATCGTCGATGTTACCGCGCTGGAAACGCTTGGAATGCTGGACATCCCCAGCGCAATCGGCCGTCGGTTCTTTCAGGGGGAAACGCTGAACGATTTCATGGCTCAAGGACAAACCGTTCGGCGCGACATGCGGGCACATTTGCAACAGCTTCTGGACGCCGACGAACCGGCCCTGCGCGATAATGCCGAACTTCTGGCCCAAGTCCTTGTACCGATGAACGATGTCGAAATGCTTCTGCCAGCCGACATCGGCGACTACACCGACTTCTACTCGTCGCGCGAACACGCCACGAACGTCGGTACCATGTTTCGCGGCGCGGACAAGGCGCTGCAACCGAATTGGCTCCATCTTCCCGTCGCATATCACGGACGCGCAAGCTCCATTATTGGAAGTGGAACCGGCGTGCGCCGCCCACTCGGCCAAAGCAATCCGGACAACGGCGCGACGCCGATTTATGGTCCGAGTCGATCCCTCGATTTCGAGTTGGAGATGGCGGCCTTCGTGGGGACCGGCAACGCGCTCGGCCAACCCATCCCGATTGCGAAAGCCGAGGAGCATCTCTTCGGCATGGCGTTGCTCAACGATTGGAGCGCACGGGACATTCAAGCGTGGGAATATGTACCTTTGGGACCGTTTCTAGGTAAAAACTTCGCCACGTCGATCTCGCCGTGGGTCGTGACGATGGAGGCACTGGAATCGTTCCGCGTCGCCGCCCCGCCCCAAGACCCCCTACCGCTGCCTTATCTCAACGCTCCCAACCGCACGACGTATGACATTCAACTCGAAGTCTATGTCCAAGGAGTGAACATGAACGCTCCCGCGCGCGTTTGTGCCTCGAATTTCCGCTATCTCTATTGGGCGCTGGCCCAGCAGGTGGCGCATCACGCCGCCAACGGCTGCAACTTGCGCCCCGGAGACTTGCTCGCTTCCGGCACTATCAGCGGCCCAACACCGGAATCGTACGGTAGTATGCTCGAGCTGTCGTGGCGAGGTTCTCGACCCGTAAAAGTCGGCGACGAGACGCGAACTTTTCTGCTCGACGGCGACCGCGTGACGATGACGGCGTGGTGTCAGGGCGACGGCTATCGGGTCGGTTTCGGAAGCGTCGAGGCCACGATTCTTCCCGCACTTTTGGAAGACTAACCGTCGCCCTCCTCTTCCTCCGCATTCGTCGGCGGCGATTGATAGAGATCGTATTGCGCCAACTTCTTCCGCACGGTGGCGCGATTGAGTCCCAACCACTGAGCCGCCCCCCAGCGATTGCCTTGTACGCGGCGCATGATCTCGCCGAGCAGAGCCGGTTCGACGACATGCAACAATTCGGCATGGAGATTGTTCGGCGAAGTGGCACCGGAGGCGCGGACGCGATCGGCCAGCCATGAGCGCACCGAAGCCGCTAGTTGTTCCGAAGGCGAACGGCCGGAGGGATCGACGGTGAACGTCGGGAAGTGTCCCGGCATCAGCGGTCCCCCGCGCGCCACAATGGCCGCGTGTTCCAGAGCGTTTCGCAATTCGCGGACGTTGCCGAACCACGGCAGCGATTGCAGATAGTGCAATGTCTCCGGCAAGAGTGGCAGGGAGCGCGGCTCGAAGCGACGGAGAAAATGCTCGGCCAAGGCTTCGATGTCTTCCACTCGTTCGCGCAGCGGCGGCAGTGCGATTTGAAAGACGTTGAGGCGGAAATAGAGATCGTGGCGAAATTGTCCGTCGGCGACGCGGCGCGTCAGGTCTTGATGGGTGGCCGTCAGAATGCGGATGTCGAGCGGCTGCGGTTGATTGCCGCCGACCGGCAGGACTTCGTTGTGTTCCAGGACGCGCAACAACTTGACCTGCACCGGCAGGGGAATGTCGGCCAATTCGTCGAGGAAAACGGTGCCGCCGTCGGCCAACGCCAACAATCCGGGCCGCGCTTGCGTCGCGCCGGTGAACGCGCCGCGGGTATGACCGAACAGTTCGCTCTCGACGAGGTTGGGATTGAGGGCGGCGACGTGAACCGGCAAAAAGGGGCGCTCGCGACGCGCGCTGTAGCGATGGACGGCGCGGGCGACGAGTTCCTTGCCCGTGCCGCTCTCGCCGACGATGAGGACGCAGGCGTCGCGCGCGGCGACCAGGGCGATGCGTTTGAAGACATTTTGCATCGCCAAACTGCGACCGACGATTTCCTCCAACCCCGCTACCTCCTCGACACCTTCCGGCGCGGCTTCCTCCGAAGGACGCCGCACCAGCGCCCGCTGGACGCATTCGATAGCCTGTTGAAGATCGAAAGGCTTGGCCAAGTAATCGAACGCGCCGCCTTCAACCGCCCGCACCGCCGTGGGCAGATCACCGAACGCCGTCACAACGATTACCGGCAAATCCGGAGCGATTTGTCGAATGCGCGTCAGAGCCGTCAAGCCGTCCATGCCCGGCAGTCGCACATCGAGAATGAGGACGTCGGGCCGTTGTTTTTTCAGCGCGACGAACCCCTGTTCGGCGGAGGCCGCCGTGGCGACGGAGTGCCCCTCACGGGTCAGCGCGCGCTGGAGCGACCAGCAGACGGCTTCTTCGTCGTCGATAATCAAGATGTGTTTCATGGCTAATCTCTCAAGTCGGCAATTCGATGCGGAAACAGGTCCAGTTCTCTTCGCGGCTCCAGCGGATGTTGCCTCCGTGTGCCTCGGCGACTTGTCGCGCCACCGCCAAGCCCAAGCCGACGCCTTCGGGCTTGCCGGTGACGAACGCCTCGAATAAACGCTCCGCCACCTCCGGTTTTGGTCCGGGACCGGAATCGCGTACCTCCAGAACCACGCTCCCCCTCAACCCTCGTCCCTCTTCTCGATGGGAGAGACGAGTCAAACTCGCCTCGACGATTCCTCCCGGACCCGCCGCCTCGACGGCATTTCCCAGCACATTAAGGATCATTTGGCCCAAGCGTCCCGCGTCGCCGAGGAGGCTGCACTCGTTCGCCGAACATTTCCAACGTAGGTCAATGTTGGCATGTTGGCATTGAGGCCGCAATAACTCGATGGCCTCTTGCACCAGCGTCACCACGGAACACGGTTCGCGGCGTCCCTCGCCGTCGCGTCCCAGATCGAGAAATCGCTTCAAGTTCGACTCGAGCAGCTTCAATTGCCTCAGTGCCACGTCCAGCGCCGAGGTGTCCGTCTGCGCGGCGCATTCGCGGACGTACAGCTGCACGGCCAAGCGCACTCCGGTCAGTCCATTGCGGAGTTGATGGGCCAATCCGCCGCCCACCTGTCCCAGCAGTCGCAGCCGTTCGCTGCGCTGCGTCGTCTCTTGAAACTGCGCCAGCCGCTGCGCCATTTCGTTGATCGACCGAGTGAGATCGCGGATCTCGTCGTCTCGCGGCGGCAGCGACATGGGGCTGAAGTCCCCCGCGGCGATGGAGCGCGTGCGCCGTTCGACTTCGCGGATGCGCCGGCTCAAGCCCTGCCCCAGTCCGACCGCCAGCGCCACCGACGCCGCTCCCATCGAGCCGCCCAGAATGAGAAACGGCCAAATCGCTTGCCACAACGCGTCTTTCCACAGACTTTCCGGATAGAGAATGTACAACACATCGCCCGCGCTTTCGCCGCGGCGGAGATGGATGCCGCTGCACAGATACATCGCACTGCCGGCGCGGATTGGCGGGCCTAAACGCAGCGTTCGCCAATCGTCGCCGATCTCGTCGGGCAGGCGTTCCGGTTCCGTTTCCAGCGTGCTGACCCTCTTGCCGTCTTGCTTCACGAGAAGATAATCGGCTCCGGAGAGTTGCTTGATCCATAAGAGGACGTGATTGCGTTCCAAGGGGGCGAGGGGGAAGGTCCCTTCGCCGACGATATGCGCCACGTCGCGGACGCGCGTTTCAATCTGCCCGCGTGCGTGCTGGGCGGCAGCAAAGGCCATCCACACGCTAAGGCCCAATACGCCGATCAGCAACAACATGAGCGGCAGCAGCAACTGCGAACGAATACGCCAACGCACGATCGACCCCGCCGGTTCGGATTCCGTCGACTCCCCGCGTTCATCCTACCGCGCTGGCAACAAACATTGCAGGAGGTTACAATCCCCTTCACTTCCATTCCTTTCATTCGTCCACAATGGAGGATTCCTCATGGCCGATTTGCAAGACGGCGAATCGACGGAGATGCAGGGTTCCGGCAGCAAACCGTACCTCCTCAAAAACATCGGCGGCGTCTATTCGTGTACCTGCCCCGCTTGGCGCAATCAATCGCTGGGAATTGAACGCAGGACGTGCAAACATCTGCGCAAACTGCGAGGCGACGCCGCCGAGGAGGCGCGCATCGGCGGCGCTGTCCCTGTCCGCGTCAAAGACAAGGCGGAGGGCGAAGCGAAGCAAGGACCGCCATTGTTGCTCGCCGAGGCCTGGGATAAACAGACCGATCTCTCCGGTTGGTGGATGAGCGAGAAACTCGACGGCGTGCGCGCCTATTGGGACGGCAAGCGGTTTCTCTCTCGTTTGGGCAACGTCTATCTCGCGCCGGATTGGTTTATCGAGGGTCTGCCCGAAACGCCTCTCGATGGCGAATTGTGGATTGGTCGCAAAATGTTTCAACGCACCGTTAGCATCGTCCGCCGTCAGGACAAACCCGATCTTTGGCGCGAAGCGCGCTATCTCGTCTTCGACGCCCCGGCGCAGAGCGGTCCCTTCGAGGATCGGTTGGCCTACTTTCAAGACATCCTTGCCGAACGCAAGCCGACGTTCGCCGTGCCGCATCTCCACGAAGTCTGTAAGAATCTCGATCATCTTCATGCGGAGTTGGCCCGCATCGAGTCGTTGGGGGGCGAGGGGCTGATGTTGCGTCAACCGCGTTCGACGTATCAAATTGGCCGTTCGTGGACGCTTGTAAAAGTAAAGAGCTTTCTCGATGCCGAGGGGCGCGTGATCGGCCACAAGGCGGGAGCGGGGCGTCACAAGGGCCGATTGGGTGCGTTGCAGGTCGAATTGGCCGACGGCACGCGCGTCGATGTCGGGACTGGCTTCTCCGACGCCGAGCGCGACAATCCGCCTCCCATCGGCAGCACCATCGCTTTCCGCTATCAGGAGTTGTCCGAGGCCGGCGTGCCGCGCTTCCCGTCGTATGGCGGCGTGCGCGACGATGTCGAATTAACCGCGCTCCCTCTCCCCCAAACCCCTTCGAGGAGGCAAACGCAATCGGGCAAACGCTATTTTGAGTGCGTCCTCGGTAGCTCGAGCAAGTTTTGGGAAGTGTCGATCGAAGGCAATGAGACGACGACGCGCTGGGGGCGTCTCGGAAGCGCGGGACGGAGCAAGACGAAATCGTTCGAGGACGCGGTGACGGCTCAGGCGCAGGCCGATAAGTGGATCGCCGAAAAGTCGGAGGATGGCTACGTCGAGAAAGGAAGCGTCTAATAATGGGTCGATCCGCTCGGGAGTCTGTCCCCTAGGCGATTTGCTCCTCCGAGGCGCGGGGAGAGGAGCTTCGTGGCACAACTACGCTCGGCTTCTCTCCCCTTTTGCCCAGAGTTAGGACGCGTCCAAGAATAACTTCCACGGTTAGCCGCGACGCGCAGCGGAGCGCGGGATCGTCGCGCTCCGCTGCGCGTCGCGGCTAACCGAATTTATTCTTGGACGCGCCCTTAGGGGTGAGGAGAGAAAATGGAGAAGCTACGCTGCCGGTTCGCCGATATGCGGCACTCGCCCTTGTTCGTCTTGGCTGGGTTTGCTAAAACCCGAAACCGCCCTGGAGGGCACGGATGTTCTTCCGGCTGTTGCTTTCGAGACGACCATGAAAAATTTTCTCCGCGCGCTCCGTCATGCCACGCCGTATCGCCGCCGGCTGGTCTTCTCCATTATTGCCGCCGTCTGCGCCGCGATCTTCTGGGGAGCCAATTTTTCTTCCATCTATCCCGTACTCAAGCTCTTGCAAGACGAACAGAGTCCGCACGCTTGGATCGATCAGCGAATCGACGAGATACAGAAAAGCGTGACGCAGTATCAGCATGAAATCGACAAGAAGAACACCGAGTTGAAGGTACGAAAGGAAGAACAAGATCAAAACGGCACATCGCCGATTCTCGATCAGAAGATCCGCGATCTCACGCGCGAACTCTCGCGCCAAGAGGCCAAGCTCGAGCCGGCGACGCGCAGCCTCTATTGGCATCGCGTGGGGCAGAAATACATCCATCGTTTTTTGCCGGCCGATTGTTTCCTCACACTCGCTTGGGTCATCGTTCTCGTCGTCCTTGGCGTCCTGATCAAATGTTGTTTCGAGTTTGTGCAGGAATCGCTCGTCGGCAGCGTGGTCAATCTATCTCTTTACGATCTACGCAATCGTTTTTATCGCAACGCCATCCATCTCGACGTGGATCAATTCGGCGATCAAGGCAGTAGCGAATTGATGGCGCGGTTTACCAACGACATGGAATCGCTGGGAACCGGAGTCAAGACGCTGTTCGGCAAGGTCGTGGCCGAGCCGTTGAAGGCGTTGGCCTGCGTCATCGGAGCCTGCTTCATCAGTTGGCAGTTGACGCTGATGTTCCTCATTCTCGTACCTATCGCCGCGTTTATCCTGGCGCGCGTGGGCCGGATTATGAAACAGGCCACGCGGCGCTTGCTCGAACGCATGTCGAACATCTACAAGATTCTTCAAGAGTCGTTCCAGGGCATCCGCGTCGTCAAGGCGTTCACGATGGAACCCTACGAACGGCGGCGCTTTCGGGCGGCGACGCGCGACTATTATCACAAAGCGATGATGGTTGTGAATATCGACGCCTTGGCCGATCCGATTATTGAGATACTCGGTGTGACGGCGGTGGCGGCGGCATTGTTGGCCGGTTGTCATCTCGTGTTGACGCATTCGACCCATCTGTTCGGAATGCGCATGATGGAACAGCCTCTGGAAGCGGCCTCGCTGTTGCAGCTGTACATCTTCTTGGCCGCTATCGCCGATCCGGTGCGCAAGCTATCGAGCGTCTTCACGCGGATTCAATCGGCGTGCGCCGCAGCGGATCGCATCTTCGATTTCGTCGATCGCCGCCCCCGCGTGAAACCCAATAGCGACGGCCCGCGCTTGCGCCCCCACGAAATCGTCTCCAACGCGAACTCGCGCAACTCCCCCTATTACATCGAATTCCGCGATGTGTGTTTCTCGTACCATCCCGGCCATCCCATCTTGTACGGGATTCATCTGGGCGTTCGACCCGGCGAGACGATCGCATTGGTGGGGGCTAATGGCTGCGGCAAAACGACGCTGGTGGGGTTGTTGCCGCGCTTCTACGATCCCGACCACGGCAGCATTCTGATCGACGGACACGATCTGCGCACCGTCAACCTTCGCAGCCTCCGGCAGATGGTTGGCATCGTCACGCAGGATACGATTCTGTTCGACGACACCATTTACAACAACATTGCCTACGGAGCGCGCGGCGCGAAAGCGGCAGACATTGAAGCGGCAGCCCAACGGGCATTCGCGCACGATTTTATCGTCGCCCAGCCTCAAGGGTATCAAACGCGCGTCGGCGAGATCGGCGGCAAGCTCTCCGGCGGTCAGAAACAACGACTGGCTCTGGCCCGCGCCATTCTTCGCAATCCCAGCATTCTCATTCTCGACGAGTTTACCAGCGCCGTCGATAGCGAAAGCGAAGGTCTCATCCATCGCGCCATGAAGGACTTCATGGCCAGCCGCACCTCCTTTGTCATCACGCACCGATTGCATACCTTAGAGATCGCCGATCGCATCGTGGTTCTCGATAAGGGGCGAGTCGTTGCCGCCGGTACTCATGCCGAACTGTTGGCCGGTTGTAGCGTCTATCAACGCCTGCAAGAAGCCTACAATCAACGCCGCGTAGCATGATAACCATCGAAACAAACCGCCGAACGAGGAGCGTAAGCCCACTGCTCGCACCGAGCGAAGGGCCGACGCTGCCCGCTCGCCAAAAAATCGATCCTCGATCCTCTATTCTCTATTCTCTATCTCTTGTCGCGGTTTATCTGCTCTTCTTGCATCGCCTGGCGGATCGCGACTTGTGGAGCAGCCACGAGGCGCGGGCGGCGATGGACGCGCAGACCATCCTCGACGACGGGAACTGGGGGATGACTCGACTGTACGATGGTCGCTTCGAGTTGCAGAAGCCGCCCTTGTATTATTGGTTGACGGCCTCGTTGGGATGGTTGCGGGGCGGGGTCGATGCCTGGGCGGTGCGCTTGCCCTCCGCGCTCTCGGCGATACTCTGCGTTGTCGCCGTCGCCGTCGGACTCGGCGTTGCAAAGCCTCGTTCCGTCGCTGGGCCGATTGCCACTGTCGTCTTGGCCACGGCGGTTCACTTCACCTGGTTGGCCCGCATCGGGCGCGTTGACATGCCGTTGACACTCTGCATTACCGTCGCGCTCGGAGGAATGTACCTGTCTCAGGGCGTGGCGCGTTGGCAGCGCTGTCTCTCGTTGACGACTTCCTATCTGGCTCTCGCCGCCGCCTTGCTACTCAAAGGACCAATCGGCGTCGCCCTCCCTACCGCGGTGATGGGCCTTCATCTCGCGGTGGAGTTGGGGGTTCCTCGACCGAGTCGTTGGCGCGTTTGGCTGGCGAGCCTCCGCAAGTTGGGGGTCTGGTGGGGCGTTCCTCTGGTGGCCGTCTTGACGATACCGTGGTTCGTCTGGGCCAATCGTGTCACAGACGGCGCGTTTTTCCGCGTCTTTTTCTGGCACCACAACATCGAACGCGGCCTGGGCGGTTCCTCGCTTCGCTCCAATCCGTGGTGGTTTTATGGCCCGCAATTCGTCGGCGACTTTCTGCCGTGGAGTCTCGCAATCCCTTTGGCGCTGTGGTGGAGCCGAAGGCGCGGATTGTGGCACAGCGACCCGAAAGCGCGGTTTGGACTCGTCTGGTTCGGTGCGATCTTTGTCGTCTTATCTTGTTCGCGCTTCAAACGCGCCGATTATCTGTTGCCCGCATATCCCGGCATGGCCGTCTTCCTCGGCTGCGCCGGCAGCGATTGGGTGCGACGTCTTAGCTGCGAGGGGCGACGGCGTGCGATTTCCGCTTTCGTCTGGTCGATTTGTATCACGGTTGGTATCTGGTTATTCCGCGTCGAATGGCAGCTGCCCGCCTCCGAGCCGTATCGCGATTATCGCGCCTTTGCCGCGCGAGTCCGGCAATTTGCCCCGCAACCGGACGAGGTCGTTTTCTTCCGCACCGAAGCCCATCCATTGGCCTTTCGAGTCGGTCGGCCTCTGGCGATTGTCGTAGAATGGGAAGACCTGGACGCTCGCCTGCGGCGACCTGGAGCGCATTATTTCGTGACGCCGTCGAATGTTGTTGAGGAGTGTCGTCAAAGACTGCGCCATCTTCGTTTCGAGCGCGTAGCCGACAACGAGTCTCTCTCCGGCGGCAAGCACGAACGGCCTCTCGCCCTGCTTCGCAGCGTCGGGGAATCGGGAGTCGCGGCAGCGGATACATTATCACCTTAAAAGCTATTATTAGTCTCAATATGCCGGAACTTCCCCATCTCTCGTCGATCGCCACGCAACCGCTCAGCGTGATATTACTCGCACGCAATCGCGCCGCTTGTCTGGAGGAATTGCTCGACGCCTGGGTGACGTTTCTCAATGGGTTGGACCGCGAATACGAGTTGATCCTCGTCGACGACGGCAGCGACGACGGCTCCGGGGAATTGGTCGAAAAACTGTCCGCCAAGTATCGCCGCGTCGTCGTGCGACGACACGAGCGCTCGGTGGGAGAAGGCGCGGCGCTGCGGACTGGGCTGCGCGATGCCCGCTACCCGCTTCTCTTTTACACGCTTGCCGATCCCCACTATCAGCCTGCCGATCTCGGCAAACTACTGCGCAAACGAACCGATCCGCGCTTGCCCGAGCTGGAGATCGACCGAGTCCATCTCTTAACGGCATCGCGTTGCGGCGGCCGGATGCCCTGGCCGTGGCGCGCGCTCGGACTCACATGGCGGATCGCGCTGCGCATCCTTTTCACCCACGCGCCGGAACGCTTTCCCGGTTGGCTCGGCTGGAAACGCCATGCCGCCTCTCTGCTGGCGCGGATCCTCTTCGGCGTGCGCTATCGCGATGTCGCCTGTCCCTTTCGCCTGCTGCGGCGGGAGATCTTCTCGCGCTTCCCCTTGCAGTCGGATGGAGCGTTCGTTCATGTGGAATTGTTGGCCAAGGCGAATTTCCTCGGAGCGATGATGGGCGAGGAAACGGTGTTGGAGGCCGGACATTATCCGCCGCTAACGCACAACTTGAGCGGCGAGGAGTTTCGTCGAGTCCGCGCCGATGCGCTCCGCGTGATTCGAGACCCACAGTTTAGCCGAGAAGAGCCAGTCGCGTAAACCACCCCGTTCCCCTACTCTCAGCGACTGTCTCAGAAACTCCCCCCTCCCCTGTACTCCGGAGAGAGGGGTAGGGGGTGAGGGGCAAGTTGCGCGGATGCACATGCGACACCCGCGCGTCTCGGTTGCCCCAAGTCTTGTCGCCATCCGATTCCATTCGTGCCGGGGTTTGTGTCGCTCGCTACAATGGGTGAATGAAGCCGATCTATCTCGATTACAACGCCACCACGCCGCTCGATCCCGCCGTGGTGGAGGCGATGCTGCCTTATTTGAACGAGCATTACGGCAACCCTTCCAGCGTGCATGGCCTGGGCAAAACGGCGCATGAGGCCGTCGAACGGGCGCGGCAGCAGGCGGCGGCGTTGATGGGAGCGCAGGCGGACGAAATCGTTTTCACCGGCGGCGGCACCGAGGCAAGCAATTACGCACTCAAAGGATCGGTGTTTGTTAAATTGCGCGGCTTGTTCGGCCGTTGGGCGCGCGGCGCGCATCTCATTATCAGCGCCGTCGAGCATCCGGCCACCGTGCAGCCTTGCGAATTCCTGAAACGGCTC
>JAKBCS010000200.1 GCA_021807595.1 Planctomycetota bacterium | reverse complement strand
GTGACGCACACACTGATCGAAGGCCGCGCCGTCTACGACCGCTCCGAGTATTTACAACTCCCCTTCGCGCGGCGAGCGCTTCCGTTAACCGGCGGCAGCGGCGTGGGGTGCTGCTTGGGAATGTGGTAAGAGCGAACGTTGAGAATATCAGAGCAGAACGGGGGTGCATGTACGACCTTTTCGAATGCTCTTCCCGTCGCGGTTCGGCGCGTCACGAGGCCGGTGCAACGAGACGTGTCTTTCGGCCCGATGAGGCGGCCTTCATTCGCGCCAGGGAAGCCGCCAGCATCTCTTGCACTTCTTTGCGCGTCGCTTCGCGCAACGGCCCGGCGAGCGCGGCCTGGTACAAGTTCACGGCTCGGCCTAGATCGCCAGCCTTTTCGTAACAGGAGGCGGCGCTCATTCGATACACGGCCGCCTCCAAGGTCTCTCCGTCCGCGTCGAGTAGCGGTGCGATTCGCTCTTGGAGTGACGCCGCCGATAGCCACAAGGTCTGCGCCGTCTCTCCCATTTCCATGGCCTGGAAAACCTGGGCCTTGGACAGCACGAACGACGCCTCGGCCATCAACTCCTCGACCAAGGCAACGGCACGCTTAGTCTTTTCCTTCGCCACGTTGGGACTCCTCAACCGGATGATGGGTGAAGCGAATCCTATGCCCCTCCGACGAGAAGGCACAGACGATAACATACGCTCCCCAACCGAACGGATTGCCCCGCGCCTGAGCGACCTTCTCCCGATGCCGTCTCCCCAACTCCGCGACAGTCTCGGTGCCACTGACTTCCAAAACGGCTTTCCGCTTTCTGGTTCGATAGTCGGCGCGACCGCCGCGGTCGGTCACCAGCAACTTTCCAAGCGGTATAACACGATGGCCGAGGATCAGCGCAAGCGCAACGGCGGCAAGTTCCACCAGAGAACTGGCTTGCATCGTGGCTCGCAGCCGCGTGGCCTTCTCAGCCGTATCCTCGTGCCAGGAGACTCGGAGTCGGCATTTGGAGGAATTGCCGAGCCAGCGAGATGCGATGTTGGCGCACTCGACATCGAAAAGCGCGGGCGAGGTCGAATACTGTTTCGCCACAGCGACGAAAGCAACAATGCACGGTTCGACGTACAAGTGTGCGTGCCATTCCGCGAGCCTTTCGACTGCACAGTTTAGCACATGCAAAGCCATACTGAAATCCGTGACAAAACCTTACAGCTAACGGAAATAACCCCTGAAAATCGGTGGGCGTTGGCCCACCGTTCGCCCTTTTCTTCCGCCAGTACCTAACCACCGACGAATGCATCGTTAGGGCGATAAGTAGTCTACCTTTTTCCTCCCCACATGGAAAGAAGTGTCGGCACCGGCTGCGAATTACGCCCCACATCGGTCTCATAATACCCTCGCGGTGGGTTCGCTGCCGTCTCGGGCGATGCTCTGGAACTCATCGCATTCGGAGATAGATTAAGGGGTAAACGGGTCGATTTACCCCCTTGCCGTGTCTCCGTCGTTACGATTGCAGTGCTTGCGCGAGATGATCCAGTTCCGCATCCAGGGCGCGTTGTTCTTCTTCGCTTAAACGTTGGCCGCCGAAGCGGACGCGGTAGAAGAGATCGACCACGCGAGTCGGCAGTCGGGCGAACGAGGACAATTCGGATCGCTTTTGAAATATGTCTTGCGCCGCCGCGCCGTATTCGCGCGGCGTTTGGCCAGGGGAGGGGCGCATTGAGGCGTAGCGCTCCAGAAGTCGCACAAAGCGTAGGTAAAAACTCGTGTCGTCGGCGGGGCGAACGGCGGGCGAACGGCGGCGGAGCAGACGGCGTACGATTAGCCGGAGAACGAACGAGGCGAGGGCTGCGGCGGCGACGAGTCCGATTTTCACCAATGTTGCCCAACGCCGGCTCGTTTTCAAGCTGTCCCACAAGTCGGCTTGTTCTTCGGCGTTGTAATCGACGATGCGCGTCCGCCACCATTCCAGACAAAAGCGCTGGGTATCTTCCCAAAAATGGCTCAGCGAAAAAGCCGACTGGCTTGCGCCCGACTCGGCCGGCGTTGGATCGAGCGACAACCACTCGAACGACGGCGCACGCGGCGAACCGTGCGCCAACAACACTTCAACCCAGGCGTGGGCGCGGCGGCGGCGCACCACATAATTGCCCTCGCCCTCGGACTCGACGCCGCGAAACCCTTTCACGATGCGCGCGGGGATGCCCACCGAACGCAGCATCAAGGCCAGGGCGGTGGCGTAGCGTTCGCAATGGCCCTGCCGGACGTTGATCAAAAAATCGAGGACGGGATCGAGCGACCAATCGACGCGCACCATCTCTAAGGTGTAGGTATATTCGCCGGAAAAGGCCAAATAGTCGTCCAGCGCGCGCGCCACGGCCTCAAAGTCGTCGGGATCGAGCAGGAAAGTACCGGACGGCCCTTCCAGAGCGGCGCGGACGCGGGGGGGCAAACGGGAGTGCGGTTGTCGAGTCAGGCGGCGCAGCAAATCGATCGTCCAATCGTGAAGCGTCGGCACGAGGGATCGAGGTAAGATCGTCAGGCGTTCCAGATAGGATCCCGAACGGATGCCGTGCGCGGTGGCGCGTGCGGGGTCGTCGCGGTGGGGAACGACTTGTCGGTAGCGCACCTCGCGGCGTCCGCGCGTGGGCAGGGGTAGGACGCTGCCGACGAATTCGTGAAACAACCGCCGTTGGCCCGTGCCGGCGAGACCGACGACCGGCAAGCGCGCGATGGGCGGGCCGAGTTCGATCGGTTCGGCCAAGACCAGGTTTCCGGGCTGGCGCGGCTGGACGGTGAACGTGAGATAAAATTGCCCCTCGCCCAAATCGGGCAAGTCGGCTTGATCGCGCCGTCCGTAGCCGAAGAACGGCTGCATCATGGTCCAACGCCCGTTCTCGTACCAGTCGAGGACGAAGCCGCGCCACCGCTGATCGGCGGGGAGGTCGCGTTTGGGCCGACCGAGGGCATCGACGGCGGCGATGCGTAACACGATCTCATCGTCCAGTTCGACGCGGCCGGTATCGTTGAGATTGATCTCCTCCGCCGGGTTTTCGCCGACGATGCGGGGAGCGAGATTGCGGAGATCGTTCAACGGCTCCCATGCGCCGCTGTCGCGCCGCGGCGTAAGCAAGAAGACGATCAGGGTTAGCACAGCGATCCCCACAGTCCAGCGCAGAGTAAAGAGTGCCAGCCGCCACCGCGCCGTCGGCGACCGTTCGCCGACGGCGGAGCGCCGCTGGTGCAAGGTCAGACAGAAGATGGCGCTGACGAAGTAGAGGGCCAACAATACGCCGAACACGGGGCCGCCTTCGAGGACACACCCCAATCCGATCTGCATGAGGCCCAATCCTTGCAGCCGCCAGAAATCGCCCTCGTCGCGCGGACGGAACACCTTGACCAGGAGGGCGGCCATCACCAACGGTCCCATGTACGGCAACATTGCCAAATGTAGCGGCACGCGCGACAACAGCGATTGATCGTCGGTTAGCTGCGTCACCAGCCACGATGCACCGCCGATGGCGATGAGCAAGCCCAGCACGTTCGCGCCCCAGGCTGGCAGGCTCCAACGCCCTTCGAGCCACCACGCCGTCAACAACAGTCCGAGCATCGGTGCCAGACAGAATTCCAAATCGGGTAGAAACGGGGCTTCGGCGAAGATCAACGCGGCGCACGACAGGGCCAACGTCCCATAGCTCGACAGACGCAACCAACGATCGAGAGACATGGACATACTCCGCGCGTCGCCGACAACGGCGATCAAGGCGAGGGTTTATAAAAATCGAACCCATCTATGCGGGTGGCGTCCAGACAATGGATGCGCCGACCGAGTGCATGACGCAGCGAGTCGGCCAGCGTGCTAGGCCCCAGCGCCAGTAGGACGACGAGTGACGGCGACAATCGTTGCTCGCGCAAGGCTCTCAGCACCGCTGGATGCGCCGGTCCCGGACAACATTCCAGCACCGCCAGACATTCGAGCGTTCGCCGTGCCTGCATCGGTCCCGTCGAACCATCGACAATCGTTCCCTCGGTTGTGGCGACGGCCAGCATCAAGCGGTCGCCGCGTTGGCGGCACCATTCCCAGCAGATGGTGGCGGCCAGGCCCACCACTTCCTCGAACTGCTCGCGCAGCGGCACGTCGCAAGAGTCCGAGTGCGAGGGCAATGCCGGATCGACGACGAGGAGTAGGTTGTCGTTCGGTTCGTCCTCGAACTCGCGCACCATCAGTTCGCCGCGCCGCGCGGAGGTACGCCAGTGGATGAGGCGCGGACTGTCGCCGCTTTGATACGAACGCAAACCGTGAAACTCCGTCAGCGCCGCCGGATGTGGGCGCGGCGAACGACGCACTGCGGTAGGCTGAGGCTGGGCGTTTAATTCGCGCAGACGACGCAGGAAGCGACCGCGATGCAACCACCCGAGTTGCGGCAACACCACGACGCTCTCTTGCGGCATCAGTTCCAGGCTGCGCTCAAACAGACCGAAAGGATAGCTGCTGCTGGCTCGCAGCGCCTCCCATGTGCAGCGCCCCCGCCGCGTCGGTGTCACCTCTCGACGCCAACTCGTCCGGCCATTACCAGGCAGGCGATCGACGGCCCACTCCGCCTTTCGGTCCAGTCCGCCGTCCTCAATGCACAATTGCGAACGCGCGCGGCTGCTGGGATTGCTTACCTGCACCTCGACGGCGCACGGCGTCCGCGCGAACAGCCATTCGCCGATCCGCCGCCGCCCGCGCAAGTGGGACACACTCCGCCGCGCCGCCAGGATATTCAGCAGGGCCGTCACCAAGAGCGCGTCGGCCAGCAACATCAACAAATTGATCCGCCGATGCACGCCCAACCCCAGCATCACGAAGGCCACGAGCAGGAAGTAGCGACCGACGGTCGGCAAGGGAAACCATCTTCGTTCCGCCGCGACGCGGAGCGGAGCGCGGGACGCTTCCGCGCTCCGCTCCGCGTCGCGGCGACCCCGACGTTCACGAAGGAATAGGCGTCTGAGCCAGAATGTCATGGACGATTTCCTCGGCAGCGTTGGGGGAGCCGTCTTGGCGCATCGAGCGCGTCACCAGGCGATGGGCGAGGACGGCGGGAGCGAGGCGTTTGATGTCGTCGGGCACAACGTAGTTCCGCCCTTCGACGAATGCCAACGCTTGGGCGGCGCGATACAGCGTCAGCGCCGCCCGCGTGCTGCCGCCGAGATGGATGTCTGGATGATAGCGCGTCGCCGCCAAGAGATCCAGGACATAATCGGTCAACGTGTCCTCGACGCGCACCTGACGAACTTGGTACTGGAGCCAGACGACTCTATCGGCGGAGAGAACCGCTTGCAGTCGCTCGACCGGCTCGCCGCCGCGATGGCCGGTCAAAATGCGTTTCTCGGCCTCGCGCTCTGGGTAGCCGATGCGCAGTCGCATGAGGAAGCGGTCGAGCTGGCTCTCCGGCAGCGGATAGGTTCCCTCAAATTCGTAGGGGTTCTGCGTGGCCAACACGAAGAACGGCGGACCCAACGGCCGCGTCTGACCGTCCGACGAAACTTGCCGATCGCTCATCGCTTCCAAGAGCGCGCTCTGCGTGCGCGGCGTGGCGCGGTTGATCTCGTCGGCCAACACCACTTGCGCGAACAGCGGGCCGGGTTGAAACACGAACGAACCTGCCCCTTGATGGAACACGCTCGTTCCCAGCAGATCGCTCGGCAACAAATCGGGCGTAAACTGAATGCGGTGGAAAGAGCAACCGAGACTGCGCGCCAGTGCCTTGGCCAACAGCGTCTTGCCGATGCCGGGCACATCTTCGATCAGCAAATGTCCCTCGGCCAACAGCGCCACCACCGACAAGCGGATGATCTCCGGCTTGCCCAAAAAGACGCTGGCGACATTATTCTCCAACTCGGCCAACAGCTGCATGGCGTCGCCGGACGGCGCATCGGAAGTTACGAGAGGAATGCTCATATCGATCGGTACAACTCGGCAAGAGCGAGGCGGAGAGGACACGACGGTGATTATAAGAGTTGCTCGAAACTCGGCGAGCGGGGCATCGTCCGCCCGATGCCCGCGTCCATCGACAGGCCGAATCGCCTTGGACGCTGCCGATTCGCCGGGGTCAGCGCGAGATAGTTGCTTCGATCAGCATCGGTCGGTCGCCAGCAAGCGATTGGCTTACGGCTTCTCTTAGTTCCTCCGGCTCCGCGATGCGGCGGGCCTCGACGCCCAGCGATTGGGACAAACGGACGAAGTCAATCTCCGGTTGAACCAGATCCATTGCGAGGTAGCGGCGGGCGGCCATGTTGGGCAACGGCATGACCTCGCCGCACTGTTTGAGGATTCGATACTGCGCATTGTTGCACACCACGAACGTAACGGGGATGCGGTGGTGCGCCGCCGTCCACAGTCCTTGAATGCCGTACAAGGCCGCCCCGTCGCCCAGCAGCGCCAACACGGGACGATCCGGCCAGGCCAATTTCACACCCAGCGCGCAGCCCAGTCCCCAGCCCAAGGCCCAGCCGCGGTGGCCGAAATAGCCCAACGGATCTTTCAGCGCCCCCAGGCGTTCCAGGGTACCGTTCGTCGTCGTCACGGCTTCCTCGACTACGGCGACGTTGGAGGGCAGGATTTGAGCCAGTATCGCCATGAGTGTCGACGGAGTCATCGGTCGGTGTGAGGATTCTAATTGTATTTTACTCTGCAAAGTGTCTAATTGGCCGCGCCGCGCCCTCGTTCGGCACTCCATCCGCTCGCGCGCCGCGGCGGATTCGGGCAACAGCGGCTCCAACTCGGACAGACCCGCCTGCAAGTCGCCGTTCAGTCCGACTTCGACGGGGTAATTCTTGCCGATCTGCCAGGGGTCGTTGTCCATCTGAACCAACCGCGTCGAGTCGGGGATGGCCCGACTCGGTTCGAGATAGATGTAGTTGCGCAACAGCGACATGCCGACGACGAATAGCACGTCGAAATCGGCCAGCGCGCGGCGCACATCTGGCGACCACAACGGCAACGCCTCGGCATAGAGCGGATGATCGGTCGGAAAGGGTAATCGGCCGTGCGAAGTCGCCTGCTCCGAAAAGACGGGAGCGCCCAAACGTTCGGCGACGGCGACGAGTTCGGGACTGGCAGCGCATTCGGCAACACGACTACCGGCGAGTATGGCGGGGTTCTTGGCCTGTGCCAATACCTCGGCGGCACGGCGCAGCGCAGCGAGAGGCGGTCGGACCCGGCGATCCACCGGCGAGGGCGGCGAGAGATCGAGTCCGTGACTCGCTTCCATCTGCACGTCCACGGGAAGCGCGAGAAAAACGGGGCCGGTCGGTGGAGTCAGTGCCGTCTGGATGGCCCGCCGCGCCGCCGCCGGTACATCCTCGACGCGCTGCACCTCGAAGGCCCACTTGGTCCAGGGTCGAACCACGTTCACCATGTCGCCGGCCAACACCGGCTCCTCGAAGCGCAAGCGACGATCCTGCTGCCCCGCCGTCAACACCACCGGACTACCGGCACAATGGGCGTTGTACAGCATTCCCATCGCATTGCCGAGTCCGCAACAGATATGCACGTTGGCCACACCCACGCCGCCCGACGCCATCGCGTAGCCTTCCGCCATCGCCAGCACCGGAATCTCATGTAGCCCAAACATATAATTGAACCGTGCATCCGAGGCCAGCGCATCGTTGAGCGGCAACTCGGTTGTGCCGGGATTGCCGAAGATATGCCGCACTCCGGCGGCAGCAAGAACGTCCAAGAACGCTTCGATTCCAGTCATAAGATGCTTCTCTCGGTTGCAGTCTCCACCGACAATTGTATGGATGGGCGTTGGATTCGGATTTGCCAAAACCCCTCACCCCCGGCCCATCTCCCCTGAGTACAGGGGAGAGGGGAGTAACGCTGTCGC
>JAKBCS010000199.1 GCA_021807595.1 Planctomycetota bacterium | reverse complement strand
TTGCTGATTTTGAGAACGCGGCGCGTTTCCTCGACGCTGATGTTGGCGGCCCGTGCCGTTTCCTCAATGGTCGGCTCGCGGCCCATCTCTTGCAACAGCTTTTTCGAGACATTACGGAGCTTCGACATCGTTTCGATCATATGCACCGGAATGCGAATGGTGCGAGCCTGATCGGCGATGGCGCGCGTGATGGCTTGGCGAATCCACCACGTCGCATAGGTCGAGAACTTGTAGCCGCGGCGATATTCGTATTTGTCCACGGCCCTCATCAGGCCGGTGTTGCCTTCTTGAATGAGATCGAGGAAGCTGAGGCCGCGATTGCGGTACTTCTTGGCGATGGACACGACCAGGCGCAAGTTGCCGCCGGACAGATCGCGTTTGGCCTGCTCGTATTCGTTGAAGCGTTTGCGAACGATCTCGACGCGCTTGCGAAGGCTGGCCGGTTCTTCCAGCGTCAGCATCATGTAATCGTGCAGTTCTTTTTCGAGATTGGCCCGCTCCTCCTTACAGGGGGGAACGTCGAGCAGCGACCCGATTTTCTGTTCGAGTTCGTTCATCTGCGCCGCCATCTGTTCCAGCTTTTTCATCAACGGCTGGACTTTCTGCGTGCGGATGGACAACTCTTCGACGAGGGTGACGGCTTTGCGGCGGCGGATGCGAATGGAGCGGCGGACTTTGCGTTGCTCGTTCTCGTCCAGCCGTGGATCGAGAACCTTGGTGAAGTCTTCTTGATTTTGTTCGATCAGATGTTCGAGCGTTTTCAGATTGTGCGGCATGCGTTGGAGAATCTTATCCTTCTCCAAGTTCTCGGTCTGCGAGATTTTGACGGTGCGGTCGAACGGCAGTTCGCCGAGATGAACGCGCTTGAGCGTTTCGACGACCTGAACCAGCGCCCCATCGCATTCGAGGACTTTGCGGCGGAAGCGTTTGCGGGTCACTTCGATCTTTTTGGCCAGGGCGATTTCCTCCTCGCGCCGAAGCAAGGGAATCTCGCCCATCTGGGTGAGGTACATGCGCACGGGATCGTCGATGCGACGGCTGTCGCCTTCGTCGAGGAAACTGACGTCCAACTCGACGCGCGTTTGCTCGTCGAGGGCGGGCGCTCCGCCTTCGCGTTCCTCGGCCTCCGATTCGTCAATCAGCTCGATGCCTTGCTCTTCCAACATGATGAGAAGCCGATCGATTTTTTCGGGATTAGCGTCGTCATCGGGTAAATGGTCGTTCACCTGACTGTAGGTCAGGTAGCCTTTTTCCTTGCCCGATTCGAGCAAAGTCTTCAGGCCGTCGTCGATCTTCTCCATCAAACCCTCCCGAAGTTCTGAGGTCTAAAGTTCCGAGGTTCGCGTCGAGAGCGGAGTGGGATCACTCAGAACTCAGCGCGCGTGGCTCAGCACTTTGATTTTGCACCTGCCGAAGCAGTTCCAGTTCCGACGCGGTATCGGTGGCGGCGTTGAGCCGCGTTTGTAATTCTCGTTTGGCGCGCTTGAGACGACGATCCTGGAAGAAGGCCAGGAGTTGCCGCCAACACGCCGCCCGGTCGGGCACGACCCGACCGATAGCTTGCAGTTCGAGTGCTTTCACCGCCAGGGCAACATTGTCGAGGCGGGGACGCAAGAGATCGAGCGTGGGCGGCTCATTGGCTGCGCGCAGGTCGTACAACCCCTCCAACAGTTTCCGAAGTCCCGGATGAGCGATCTCCGCTGCTCGAATCTCGTGGGCCGCCGCGGCCACCAACTCCGGGTCGGCCAACAGCAATTCCAACAGTTGTCTCTCTTCGGGGGCAGCTTTGGCCGCCCGCTGGCCCGTCTCGTCGGAGGGGGGACGCGCAGCCGCCGCTCCCTCGCTCCGTTTGAGGTGACGCAATTCTCTCAGCCTTGCCCATACGGTCTCCTCCTTGAGTCCCAGGCGTTGAGCGATGCGATTGACCATCAATTCCGCCTTCAAAGCGCCGGCTTGTCCGGGCATCGGCGGAGCCAAGGCGATGATGCCGAGGACGGCGTCCACGGCACGGCGTTTGTCTTCGACGTTGGGCATGCCGCTCTTGGGCAGAACCGAATTCAGCTTGAACTCCAGCGCGTCCACGGCGCATTCCAAAGCGCGGCGGAAAGGTTCCGCGCCTTGTTGCACGAGCAAATCGCACGGATCGAGTCCGTCCGGCAGGGTGGCGACGGCCAACTCGACATCGTGTCCGGCGAAAATCTCCAAGGCCCGATCGACGCCGGTATCGCCGCCCGCGTCGGCGTCGAACACCAACACCACGCGCGGAGCGAAACGCTTCACTTGTTGAACGTGGCGGTCGTTCAAGGCCGTGCCCATCGTAGCCACCACTTGCCCGACGCCCAATTGATGCGCCATCAAGGCGTCGGTGTATCCTTCCACGATGGCCAAATAGCCGCAATCGCCGGCAACCTGGCGTGCGTGGTCGATTCCGTACAGATGCTCGCTCTTGTTAAAGAGCGGCGTCGCTGTGGAGTTATAATACTTCGGCGCTCGAGACGACAGAGGAGATGTGGGCAAGATGCGCCCACCGAACCCCACCGTCTGCCCCCGCGCGTCGCGGATGGGGAACTGGACGCGATCGCGGAAGCGGTCGTAATAGCCGTTTTGCTCGGTGCGCGGAGCGATCAAGCCGACCTTTTCGAGCATCTCCAACGAGACTCCGTTCGCTTCCGCGCGTTGCACCAGCCATTCGCCCGCTCGCGGAGCGTAGCCCAAGCCGTAGCGTCGCACCGTTTCTCCCGTCAAGCCGCGCGATCCGACATAGCGTCGCGCCTCTTCCGCCAACGGCGAATCGAGTAAGCATTCGTGAAACTGTTGCGCCGCCCAACGGATTACATCAAGCATTGCGGCGCGACTCTGGTTCTGCACGAAATTCGGAGTTTTTTCGAGGGTGATTCCGGCGCGGCGGGCCAGAAGTTCGAGCGCATCGCTAAAGCTCACGCGCTCGTACTCTTGAACAAAGGTGATGACATCGCCGTATTTATTACAGGACCAGCATTTGTAATTTTGCCACTGTTGGTCGACGATGAGCGAAGGATTGTGGTCGTTGTGAAAAGGACAAAGCCCCTTGAACCGCGCAGCCCCGGCTGGACGTAGTTCGAGGTAGCCTTCGATCACCGCGACGATGTCGTTGGCCTCTTTGATCCGTTTGACCCGATCGTCTGCCAAGGGCCACCCGTTCGATGCCGCCAAGCCGCGCCTGCAACAAGGGGTTACCTTGCGGTGTCGCGGGTTGGAGTGGAGATTACTTCATCTGTTCGCGGCGGGTCCACGGCCTGAAAAGAGGAGTGGATGAAAGGAAAGCATCGCATGGCCACTCCCGGTTTGAAGGATTACGACCGGGAGCCACCTCTGCACCCGTTCCTCCCTCGACACTTCGCCCGGTCAATGACATCGACCGGATTGGCCATGTTCGGCATTCCCTTGCCGCTGCGCTCCGAGCAATCGACTTCCCGTCGGTTGCATTGACTCACGAGTCCTACGAACCTTGTTTCCGAGCGCTAATGGAATTATAGCCGGATGAGCAAAACCCGTCAAGCTAGGCAAAGCGCGCCGACGCCCCCCAACGTCCCGCCTCGCATCGACGTCGTCCGAGAGCCTATTCGACGAGCCTTTCCGTCTGAGTGTCTGTTCCGAAAGCTCCCCTCTCCCCTGTATTCGGGGGAGAGGGGCTGGGGGTGAGGGGTGCATTTTTCCGTGGGTTCTCGCCCCCTCACCCCCGAATACAGGGGAGAGGGGAGCTTGCAAGACCGTCACTCCGAATTCGAGCGGCGCGGGGCTTTGCCGTTCGATCCGCCGCGCGTTGCCAAGCGATGGAACGGCTACAATCGGCTTCTCACGCATCACTTACACCCTCCGAATCGTTCGCACTTTGCAAAAAATCGAAGTCTTACTCCATCTCCGCGCAGTCCCAACTCTTTTTGTATTTTTTGCCTCATACCCAGATGGATTTCCTTTACCAGTCCCCCTGGATTGGGCATATTTGAACCGAAGACAACTCTGGCTCGATTGGGCCCCCCGGATTGTGCCAGGTAGAGGGCCGGATCGACTCGTACCGCAATTCACGGAGAAGTAGGCATGATTTGGCAGCGCGCCCGTCTTGCACTGGTGGCGAATGTCCTCTTGGCCAGCGCGGCTGTAACCGCCTTGGCTCAAACCCCGGCTCCGGCCCCCGCAACTGCGGCCCCCGTTGTCGCCAGCGCCGATCCGTGCGCTCCGGCAACGCAAACCGTAACTTGCACCGAATGGGTGCCCGAACAGTTCACCACCATGAAAACGGTCTACAAGACCGAATGCGTCCCGGAAACCTACACGGCCTATAAGACCGTGTGTACCCCGGAAACGCGCACCCGTACCTGCACCGTCTACCGTCAAGTGACGGAAGAGCAGACCGTTATGCGCACCGTCTGCGAGCCGACCACCTGCGTCGAGACTCGCACGGTGATGAAGAAGGTCCACACTTGCAAACCGGTGACGACCGTGTCGCGCAAGTGCGTGGACATGGGTCACTACGAATGCCGCGAAGTGCCCTGCCGTCAGGGTTGCCTCACGAAGCTGCGCAACAAGAACAACTGCTGCGAAAGCTGCTGCGTGCCGACGAAGACCGTCCGCACCTGGTGCCCGAACAAGGTGTGGGTTGAAACGCCTTGCACCAAGATGGTCCGCTGCACGGAATGCGTCCCCTGCACCACGCAAGTCACCGTCTGCAAGATGGTGCCCAAGCAGGTCGCTTGCAAGGTCTGCTGCGTGAAGTGCGTGCCGTGCCAGACGACTCAGACCTACACGGTCATGGTCTCCAAGTGTGTCGCCACCCAATGCACCCGCATGGTGGCCAAGTGCGTGCCTTGCCAACAAGCCGTTACCTGCTGCCGCATGGTGCCCCGCACCGTGACCAAGCAAGTGGACTGCTGCAATTCTTGCAACACTTGCTGCACCCCCTGCTGCAAGACCACCAGCAAGAAGTGCCGCCGCTGCCACTAACAAGCACGGTAAACCGGCCGATCCCGGTTCGTCGAACGAGGCGAGGTGAACAACCTCGCCTCGTTCGTTTTTTGAACGTCGCGGTTGCCTCGCCGTCCATTGACGGCCGCGCGAACAAATCGGACAATAAACCGCTGCGATTCCTTGCGCTATAGCTTTTCGATTGAGATGCTTTATGACCACCCCCAATGAAATTCGCCAGCAGTTTATCGACTTCTTCGTCAAGAAGCACGGCCATACGTTCGTGCCTTCCGGCAGCGTCGTGCCGCACGACGATCCAACGCTGCTGTTCGCCAACGCCGGTATGAACCAGTTCAAGGACGTGTTTCTCGGCACCGGCACGCGCCCGTACAAACGGGCGGCCAACACGCAGAAGTGCATTCGCGCCGGCGGGAAGCACAACGATCTCGAAGACGTGGGTAAGGACACATACCACCACACGTTCTTCGAGATGCTCGGCAATTGGTCGTTCGGCGACTATTTCAAAAAGGAAGCGATCCGCTGGGCCTGGCAGCTGCTAACCGAGGTATGGAAACTCGATAAGAGCCGATTGCACGCGACCGTCTTCGAGGGCGATCCCAAAGAGGGACTGGAACCCGACGAGGAAGCGGCGGCGCTGTGGCGCTCCGAGACGGACATCGACCCATCGCACATTCACATGGGCAACAAGAAAGACAATTTCTGGGAGATGGGCGAGACGGGTCCGTGCGGTCCCTGCACCGAGATCCACATCGATCGAACGCCGGACAAAAGCGGCGGCAAGCTCGTGAACGCGGGCACGCCGGATGCTATTGAGATATGGAACCTCGTTTTTATCCAGTTCAATCGTGGCCCGGACAGAAAGCTGACGCCGTTGCCGGCCAAGCACGTCGATACCGGTATGGGGTTCGAGCGCGTCTGCGCCGTGTTGCAAGGCAAGGCAAGCAATTACGATACCGACGTGTTCGCGCCGATTTTCCAGGCGATTCAGAAAATCACCAAAGCACCGGCGTACACGGGCAAACTCGCCGATCACAAAGATACGGCCTACCGCGTCATCGCCGACCACATTCGCGCGCTGACGTTCGCCCTCAGCGACGGAGCGACGCCAAGCAACGAAAAGCGCGGCTACGTCCTGCGCAGCATCCTCCGTCGCGCCGAGCGGTTTGGAAGGCAGTATCTCAACGCCAAGGATCCGTTCCTCCACGAACTGGTGCCGGTCGTCGTTGAGACGATGGGCGGAGTCTTCCCTGAATTGAAACGCGATCCGAACAAGGTGGCGAAGATAATCCGTGAGGAAGAGGTCTCTTTTATCCGCAATTTCGACCGCGGCCTCGAGCTGTTCGAGAAAGTAGTGCGGCGGACGAGCGAGCGAGAAAGCTTCATTATCAGCGGCGACGAGGCGTTCGATCTGCACACCACCTACGGATTCTTCATCGACATCACGGAGCAGATGGCCGGCGAAGTCGGCATGAGCGTCGATCGGCCGCGCTACGAGCAGCGCATGAAGGAGTTTCAGGAGCAATCCGGCAAAGAACGCAAGAAGTTCGGCGTCACCGCCGTTACCGGCGAGTTGCCGAAGACGGACGATTCGCGCAAGTACGCCCATCTGACGACCACGGCCAAGCTGGAGGGCTGGGTGTTGGACAGCACGGTCGTCAAGCACGGCGCGCTCGAGCAAGACGACGAGGCAGCGTTGATCCTGGAACGCACTTGCTTCTATGCGGAGCAGGGCGGTCAGGTCGGCGACACCGGCGTGATTCACACAGAGACGGGCCGATTTGACGTGACGAACACGCAGCGTCTGGGCGATTGCGTGCTGCACCTTGGCCGGGTCGCGCGCGGCCAGATCAAGGCGGGGCAGCCGGCGACGCTGGAAGTTTCCAGCGCCCGCGTTCATACCATGCGCAATCACACGGCCACGCATCTGCTCAACTGGGCGCTGCGCAAAGTCCTCGGCGATCACGTCGAGCAGCGCGGCTCGCTGGTCGATGCGGAGAAGACACGCTTCGATTTCACGCACGACAAGCCGATGTCACCGGAAGAAATCGCGGAGGTGGAACGACTCGTCAACGAGAAGATCTACGCCGATCTGCCGGTGACGCCGGTGGCGATGCCGCTGACCGAGGCCAAGAAACTCGTCGGCGTCCGCGCCGTCTTCGGCGAGAAGTATCCCGATCCGGTGCGTGTGCTGCTGATTGGGCCGCACAAACCCGATGAAGCCACCCTCGAACATTCCATCGAGTTTTGCGGCGGTACGCATCTGAACCACACCGGCCAAGCGGGCTTCTTCAAGATCGTCGCACAGGAACTGGTCGGCAAAGGAATTCGCCGCGTGGTTGCTGTCACCGGGCGTGAAGCGGTAGCGACGGTGCAGCGGCTGTCGGCAGTGGTGGACGAGTTGGCCGCACGCTTCAACTGCGCCGTGGAAGACGTGCCGCGCCGTGTCGAGGTATTGCAGGAGGAAGTGAAGAAGCTGCAAGCACAGCTCCGCAAAGGCGCGGCCAGCGATCTGTCCGGCGTCGGCGATCGTCTCTTGGCGTCGGCCATCGACATGGACGGAGCGAAAATTCTCGTCGGCGAGATGCCCGCCGCCCCCGTCGAACAAATGCGGCAGCAACTCGACCGTCTGCGCGAGAAGGCGAAGAGCGCCGTCATCGTCGTCGGCTGGTCGGATGAGGGCAAAGTCGGTCTGATGAGTCTGGTAACGGACGATCTCGGCAACAAAGGCCTACACTCGGGCAAGCTGATCGGTGAGGTCGCCAAGGTCGTCGGCGGCAAAGGCGGCGGTCCCGCGACCGGCATCGCCCAAGCCGGCGGCAAAGACGCCGACAAACTCGCCGAAGCGCTGCAACTGGCGCGAAAGCTGGCGCTCGACAAGTTGAGTAATTGATTTGGTTAGCCGCGACG
>JAKBCS010000198.1 GCA_021807595.1 Planctomycetota bacterium | reverse complement strand
GAAGGATACACGCGCCCCAAGGCATCGCGAAAAGTGAAAGATGCCACAACTCCCCTGCCGTCGCGCTGAGAGCGTCCATCGTCGTCGAGAACGCGCAACCGCACCAGCACGGCCGGCAACGCCTCGAAATCGATTCGCAGCGGAGGACCGGCGGCTACAACTTTTTTCCCCTCATTCAGGTTGAATTGTAGCGTCGCCTCCTTCCGTCCTGAATCGCGACAATACACCTGGACGATGCGATACTCCAGTTCCAGACCGGAAAGATTGCGAACCAAGGGCTGCGCGTCATACATCATCACGTCGAGAAATCGTTTGCCGACTTCGCCAACGGAGACGACCTTCGGATCGGGTTGGCCACTCGAGGACTTGGTGAGAGGCAGAGCGTTCGGACTGGTCGCGCCAAGGACGGCGTTGGCAACGCTCGCTTCATTGTGGACTTTGACGAGAAAAATGCGCCACCCTTGTTCGGCGAGTTGCGGCTTGGCCGGACCCTGTCGCGTCTCCAGCTTCCTATCCTTTGCCACATGGACAAAAGCGAGACAATGTTTGTCGTATATATCCTGAATAGCCTCGACCGACTTCTTCTCGTCGGTCCCGGTAGAAGCGTCGCGTAGAGCTTGGCGTTCGACATCGGAAAGCGGCTCGCCCAGTAAAGCCAAAGCCTCGGCGACACGCCGTGCCTGCGCCGCCAAGGGTTGCCTCTCCACGTCGATTTTCGGCAGGTCGGCGGCAAAAGTGGGAGATGCGAAAACGAAAACGACTACGACGAATGGCGTTCGGCGCGCGATCATGACGGGATCCTCCACTCTGTTGGCTTGTAGGAGAGGTTCAGAGTACCTGCTTCTGTGAGAGATAGCAACGAAATTCACGCTAGGGGCGGCGTTCATTCGTTTGCGACCGCATGGCGGCGAGGACTTGAGCGGCGTATTCAGGATGTCGAAAGCGCACGCGCAAGGTGCCTCGACTCGGCGAGTAGCCTCTTATCTCGACCGGGGAGTGCCGCGAAGCCAGCGAGCCGAGGAGGAAGCCGGCGATGCCTCCCACAGACAGCGCGGCTAGTGCGACGACCAACAACAGCGAACGCTCGCGCCATCCTTCGCTCCAAGCCAACAACATTGCCAAGAAGCAGAGCAATAGCGATCCGATTTGCATTCCACGGACGCTGCCGCGATGTTGAGCTTCGCGCATCCGCCCTTGGCAATCGTCGCAAACCGGAATCGCCAGCTCCAACGGCTGACCTGTCGGTAGGAAAATGCTCGTCAGTTTGTCGCCGCGCGCCTCAACCCTGAAGTTTTTTGTTCGCTGTGTCCGTTCGCCGCAGTCGCAGCAGCGCGGCGGAAACGCCAGCCGCGTTAGATGCACCGCGATCCAGCCGTTGCCATCGGGAGCAAGAGGAAAATCGTCGCGTCCCGCTTGGGGATACGCTTCGGGAGGAGGCATTCCCTTGGGCAATTCTCGCCCCAACCGGCGACCCAACATCAGTAGTAACTCGCCCAGTTCGCCGGCCTTTACTTCGTACCGCGCCGGCAAGACCACCGTATCGACGCCGACTAAATACCATTGTGCCGCTTTCACTTCAGCTCCGTGCGCGATCGGCGTCCCCTCACGCCGCAGTTCCACGAATGCAAGGGCTTCCGTCGCCACCGGCAACGTCAGCCCCACGCTCGGGCTATCACTGCCCGGCACGAACGCGCGCCCCTCGACATTGAACGCAGCCCACGGACAGAAGACGACCGTATCGCGGTAGCAAATGTCCACTCCTTCGCTCCGCAGCACCAGCGAATGGCCGCGCAGCCGCAGCGACCAACCCAACCAGACGCTCGCCCCCAGAAGCAAGCCGATGCCCAACGCCAAGCGTTCGCCGAGCAGCCGTCCCCGATCGGCCGGATTAATGAAAAAGCACGACACAATCAGGGTACCGCCAATGAGTGCGAACAACCCCGCCAGTCCATACATCTGACGCGGCCCGACGGTCAACGGTCCCTCCGCAAGGTAGGCACGCGGATTGTCGATCATCTCGTCCAGATCGGGAACAAAGCGAGTCAGAGATTGTCCGGCAGGCAGTACACTCATATCTCGGGTATCGGCTATCTTCTCGGCTTTCGGCTTACGGCCAATATAGGCCTTGGAGTTTGCACAACATCAATTTATCGCTTGAGGCCGAATCTGCAAACGGAGAATCGCTCGTCCAAACGCCTATCTTTGCTAAACTGAATGATCCAGCGAAAGCCGAGAGCCGAGTTGATAGCCGAAAGCAGAGTATGGACCAACATTTTGCTACTTGTGGACGAGGAATCGAGCCGATTCTGGCCGATGAATTGCGCGCGCTTGGCGCGGAGAATGTGGAAGAGGGACGCGGCGGCGTGGCGTTCGGCGGCGATCTGAGTTTGCTCTATCGCGCGAATCTGTGGCTGCGCACCGCCGTTCGCGTGTTGAAGCCCATCCACGAAGCCGTGGTAATGTCGCCGGACGAACTGTACGAGTCGGTGCGTTCTCTGGATTGGTCGCAATATCTGACGCCGGAACACACCTTGGCCGTCGATTGCAATGTCCGCGATTCCAAGATCACGCATTCCAAGTACGCAGCCCTGCGCGTCAAGGATGCCATCTGCGATCAATTTCTCGAGCGCTGCGGACGACGGCCCAGTGTCGATGTGGAACAGCCGATGCTTGGCCTCAATCTGCACGTTTATCGCAACCGTGCCGTGTTGAGTCTCGACAGTTCCGGCGACTCGCTGCACAAGCGCGGCTACCGTCCGATCCAGACGCGCGCTCCGCTCAACGAGGCGTTGGCCGCCGCGCTGGTGCTAATGACTGGCTGGCACGGCGAACGTCCGTTCGCCGATCCCTTGTGCGGAGGAGGCACGCTCGCCATCGAAGCCGCCTGGATCGCCTTGAAGCGCCCACCGGGGTTGACGCGCAAGCGTTTCGGCTTCCAAGGATGGATGGATTTTGACATTGCATTGTGGACGGAGTTGCGCGACGAAGCGCGGCGCGGCATCGTTCGCGCGCTGCCTGCCACGATCTACGCCGCCGACGCGCGCGGCGATGCCGTCTCCTTCGCCATCGACAACGCCCGCGCCGCCGGCATCGGCCATGTGCTGCGCATCGACAAACGCGAACTGCGCGACTTCCAACCTCCCGCGGGCGACGGAGGCGTTCTCCTCTGCAATCCACCTTATGGCGAGAGGATCGGCGAAGAGAAAAATCTTTTCGGGTTGTATCGACTGCTCGGCGAAGTCTTCGCGCAGCGTTGTCGGGGCTGGACCGCCTATGTATTCACCGGCAACCCGCGCCTCGCTGCCTCCATCGGACTGAAGCCGGAGGTCGAAATCCCACTCTACAACGGCAAAATCCCCTGCCGCTTGCTGCGATTCGTGCTTAACTGAACGAGAACGGGGACGATGCGGAGGAGACCCTCCCAAGTGGACGAGCAAGCCGGGCAAACCGTATAGCCGAAGTCATTCTGCGCCCCCGCCCCATTACCCTGCCTTTCACTCGGACTTCTCCGCATCGGCAGAGGCGGGCGGGGTGTTGGAGGTTTGGATGACCTTGCCCTCGTGGGCGGAGTCGTCGGACCCTTTGGCCGTTTGAATGGGTTCGTCCTCGGGCAGCGGGCCGCGCTTCCACTTCACGGGCTGTCCAACGGACACGACGGGATATCTCGACTCGCCGGGTCTTCGATCCAGTAAGGGCACGACGACCCGCTGATCGTCGAACTCGGTCCCGCGATGCAGACTGCCGCGTTTGAACGGCCCCGCGCCGCACAACCAACTGTTGCGTTCGCGGCTGGTAGATTCGACGATGCCCGATTGCCACACCGCTTCGCCTCCATCGCGCCGATAGGCGAAGACGGCCACCTTGGTAACGGCTCGGCGATTGGTCTTCTTGGCCAGGGCCACCTCCGGGATCATGGCACCGGGTATGCCCGGCATCACCGAGGGTATCGACATCTGCGGCACGCCAATGAGCATGTCGTTGCGGTCGGTGCCGACGCTGCCGGCTCTCGCTTCGACGATGTACGTCGCCGTCTTGCGATCTTCCTGCATCAAGCAGCCGCAGGCCAGCAGCTGCTGGCGCAAGGAGCTTATCAGATAGCTTTTGTCGGTTACTCCCTCGAGATATTGCGTTTCCAGGAAGACGCGCCGGCCGGACAACATGCGGAAATCGAGCTGCGATACCGAGTCATCGATAGAGTGCGAGAGAAGCAATTGCTCGGTGGCCGTGCGCGTCGTGTCGCTGGTGCGCATGGTTCCGCAGCCGACGAGCAACAGAGCCAACGGCAGCCAAGAGTTCGCGGATTTTCGCTCGTGCATCTTGCCCTCCCCAGAAGGGAGGACAGGATAGCGACCCAGCGCCGGTTGTCAAGTCAATTACGCGAACAACGCCTCGACGTAGGAGTCCGGATCGAACGGTTCGAGATCGTCGAGCGTTTCGCCAACGCCGACGAATTTGACCGGCAGGTCGATCTTTTGCTTGATGGCGAAGATGGCACCTCCCTTGGCTGTACCGTCGAGCTTGGCCAAGATGATGCCGCTACACCGCACCGCCTTCTCAAAATTCTCGGCCTGGGCGATGGCATTCTGCCCTGTGGTGGCGTCGAGAACGAGCAAGACTTCGTGCGGCGCGCCTGGGATCTGCCGGGCGACCACGCGATGGATTTTCTCCAGTTCGCGCATCAGATGTTTCTGGGTGTGTAGCCGTCCGGCCGTATCCACGATGAGAACGTCGAAGCCGCGCGCTTTGGCGCGCTCGCAGGCATCGTGGGCCACGCTGGCCGGATCGCTGCCCTGCTGATTCTTGACGATTTCGCAGCCGATCCGCTCGCTCCACACCGTCAGTTGTTCGACGGCGGCGGCGCGATAGGTATCGCAGGCGGCCACGAGAACCTTCTTGCCGTCTTGCTGAAGCCTTCGGGCCAGTTTGGCGATGGAAGTCGTCTTGCCGGAGCCGTTCACGCCCGCCACCATCACCACCGTCGGGCCGTTAGCCGCGTAGCTTATCCCCTCTCCGGCCGTCAGCATTTCTTTCAACTGTTGTTTGACGAATGTTTCGACATCCTCGCCGATCTCTTTGTTGAGGAACGATTGCCGCACTTGCTCGATGATGAGGAAAGTGGCGGTGACGCCGACATCGGCGAGGTAGAGGCGCTTCTCCATCTCGGCGAGGAAATTGCGGTCCACCTTGCCGCGCAGACGAAACAGGGAGGCGAAGCCGGAGAAGACGCCGCGCGTCTTACTCAACCCCACCTTAAGCTTCTCGAAAATGGCACGAAAAACCATGATTACCTCACGAATCGAACGAACCGGCGGCGTTCGCTGCTGGGTATGCTCCACGCATCGGCTAACACTGCCGCTTCTCCCTTCGCAAACGAAGGCGAGCGAACTCCTTGGCGGAGATGGTACAGGAGCCGACGCCGCGCCGTCCCGGTCCATGACAATCGCTGCCGCCGGTGATGGCCAAATCCAAGCGTTCGGCCCATCCGCGCAGTTCCAACAGCCGAGATCGTCGCAGATCGGGATATTCCACCTCGACCGCTCTCAAACCGAGCGCGTGCAACTCGGCGAGTTGCTCCTGAGTGCAATCATACGGCGGGTGTGCCCACGCCGCAACGCCGTCCGCCGCACGCACCAGGGCGATGGCCTCGGCGACCGGCAAGCGTTTCTTCGGCATCGCCACGCCGCCGCGGTCGCCGAGATAGCGCTGAAACGCCTCGCGCATCGTGGCCACGCGGCGGGCGCGAACGAGCATCTCCGCAACGTGACGACGGCCCAAGGCGTCCGGCGAACCCCGAACGCGCCGCTCGTCTTCGGAAAGGGACACGCCGCGCTGCCGCAATCGCTCCAACATCTCGTGAAAGCGCGCGATTCGGTGGCGGCGCAAATCGTCCAGCGCGTCGGATAATGGCGTATCATCGAGAGCGACGAAGTAGCCCAATAGATGCAATTCTCGTTGACGATATTCCGCCGTGATCTCGACGCCGGCGACGATTTCCACGCCCGTCCCTGCCGCCGCCGCTTGCGCAGCCGCCACACCGCCGAGGGTATCGTGATCGGTAATCGCCGCCGCCGTCAAGCCGGCGCGTCGCGCCAAATCGACAATCTGCGCTGGCGTATAGGTTCCGTCGCTGTGCGTGGTGTGGAGGTGTAGATCGACCCGTCCGGCGCAAGGCCCGCGCGCGGCCAGCTGGCACAATGCGGTAAAGGGTTGACGTGCCGGCATACCTCACTCCACCGCAGTGGAGGGTTGACGCAAGCGGTCGAGGACGCCGTTAACGAAGGCGGGCGAGTCGGCAGAGCCGTAGCGCCGCGCCAACTCGATGGCCTCGTTAAGCGCGACGTTGGGCGGAGTCTCCGGCGTGTGCGTCAGCTCGTAGGCACCCAACCGGAGGACGTTTCGATCGACGGCAGGCATGCGAGACAAGCGCCAATTCTCAGCCGTTTCACCGAGTCGGCGGTCGATTTCGTCTCGATGGGTCATCGTCCCGTCGTAGAGTGCGAGACAGAACGGCACGAGGCTCTGATCGTGTAGCCGTTCGCGGACGAAGCGTTCGAGCGCCTCGCGGTCGTCGCGATGGTTGAGATCGCGTTGAAACAGCAGTTGCAAGGCCACTTCACGGGCACGAGAGCGTCGAGTCATGGTTTGGTACGGTTAACTCCTTTCCAAATTAACCTAGCGAAACCCTCTCTTGCCGCCAACACGGATTGACGCCCTCACCGACCCCGTCATACAACAACCCTCATCGCTCTTCGGGAGGAATCCCCATGCGCATCGGCATCGTCAGCGACACGCACGGCAACCGTTCTACGGTGGCGCGCGCCCTTACCGAATTGCGCGCGCGCGGCATCACCACACTTCTCCATTGCGGCGACATCGACGATCCAGAAACGATTGCAATGTTCGACGGTTTCACAGTGCATTTCGTCTTCGGCAACTGCGACCACGAGCGCGCCGCGTTGCGCGAAGCGATGCACGCCATCCACGCCACCCTGCACGATTCGTTCGGAAGCATCGAACTGGAAGGCCTGAAACTGGCGTTCACACACGGCGACGACGCGCGGTTGCTGCGCGATGTGGAAACCTCCGGCTATTACGACTTCCTTTTCTACGGCCACACCCATCGAGCCGAGGAGCATCTCAGCGGCCCCACGCGCATCGTCAATCCCGGAGCGCTGCACCGAGCGCGTCCGAAAACATTCGTCGTGCTGGACCTGCTAAGTCGAGAAATGGAATCGGTGACCGTGGAATGACCCGCTCGTTGGGCGCGACGATCTACTATTCGGCGCGGCCAACGGATTGCATTCGTTCGTGGATGACATCGTCTCCTCCATCGAGTCCCCACGCTGTATCCGCATCACTTGATCTCCGAAGCAAGACCCGGTATCGGCACCGGCGTCGCCGCTAGATCGATCGACCGCGGCTTGAACTCTCCCGGCGCGATCGCCACCAACTGATCGTGGACGCGCTGGCGCAGTTCACATGCCAGTCGTACCATTTCTTTCGTCTCGTCAGGCGTCATTTCTCCGTGGGGGTAGATTAGTTTGATCAGCCCCGAGGCGATGCGTTCCACGGCGACTTGATCGCGGCGCGTCATTCCGGGGGCGAACTGCAAGCGACTGGCCGCGGTCTGGTAGTCGTCCTCGCGTAGCCGAGCCAGAATCTCGCCAAAGTAATCCGTGATGAAGCCGACGCCGTTTGCCAAGGCCTCCGAAGTGATCTTGGGGATCTCCCAGCCCGGCAAGTAACCGTGCAATCGGTCGAGAAAGGCCGAGTCGATCAATTCTTCGGGCAGCGGCTCGAAGAGGTGGCGATAGCGTTCATCGGGTCGATCGTCCTGTACGTCGAGGTTGCCGGTGTAAACGAGGCTGGCGTCGGTGGCGAAGCTGCGCGCGCCGCGACTGAATTGGCCGCTCTCCATGTAATCTTTTAGCGTCGA